>NZ_JBEXSY010000011.1:0-151916 GCF_040613895.1 Nocardiopsis sp. NPDC006198 | reverse complement strand
CGTCCCCCCCCACCCGCCCCTGGCCGCCGGGCCCCCCCGCATCGGCCGGGCCGTGACCACACCCCCGCCGGGGCGGGGGGCGCCGGGCCCGCCCCCCCCCGCCCCGGAACCGCTCCGGCCCCAGGAGGCGCTGCGCGCCGCCGAGCAGGAGCGCCGTGCCGAACTGGCCCGCCTCGAGCACCTCCGCGGGGACGCCGGACGGCGCCGCGCCCTGGGCCGCTCCGTCGACGAGCTCACCGCGCGCCTGGACCGCACCCGCGAGGAGTCGGCGCGCCTGCGCGAGCGGGCCCTCTCCCTGCCTCCCCGGGTCGAGTCCCTGACAGGCGAACTGCGCCGGGTCCGCGACCTGGCCGGGCAGGTGGAGTCCGCCGGAACCGCCCTGGCCGCCGCGGAGCGCCGCCGGGATGCGGCCGCCGCGTACGAACGGCTCGGCCGCGAGCTGGAGGAGGCCGAGGCCCGGTGCCGCCGCGCCGTGGACGCCGCGCAGGCCGCACGCGAGCGGGCCCTCGCGCTGCGCGAGCGGCGGATCACCCACATGGCCGCCGAGCTGGCGTCGGGCCTGGCCGAGGGGGCCCCGTGCCCGGTGTGCGGGTCGGCGGAGCACCCGCGTCCCGCCCTCCCCTCGGACGGGGACCTGGTCACCGCGGAGGAGGAGCGTGCGGCGCAGGCCGCGGCGGACGACGCCGCCTCCCGCCGCACCGCGGCGGAGAGCGACGTGGTGGCGTTGGGCGAGCGCCGGGCCGCGGCGCTCGAACGCGCCGAGGGCCTCACCCCGGAGTCCGCCCGGGACGAGGTCGGGGAGCGCGCGAGGGAGCTGGCCGACGCCCGCGCCGCCGCCGGCGAGGTCCACCGGGTGGAGGAGGCGCTCGAACAGCTCGAGGCCGAGGTGGAGCGGATCCGCGCCCGGGAGGGGGAGCTGACCCGGCTGGAGGCGGAGGCCGGGACCGAGCTGGAGAGCGCGGTCCGGGAGCACGGGAGGCTGACAGCCCTGCTCGACGCGGCGCGCGGGGGCGATCCGGGGCTGGAGGAGCGGATCACCAGGCTGTTCGGGGAGGCCGACCTGCTGCGCGCCGCCGCCGAGGCCGCGAACACCCGCGACGGCGCAGCCGAGGAGTACCGGTCCGCCGTCGCCGAGGCCGAGCGGTACCGGGCCGAGGCCCGCTTCGCCGACGAGGCCGGGGTGTGGGAGGCGGCCGTGGACGAGCCGCAGCGGCGCGCCCTGCGCGAGCGCGCCCGCGCCTTCGACGACGAGCTGGCCGCGGCCCGGGCCGCGCTGGCCGATCCGGAGCTCCTCGCCGCCGACGGCCCGGCCCCCGACATCGCCGCGCTGACCGCCGGGGCCGAGCGGGCCTCCGCCGCGGCCGACCGCGCGGTCGCCTGGCGGAGCATGCTGGAGGAGCGGGCCCGGCGCCTGTCCGCCCTCCGCCGGGAGCTGCGGAGCCGGATGGAGGGCAGCGAACCGGTCCTGCGCCGCTACGCGGTGGCAGAGGGCCTCCGCGGCCTGGCCGCGGGCACCTCCGGGGACAACACCGACAACGTCCGCCTGTCCGCGTACGTGCTGGCCGCCCGCCTGGAGCAGGTGGTGGCGGCGGCCAACGGACGACTGCTGACGATGTCGGACGGCCGGTACGAACTCCGCTACACGGTGGACAAGGCCGCGGGGGACGGCCGTGCGCGGTCGGCGGGCGGCCTGGGCATGCGGGTGGTCGACGCGTGGACGGGGGTGGAGCGCGACCCGGCCACCCTGTCGGGCGGCGAGACGTTCTTCAGCTCACTGGCCCTGGCGCTGGGGCTGGGCGACGTGGCCGCCGCCGAGGCGGGCGGCGCCGACATCGACACCCTGTTCGTGGACGAGGGCTTCGGCACCCTCGACGAGGACACCCTGGAGGAGGTGCTGGACGTGCTGGACCGCCTGAGGGACGGCGGGCGGGCCGTGGGCGTGGTCAGCCACGTCGCCGACCTCAAGCACCGGGTCACCACCCGGTTGAAGGTGGTCAAGGGGCCCTCCGGCTCGCGGGTGGAGCACACCGGCTGACCGGGCGTCCGGGGCCGCTTCCCGGACGGGGGCGGACCCGGTTCCGTCCCCGGGCGGAGGACGTCCGTTCCGGCGGCCGGGTGCGGGGCGGGGGCCGCGCCCCGCGCGCACGCCGCCCGGCCGCGCCCGGGGCGCTCCGCCCACGCGTGCCCGTCGGCGGGACGGGCCCCGCACCCACCCCGGGTCGGCGCACCCGCGCGGCGGTGCGACAATGACCAGCGTGAATTCGCTGGTGGACATCGCTGTGTTCGGAATCGTGGGCGCCATCATGATGGCGGCCCTCATCGGTCTGCTCCTCGTGGTCTCGGGGAGCGCTCGCGGGGCCTCGCCCCGGGTACGGGTGGCGTTCGGGGCCGCCTCCGTGGTGCTGCTGGTGGCGCTGCCGACGCTCACCGCCGCCAACACGCTGTCCTCGGGCTCCGGTTTCTGGGTGGCGTTCGCCACGGCCACCTGTGTGGTGGCCGTCGTGTACGCGGTGAACGTGGCGATGCTGCCGGTGGTGGCGCGCCGCCGGGCTGCCGCCACGGGCGAGACCGCCCTCGCGTCGCTGCGGCCGTCGCCGCCGGTCCTGGCCGCGGGCCTCCTGATCTGCCTGGCGCTGGGACTGCTGGGCGCGGCCGTGGCCGCCCTCGTCGTCTGAGCCCCCCCTCCCCGCACCCCGTGCCCGTCGGCGCGGGGCACTCGTCGTCCGGGCCCGGCCCCGCGACGGGGCTCCCCGGGCCGACCGCGGCCCCGCCCGTCACGCCCCCGGACACGACGGCGGGGGCGCACCGGGTGGTGCGCCCCCGCCTCCGGTCGGGTCAGCGGCCGTTCGCGGCGGCCGGGTCGTCGTCCGCGGCGCCTTCTCCGGCGGACTCCTGTGCCCCCCGTTCGTCCTTCCCGTCCCGTCCGTCCCGCTCCGTCCGGTCGGCGGGGTGGTCGGAACCGGCGGCGTCCGGCTCGTCGGCGGGCGCCGTCGCGGTCCCCGGGGAGGCCAGGCCGCGCGAGCGGCGGTCCAGTTCGGCCAGGTAGGCGTTGTAGTCGTCCATGTCGGCGTCGTCCGAGCCCCCGCGGCGGCTGTGGCGCTCCCTGCGGCGCTCCTGCTTCTCGTCGTCGCGGGACCACTGGACCACGAGCGTGAGCATCACCAGGAGTGTGGGGATCTCCCCGAGCGCCCAGGCGACCCCGCCGCCCGCGTACTGGTCCTCGGCCAGGCCGTCCAGCCACGGCACGTCGAACTGGCTGTAGAAGTCCATGGCCATCGGGGCCGACTGCATCATGATCGAGATGCCGAAGAAGGCGTGGAAGCCCATCGCGAGCAGCAGGAGCAGGATGCGCAGCAGGTAGGGCATCTTCCTCGGCGCCGGGTCGACGCCCACGATGACCCAGTAGAAGAGGAAACCGGTGACGAGGAAGTGCGCGCCCATGAACAGGTGACCGAGGTGGTCGTTCATCAGGGTCGGGAAGAGCGGGGTGAAGTACAGGGCGTAGGGGCTGAACACGAACAGCGGCGCCGCCACCGCGGGGTGTGTCACCACCTTGGAGAAGCGGCTGTTCAGGAACAGGTTCAGCCACTCGCGCGGCCCCCGGTCCCCGCGCTGCCGGGCGGGCTTGAGCGCACGCAGCGCGAGCGTGACGGGCGCTCCCAGCACCAGCAGGATGGGGGTGAGCATCGACAGGGTCATGTGCTGGATCATGTGCGTCGAGAACAGCACCATCGCGTAGGTCGCGAAACCGCTGAGCTGGATGACGACGATCGACAGCAGACCCGCCCCGAACGCGACCGTGCGCCCGACGGGCCAGGTGTCGCCGCGGCGCAGCAGCCGGGTCACCCCCGCCGCGTACAGTCCTCCGGCGACGACCACGAGCATGATGAAGAACAGGTCCGGACGCCACAGGGTGAGCAGCGTCTGCACGCTCATGGGCGGCGGGACGGGGAAGCCGAGGATGGCGGCGGCGGGGTCGACGGTGCCCTCCAGCGGCGGGGGCGGGGCGGTGCGCCCCAGACCGACGGAGACACCGATGACGGTGGCCATGACGAGCACCTCGACCAGGGCGATGCGCAGGAACGAGCCGCGCCGGAACTCCGGGCCGCCGGCCCCCTTGAGGGCGAACTCGCGGTGCATGTACCCGAACGCCCCCAGGACGCCGAACAGGATGATCTTCACCAGGATGATCAGCCCGTACTCGGTGGTGACGAGCTCGGCCGGTGAGGAGAGCCGGGCCAGGGCGCTGGCCGCGCCGCTGACGGCGACACCGATGTAGGCCCACAGGGCCAGGCGGCTGAACCGGTGGGCGGTGACCGCCGGCTCCTGGGCGTCCCGGCGCACCGCGTGGTAGGTGACGGCCGCCAGCCCGCCCACCCACACGCTGATGGAGACGACGTGCATGGCGAGCCCGGTCACGGCGAGTTCATGGGCGCCGGAGGAGGCGGAGTGGCCGGTCAGGGCGGGCGGCGTGGTGGCGACCAGGGCGAGGACCAGGAGCCACAGGCCCCCGGTCGCCGTGGTCGCCGTGCGGCCGAAGAGGGCGATGCCGGTCGTCAGCAGGATGACGAACATGAGCGCGATGCCGCCCGAGACCGCCCCGGCGTACGCGGTGACCTCGTCGACGCTGACCTGGCCGATGGTCCTGGCCAGGAACTCGGAGGCCTGGAAGTAGAGGGTGGCCACGGCCGCGACGGCCCAGACGAGGGCCGCCCAGGTGGCTCCGCGCACGTAGGAGGCCGCCTGCGGGGTGAGCCTGCCCTGGCGCGAGGGCAGCAGGACCGCGGCGAGCAGGAGGAGCCCGATCGCGACCACGGCCGAGCCGTCCATGGCGACCTTGGCCAGCGGCATGCCCCACCGCACGGCCTCGCCCGCGTCGGGGAGGCCCGGGATGACCTCGGGGAAGGCGGCGCCGCCGAGGACCAGGGTGAGGCTCAGCCCCGTGAGTCCCAGGACCGCGGCGGCCACGGCGAACAGGGGCACCCGCCCTGTGCCCGGAGCGTCGTCATGGTGCTCCGGGGAGGAGGATGTCGCATTGTGTGCGAGTGGAGCCACGCGGCACTCCGTCGTCGATGTCGTTCGGTTGGCTGGTCGGAGCCCTCGGTTGTGGCCGCCTCGCCGCCGCACGGTCGGCTCCGGCAGGGGCTGTGCACGGAGGAGCACCTCGCCCAAGGTTAAACGGTCTACTACACGGCGTCGGACTGGGGTTCGCCCGGACGGCCCCCGCGACCGTGCGGCCCTCCCGCGCAGCGGGGCGCCGCCCCCGGGCCGGCCCCCGCTGCGCGCGGGCCCCTGTTGTCGGGTTCTCCCCTTCCGGCCGGGCTCTTCGCGCTACGCTCGTGAACCAGTCGTGACGACGGTCTCACTCCTCCTCGCGTTCGTCCCCCGCTCCCACGATCCCCCCGCGGATCCCGTGTCCCAGCAGCACTCTCTCGTCGCGAGCGTACGAAGGAGACGGCGATGACCGAGTTCGACAGTGTGGTCCGCTCCAGGCGGGTGGTCACCCCCGAGGGGGTCGTGCCCGCCTCCGTCGCCGTCCGCGACGGCCGCATCGAGGCCGTCGCGGACCACGGTGCGCGCCTGCGCGCGCGGCAGGTGACCGATCTCGGTGACGTGGCCCTGCTGCCCGGGGCCGTGGACATCGGCACCGGCGTACACGTGCCGGGCCGGGGGCTGGCCGAGTCCTACCGCCTGGTGGGACAGGCGGCGCTGAGGGGCGGCGTGACCTGTGTGGTCGCCGCCCCGGCGCCCGCGCGCCCGGCGATCACGTGCGCCGAGGCGCTGCACGCCCACCAGCTGGCGGCCGCGGGCTCCCCGGTGTCCGTGCGCTTCCTGGGAGGGGTGACGAGCGGCACCAGTCCGCTGGACCTGGCCGACCTCCAGGCGGCGGGCGCGGTGGCGTTCCACTGCTCCCTGTCGGACGGGGGGTCCCCGGACACGGCGGCGATGAGCGACGCCCTGCTGCGCAAGACGATGGCCGAGCTCACCGCGTCGGACGCGGTGCTGCTCGTGCACACCGAGGACGCCCGCGAGCTGGGGTCCCCGCCGGTGTCCGCGGAGCAGCGGCCGCCCCGGGCGGAGCGCCGGGGGATGGAGCGGGTGATCGCGGCGGCGCGCGTGGTGGGGGCGCGCACGCACGTGTGCCCGTTCACGGCGGCGGACTGCGCGGCCCTGCTGGCGGCGGCGGAGTCGATCGGCGTGGCGATGACGGCGCACACCTGCCCGCACTACCTCTGCCTGCCCGCGGAGGGGCTGGCCCCGTCCTCGCCCGCGCACGGCTGCCGTCCACCGCTGCGCTCCGACGCCAACCGCAGGGCGCTGTGGAGCGCCCTGCTCTCGCAGGGCTCGGCGATCTCCACGATCGGTTCGGGGCACCTGCCCTCCCACGGCCTGTACACGCTGGAGTGGAGCCTGTCGGCGCTGTGGACGGCGGCGCACCGGCGCGGGCTGGGCCTGGCGGACCTGGCCCGCTGGACGTCGCGGGCCCCGGCGGAACTGCTGGGGCTGGACGGCAAGGGCCGGATCGCGGCGGGGTTCGACGCGGACCTGGTCGCCTTCGACCACGCCCGCGGGGTGGCGGTCCCCCCGGCCGACCCGAGCCCGTACGCGGGTAGGGAGCTGACCGGCCGGGTAGGGCGGGTGTGGGTGTCGGGACGCGAGGCGGCGACCGGGGACGACCGGTAGCCCTCCCCCGGGGAGGCCGCCGCGGGTCCTGGACGGCACCGGCGCACCCTCGTGTCACACCCCACACACCGCCCTTACACGGTGTCAACAAGAACGCCGAGAGACATGCATGTTGGCGATAGCGCCGGAACGCCTTCGCAGTTCACAGTGGGGCTATCAACGGAGATACCAGTGGAGGAACCGTGCGCATCGGCGTGCCCCGTGAGATCAAGAACCACGAGTACCGGGTGGCCATCACTCCCGCGGGAGTCCACGAGCTGGCCGGCCGGGGCCACGAGGTGGTCGTCGAACGCGGCGCCGGCCTGGGCTCCTCCATCTCCGACGAGGAGTACTCCGCGGCGGGGGCCCGCATCCTGGACACCGCCGACGAGGTGTGGGCGGCGGGCGACCTCGTCCTGAAGGTCAAGGAGCCGGTCCGGGAGGAGTACCACCGGATGCGCGACGGGCAGGTCCTCTTCACCTACCTCCACCTGGCCGCGTCCCGGGAGTGCACCGAGGCCCTGCTGGAGCGGGGGGTGACGGGCATCGCGTACGAGACCGTGCAGCTGCCGGACGGAGCCCTGCCACTGCTGGCCCCGATGTCCGAGGTGGCGGGGCGGCTGGCGCCCCAGATGGGGGCGGTGACGCTCCAGCGGCCCAACGGCGGCCGCGGGGTCCTGATGGGCGGCGTCCCGGGCGTGCGACCGGCGCGGGTGACCGTGATCGGCGGGGGCGTCTCCGGCCTCAACGCGGCGCAGATCGCGGTGGGCATGGGCGCCGACGTCACCGTGCTGGACCTGAACGTGAACAGGCTGCGCCACGTGGACGCGCTGTACCGGGGCCGGATCAGGACCGTGGTCTCGAACGCGTTCGAGCTGGAGCACTCCGTCCTGGAGTCCGACATGGTGATCGGCGCGGTGCTGGTGCCGGGCGCCCGGGCGCCCAAGCTGGTGTCCAACGAGCTGGTGTCGCGGATGCGGCCCGGGGCGGTGCTGGTGGACATCGCGATCGACCAGGGCGGCTGCTTCGAGGACTCCCGGCCGACCACGCACGACGACCCGACGTTCCGGGTGCACGACACGGTGTTCTACTGCGTGGCGAACATGCCGGGCGCGGTGCCCAACACCTCCACCCACGCGCTGACCAAGGACACCCTGCGGTACGCGGCGGCGCTGGCGGACAAGGGCTGGCGCCGGGCCCTGCGCGAGGACGACGCGCTCGCCGGGGGGCTCAACACCTTCGGCGGCGAGGTGGTGTACGCGCCGGTCGCGGAGGCGCACGGCCTCAAGCACCGGAGGCTGGACGAGGTCCTCGCCGCCGGCTGAGCGCTCTCGCCCCTCCCCGCGCCCTTCCGGGCCGTCCCCGTCCGAGCCCGTCCGGCCGGGGGCGGCCCGGACCCGTGCGCGGGGACGGGAACGGGAGCGGGGGCGGACCCGTGCGCGGACGCGGGACGGCGGGCGAGCGCGGGGCGCGGGGGCGGCAGGCGCCCGTCCCCGGGACGCCGCCGCGGGGAGCGCACACCGGTGTCGGCGGCCCCCGGGGACCCCCTGTATCCAAGGAAACCCGGAAACCCGCCGCGGCGCCAGGCCGTCCGTCCGCCTGTGGACGGCGCGGGCGCGCACCGCGTTCCGGGGACCGGGGCGGGCCCCCGACCGGGCCCGGCCGATGGGAAGGACCACGCGGTTCGGGGTGGTCGGGCAGGTCGGGCGCGGGTACGGTCGGGAGGAAGGCCCGCGTCCGCCCGCCTGGGACGGACGACCTGCGGGAGGACGAACACCGAGGTGGGGACAGCGTGGCACACACCGGCTCGGCGACCGCGACACGGATCGTCGAACTCGAGCTGATCCGACTGCGGCCCGCGTCCGGCGGGCGGAGCGCCGACACCGACGGCCCCGTCCTCGTCAGAGTGGCCGACGGCGAGGGGGTCGGCGGCTGGGGAGAGCTCCCCGCCGCCACCGGGGCCCAGTGGGAGGCCCTGACCGCCGGGTTCGCCCCGGCCCTGCTCCGGCACACGTGGAGGCGCCCCACCGAGGCGGGCGACGCCTGGGCCGACCTCCCGCGGGATCCCGCTGTGGCGAACGCCCTGGACACCGCCTGCTGGGACCTGTGGAGCCGACAGCGCGGGACGCCGCTGTCGCACGCCCTCGGCGGTGAGCGCACCGCGCTCACCGCGGGGGTGACCCTGGCCCGCCAGGTCACCCTGGAGTCGGTGGTCACGGAGGTGAACCGGCAGGTCGGTTCGGGTTTCCGGCGCATCAGGCTGGAGGTGGAGCCGGGGTGGGACGCCGACGTGGTCCGGGCCGTGCAGACCAGTTTCCCGTTCCTGGTCCTCCAGGTGGACTGCGGAGGCCGCTACACGGAGTCGCCCGCCGACCTGGACTCGCTGCGCGCCATGGACGGGCTGGGCCTCCTGGCCGTCGAGGACCCCTTCGCGCCGGGCGACCTGGCCGCCCACGCGCGCCTGGCCTCGGAGCTGCGCACCCCTGTCGCCCTGGGCCGGGGGCTGTCGTCGGTGGAGGACCTGGACGACGCGATCCGCGCCGAGGCGGGCGGGGCCGTCAACGTGGACCCGACCCGGCTGGGCGGGCTGACGTCCGCCCGGCGCGCGGTGGACCGCGCCGTGGACGCGGGCTGGCAGGTGTGGTGCGGCTCGTCGGCGACGACCGGGATCGGCCGTGCGGCCGTGGTCGCGCTGGCGTCCCTGACCGGGGCGTCCCTCCCGGTGGAGATGCCCGGCGCCGGGAACCGCAGCCGCGACCTGGTGGTGCCGCCGGTGCGCGCCCATGACGGTGTGGTGCCGATCCCCTTGGCGGAGAGCGGGCTGGGACACGGGGTGGACCGGGCCGCGGTGGCCGACCGGACCGCGCGGTCCCTGGTGGTGGACGCGGACGGACCGCGCGAGGTCCGCACCGCGCGCGAGGCCCGCGGCCGACGCCGCTGACCCCGCGCCGGGCGGGCGTGCCCGCGGTCCCCGCAGCGCCGCTCCGCACGCGGCGGGGCGCTGCGGCGGGGCGCTGCGGCGGAGGGCGCGCACCTATAACCGAACACCGTTAGGTAGAGTTGCGGCACCGTCCGGCCCCGACCCCCGGACCCGACGTGACAGTGGAGGCGCGGTGCGCGTATTCGCCGACATCAACGAGGTGCTCTCAGCCGAGGGCGAGCACCTGGGCCACACCGACTGGGTGACCATCGGCCAGGACCGGATCTCCCTCTTCGCCGACGCGACCGAGGACCACCAGTGGATCCACGTCGACCAGGAGAGGGCGGCCGACGGCCCCTTCGGCACCACCATCGCGCACGGGTTCCTGACCCTGTCGTTGCTGGCCCACTTCTCCCAGTCGATCATCTCGGTCACCGAGAAGCCGAGCATGTCCGTCAACTACGGGCTGAACAAGGTGCGGTTCCTCCAGCCCGTCGCGTCCGGCTCCCGCGTCCGCGACGGCGTGGAGATCGTCTCCGTCAAGGAGACGCCCAAGGGCTACCTGGTCTGCACCCGGCACACCGTGGAGATCGAGGGCTCCGAGCGCCCCGCGCTCGTCGCCGAGTCCCTCGGCCTCTGGGTGCCCTGACCGCGCGGGCCCCGGGCTCCCGGGGTCCGGACCGGACGCGCCCCGGGGCACGGTGCCCGGGGCGCGTCCGTCGCGGTGCGCGGCGGCCCGCCCTCAGCGGGCGATCCTGCGCAGGATGCGGCGCCCCAGGCCGGGGGTGAACCAGCGCAGTTTACGCTCGGCCCGCTCCGCGCGCCTGCGGAGCCTCTGCGCCTCGGCGCGCGCCTGGTTCAGCTGGTGGCGGAGCGCCTCGGCGGAGTCCTCCGTCCGCTCCTCGTCCGCGGGACCGGCCCCGTCCGCCACCACGAAGGCCTGCGCGGACGCCCACTGGACGCCGAACAGCTCCTCGACCAGCTGGTCCAGCTCCTTCGGCTCCGCCTCGGGCTCCAGGTGGCGGGCGCGGGCGAACGCGGACGTGCGCTCTAGGCGCAGCACCCCGTCCCCCGCCCGCGTGGCGCCCGGCAGGGGCGCGCAGAACAGGCCGTCGCCCCGCCG
This sequence comes from Nocardiopsis sp. NPDC006198, assembly GCF_040613895.1. Lineage (NCBI taxonomy): Bacteria > Bacillati > Actinomycetota > Actinomycetes > Streptosporangiales > Nocardiopsidaceae > Nocardiopsis > Nocardiopsis sp. NPDC006198. The sequence goes on along the minus strand of NZ_JBEXSY010000011.1, from coordinate 141,210 downwards.
GTCCAGCAGCGCCACCAGGTTCGCGACGGCGTTGTCGCGCGGTTCCGCCCCGGCGGGGACGTGGAGGCGGAAGGGCACCCGCGGGTCCTCCTCCGGGTCGCCCTCGGTGAAGCGCACCCGGGGATCGCCCCGGAAGGTCTCCCTCACCAGGCGCAGGTCCAGCCGCTCGTCGTCCAGCGGGGAGCGCCGCCCCTCGTCCAACACGCCCCACGGACCGCGCAGCCACAGCCGCACGTCCGGCGTCGTGCCCCGCAACAGGCCGGAGGCGGTGGTGTCCGCCTCCTCCAGGGTGGCCTCGGCCACGTCGAGGACGATGTCGACCCGGGGCACCTCCCACTGCCGGTCGGGGCGCTTGTTGCGCAGGTGGAAGTCCGGGACCCGGTTGGAGACGTAGGGCCCCCGGTACCGCGTGCCCCTCTCCTTCTCCTGCTGCATCTGGGAGCGGCCCAGGTGCCAGCTGCTGGTGTCCGGGTCGGGGACGAACACGGCGCCCCGCTGGGCCAGGCGGTGCCCCAGTTCGCTGTCACCGCCCAGGATCAGGTCGGCGTCCATCCCGCCCGCCGCCTCGAACAGGGTGCGGTGCAGCGAACCCGTGGCCCCGACGAACACCTTGAAGGCCCCGTGGTGCGCCGTGCGCAGGCCGTCGGTGCGCTCGACGACCTCCTCGATCCAGTGCGTGTCGGCGGTCTCCCGGTCGAACAGGTCGGCCGCCCGCCCCGCCCGCACCTGCTCGGCCACGTACTCCGGGTCCAGCGCCTCCGGGTCGAAGTCCACGAACAGCTTGTGCCCCAGGACCACGGCGTAGTCGAGGAGGTGGTGCCACCGCATCTGCGACTCGACGTGCTCCCGGTACACCAGCATGTCCGAGTCCAGGCGCAGCACGACCGCGCCCTCGGACGCCGCGGCGCCGGTGTTGAAGGCGTGCCCCGACCCCCACCCGCCCGGAGCCGACACCAGCAGCCGCGTGTTCTCCGGACGCACCCGCGGCAGCTCCAACGGCTCCGGAGAACCGTCGTCCACCACGACCACCTCCATCAGACGCGACGGATAACTCTGCGCCGACAACGACGCCAGCACCATCGCCAACTTCTCCGGATGACCGTGCGCCGGAACCACCACCGACACCGACAGCGTCGGCTCCCACCCCCCCAGAACCGGCGGCACGAGCGGTGAGTAGTCGTTGCGGTACAGCCTGGGCTGCACCGCGGGCGCCGGGTCGGTCGGCGCCGTCCCCTGGCCCTCCGGCCCGCCGGCGCCGCGCCCGGCGGGTACCTCCTTGCTGGAGGCGCTGTCTGAGGTGGTCAACTTTGTCCCCCCGAGTGCTCGGTGTGCGGGGCGGCCCGGCCGAGCGGCTCCGCTTCCCCCTCCATGAGGGAGTTGGGCCGCCAGCCCGACCACTGCTTGGTGTGGTTGCGCAGGAAGTAGCCCAGGTCCACCTCCCACGTGTGTCCGGCTCCCGCCCTGCGCAGGAGGTATCCGAGGCCGTGGGTGCGGTAGATGCGGCCGCCGGCCTGCCGTACGGCGAGCAGGAACTGGCTGTCGATCGCCCGGGGCAGCGGGCGGAAGCCCCCGACGTCCTCCAGCACCACGCGGTCGGTGAGGATCGTGCTGCCGACCACCTGGGCGTTGGGGAACTCCGACCGGTAGCTGCGCCACACGGTCAGGTCGAGCTCCTGGAGGTAGGTGAAGTTCTGGCTGATGCCCACGACGTCGGCCCCGGAGTAGGCCCTGGACAGCATCAGGTCGGAGAGGTGTTCGGGGCCGTACCAGTCGTCGTCGTCCCACTTGGCGACGACCGTGCCGGAGGCCCGGTCCACCGCCTCGTTCATCACCGCGCCGAAGACCTTGTCCCCGTCCGCCTCGTGCACGGTGATGGCGTGGCCGAGGGCGGAGAACCCGCGTACGGCCTCCTCCACCGGGGGCAGGGAGGCGGAGAACCCGTGCAGGGCGAGGACCACCTCGAACCTGACGTGGCGCTGCCGGGCCACCTGGGCGAGGGCGAACCCCACCAGGTCGGGGCGCCGGGTGCACAGGACCACGGAGACCAGCGGGTCCGGGACGACGGGGATGCCCGCCTCCTCGGCCAGTGCGCGCCACCTGGTCCGCCGCCCGTGGGCGCGCAGCGCGGCGCGGCGCAGCCGGATGCTGTGCTCCTCCCGCGCCAGGCCGTCGAGCATGTCCTCCTCCTCGGCGGAGGTGAGGAGGTCGGTGAGGGGCTGTCCGAGTCCGGCGGCCCACGCGGGCACGGGGCCGCTCACCAGCGGGACCCCGCCCGCGGCGAGGGAGGCGACCGCCCTCACCGCCGCCGCCGGCCCGGCGTGCCCGGACCAGTCCACCCGGACGACGCGCAGGTCGCGGATCCGGTCCAGGTCGACGTCGGTGAGGCCGCCGTCGGCGGGCACGGTCACCAGGACGTCCCCGTCGGTGCGGATGACGGCGCGCGATCCGTCGACGGTCAGGTCCGCGACGGGGCCCTTGGTCCTCTTGTTGAAACCCATGGGGTTGACGAGGCGCTCGTCGATCGGGGCGACGGCGCTCACCGGGTCGGGGCCCCGGACCCTGAGCGCCGCGGCCGGGCCGTCGGTGTCGACCCGGGACTCCCACGAGTCCGCCCCGGTGGTGGAGCGGTCCAGCGCGGGGACGGCCACGTCCTCCCACAGCGGCAGGGAGGCGCCCTCCTCCGTGCGCAGGACCAGGTCGGCGGCGGGTGTGACCCGGATCAGCGGAACCGGCCCCACCGGACCGACCGGCGTGGCCTCCGGGTCGCCCGGGCTCCACAGGTGCGCCTGCGGTCCGTGGAGCCCGGCCCGGATCCCGCTCCCGGGGCCCCTCCGGCGTCCCCGCCCGCCGTGGAAGACCGCTGCGAGCGCCGGCGCGACGTCGGTCCCGCTGGGGAAGAAGAGCTCGCACACCCATCCGCCCTTCTCCGCCCTGCGCACCCGCAGCTCGTGAAGGTCGTTCCACTCCTCGATGCCGGGCGGTGAGGGGGCCAGGCCCCCGTGGTGGCCGGGGATGTGCGCCACGGCCACGAGGAGGTGGACGGCCCGGGGCAGGTGTGCGGCGAGGGTCACGGCCCTGCGCAGGTCGGTGAGGCTGGCGGCGACGACGGCGACCAGGCCGACCGCGGGCCGGCCCCCGTCCCCGCCGGTCCCTTCTCCGGGGAGCACCGGCTCCCCCACCGGGTGGGTCCCCAGGTCGAGGAGGAGGTCGTCGGGCCGCAACCGCAGGGAGGCGAGTTCGTCGAGGACACCGCCCCCGGCTCCGATCCGGCACAGTACGGCGCGCTCGTCACCGCGTGTGCGCAGGGCCTGGCTGATGGCGGAGGTGATCATCGGGCGACCTCGGTGAGTTGGGTGCGCGGGGCGGGAGCCCGTCGGACGCGTGTCGGTCACTGCGTCCCAGACTAACCAATATGATCACTCTGGGTGCAAACATGACCGCGTGTCGTGATCGATTGGCTCCCGGCCCCGCGGGCCGCCCCGGCTCAGCGCGCGAACCTGCGCAGCACCCTCTCCACCGTCCCCGGCTTGGACCAGCGGAGCTTGCGCTCCGCGCGCTTGGCCCGGGCCGTCTGGCGCTCGACCTCGGCGCGGGCCTCCGCGAGCTTGCGGCGCAGCGCGTCGGCCTCGGCGTCGGACGCCCCGGCCTCCTCCTCCGCCGCCTCCCGTACGACGAACGGCTCCCCCGGCATCCAGTGGGTGGTGTGGACCTCCTCGACCACCCGGTCGAGGTCGCCGCCGGTCGCTCCGGGCTCCAGGTGGCGGGCGCGGGCGAACGCGGACGTGCGCTCCAGGCGCAGCACCCCGTCCCCCGCCCGCGTGGCGCCCGGCAGGGGCGCGCAGAGCAGGCCGGCCTTCTTGTCGTTCACGGTCCGCACCAGGTCCGCCACCATCGTGGGCGTGGGGGCGGCGCCCACGGGGACGTGGAGGCGGAAGGGCACCCGCGGGTCCTCCTCCGGGTCGCCCTCGGTGAAGCGCACCCGGGGATCGCCCCGGAACGTCTCCCTCACCAGGCGCAGGTCCAGCCGCTCGTCGTCCAGCGGGGATCGACGCCCCTCGTCCAACACGCCCCACGGACCGCGCAGCCACAGCCGCACGTCCGGCGTCGTGCCGTCGAGCAGGGCCGAGACGGTGGTGTCGACGTCCTCCAGCGTGTGCGCCCCGACGTCCAGGAGGACGTCCGCGAAGGGCACCTCCCACTGCCGGTCCGGCCGCTTGCGACGCAGGTGGAAGTCCGGGACCCGGTTGGCCACGAAGGGCATGCGGTAACGGGTGCCCGCGTCGCGGCGGGTCTGCATCTGGGAGCGGCCCAGGTGCCAGCTGCTGGTGTCCAGGTCGGGGACGAACACGGCGCCCTGCTGCGACACCCGGTAGGCGAACTCGCTGTCGCCGCCCAGGATCAGGTCGGCGTCCATCCCGCCCGCCGCCTCGAACAGGGTGCGGTGCAGCGAACCCGTGGCCCCGATGAACACCTTGTACGAGAGGCGGTCGGCGGTGCGCAGCCGGTCGTGCTTGTTGATCAGGCGCTCGACCCAGTGCGTGTCGGCGGTCTCCCGGTCGAACAGGTCGGCCGCCCGCCCCGCCCGCACCTGCTCGGCCACGTACTCCGGGCTCAGCGCCTCCGGGTCGAAGTCCACGAACAGCTTGTGGCCCATCGCGACCCCGTAGTCGAGGAGGTGGTGCCACCGCATCTGCGACTCGACGTGCTCCCGGTACACCAGCATGTCGGCGTCGAGTCTGAGGATCACCTGGCCGGACGAGGCGGCCACACCGGTGTTGAAGGCGTGCCCCGACCCCCACCCGCCCGGAGCCGACACCAGCAGCCGCGTGTTCTCCGGACGCACCCGCGGCAGCTCCAACGGCTCCGGAGAACCGTCGTCCACCACGACCACCTCCATCAGACGCGACGGATAACTCTGCGCCGACAACGACGCCAGCACCATCGCCAACTTCTCCGGATGACCGTGCGCCGGAACCACCACCGACACCGACAGCGTCGGCTCCCACCCCCCCAGAACCGGCGGCACGAGGACGCCGTGGTCGTTGCGCAGGACTCGGGGCTGCCGTGTGAAGTCGGCCTCCCACCGCGGTGGCACGCGGGTGGCCGCGGCCGCGGTGGCGGGTTCGTGTCCGGTCTCTGTGGTGGTCAACGCTGTCCCCCTGTGTTCTCGGTGATGGACCGGCCGAACTCCGCGGGCTCGCCCTCCAGAAGGGAGCTGGGCCGCCATCCGGCCCACTGCCGGGCGTAGTTGTGCAGGAAGTAGGCCATGTCCTCGGACCAGGTGTGTCCGCCGCCCGTGCGGCGCAGCACGTAGCCCAGCCCGTGGGTGCGGTGGATGCGGCCGCCGCCCCGGGTGACGGCGAGGAGGAGCTGGGTGTCGATCGCCCGGGGCAGCGGCCGGAAGCCGCCCGTCTCCTCCAGCACCACCCGGTCGGTGAGGATGGTGCCCCCGGCGATGAACCTGGTCGCCGTCTCCGACTCGCGGCTGCGCCACACGGTGACGTCCACCTCCTGGAGGTAGACGAAGTCCTGGCCGGTCCCGACCAGCTCCGCGCCGGAGTAGGCGCGGGCCAGGGCCAGGTCGGCCAGGTGGTCGGGTCCGTACCAGTCGTCGTCGTCCCACTTGGCGAGCAGGTCGCCCGAGGCGCGGGCGGCGGAGTCGTTGAGCACCGAGCCGAACACCTGGTCGGCGTCGGCCTCGTGCACCACGATCCGCAGGCCGGTCGCGGCGGCCTCGGCGACGGCGGCGGCCACCCCCGGCAGGTCGGCGGGGAAGCCGTGCAGGGTCAGGACCACCTCCAGGTCCACACCGCGCTGCCGGGCGATCTGGGCGAGGGCGAAGCCGACCATCTCGGGCCGGCGGGTGCACAGGATGACCGAGATCCGGGGGGCGGGCGGGACGGGCACGCCCGCCTCGGCCGCCAGCGACCTCCAGCGGGTGCGCAGGCCGTGGGTGCGCAGTGCGGCGCGGCGCAGCCGGACGCTGTGCTCCTCCCGCCGGAGCCGGTCGGTGAGGTCGGCGTCGGCGGCTCCCTCCAGGAGGTCGCCGAGCGGTCGGCCCAGCCCGGCCGCCCACGCGGGCACGGGCCCGCTGAGCAGGGGGACCCCTCCGGCCGCCAGCGAGGCGACGGCGCGCACGGCCGCCGAGGGGCCGGTGTGCCCGGACCAGTCCACCCGGACCCCGCGCAGGTGGCGCAGGCGGGCCAGGTCGACGTCGGTGACGGTGCCGTCCGGCGCGACGTCGACCAGGACCTTGTCCCCGGCGCGGACGACCGCGCGGTCGCCGTGGGCGGTGAGGTCCCCGAGGGGGCCCTTCTCGGCCTTGGTGAAGCCGACGGGGTTGACGGACAGCTCGTCCACGGGGGCGATCGCGGACACGGGGTCCGGACCGGCCGCCGAGCGCGCCTCGCGCAGGCGGGCGTGGCCGTCCTCGCCCGCCAGGTCCGCCCAGGCGTCCGCGCCGGTGGTGGCGCGGTCCAGGGCGGGCACGGCCGCGTCCTCCCAGGCGGCGCGCCCGCCTCGGGCGGTCACCCGCAGGGCGAGGTCGGCGACGGGGGTGACGCGGCGCAGCGGGACCGGCCCGGTCGCGGGGACCCCGGTGGCGCCGGTGTCACCCGGCCTCCACAGGGCCCCCTCCGGTCCGGAGAGCGCGGCCAGGGGGGCGACCGCGGGGCCGCGGCGGCGTCCCCGGGTCCCGTGCAGGACCGCGTCGAGGACCTCGGCGGTGTCCACCCCGTTGGGGAAGAACAGCTCGCACAGCCAGCCCTGCCGGTCGGCCCTGCGCACCCGGACCTCCTCCAGGTCCCGCCACTGCCCCATGCCCGGGGAGGCGGGCAGCGGCGGGTCCTGGTGTCCGGGGACCGCGACGAGCGCCACGAGGACGTGGGCGGCCCGGGGCAGGTGCACGGCCGTGGTCAGCGCGCGGCGCAGGTCGGTGGTGGTGGCCGCGACGACCGCGACCAGGCCGGCCTCCGGCCGCTCCCCGCCCGGAAGGTCCACCGGCGCGCCCAGGGGGTGGGCGTCCAGGTCGAGGACGAGGTCGGAGGGGCGCGTGGGCAGGCCGGCCAGTCCGGCCCGGGCGCCGGCGCCCGTGTGGCACAGCACGGCGGTTTCGTCCCCGCGGGCACGCAGGGCCTCGCGGAGGGCGGTGGTGATCATCTGGCGACCTCGGTTCGGGGGACGTGGGTCTGGTGCCGGGGCGGGGCTCAGGCGCGGGTGAACACGTGGGCGCCCTTCTCCGCCGCCTCCTCGGTGCGGCGCAGACCGGGGTTCTCGGCGAGCCAGCGGTCGCCCAGCGCCCGCTCGTCGGGGCGGGAGGCGTCGTCCAGGACGATCACGGCGTCCTCGGCGCAGCGCGGCAGCAGGACGGGAACGGCCGGGTAGCGGGCCTGGGAGCCCGTGGCCTCCGGCGGTCCGTCGACGAACAGCAGGCCGATGTCCTCCAGGTCTGCGAGGACGGAGGTGTCGTACCACCGGCGGGCGCCGCCGTCCGGGCCCTCTCCGGCCTCCCCGTCGCCGGGCTCGAACCCGGTGAGCGGGGCGGTGCGGATCTCCACCACGTCCTCCAGGCCGTGCGAGGCCACGAGGGCGCGGCTGAGCTCCGCGTAGCGGGCGTCGTGCTCGATGGCCACGAGGCGGCCCGCGCCCGCGCGCCGCAGCGCGTACCCGATCCACACGCTGGACGATCCGCTGCCGCACTCGACCACGAGTCCGGGACGGCGCCGGTCGATGTCGCGGACGAGCAGTCGCATGACGTCGGGCGAGGCCGCCCAGCCGCGCAGGGGCGGCATGAACGTCGGGGTGTCGAGGTGTTCGCGCAGCTCGGTCCAGGCGACCTGCTGCTCGTAGTCGTTGCGCCCCTGCACGGTGACCGCGTGGGTGACCTCGCGCGCCAGCTTGGGGAGGGAGTGGTCCCGCAGGTGCGTGAGCCGCTCCTTGACCCCGTCCATCGAGTGCGCGGCCTCCAGGCGGTCGCGGCCCAGCGCCTCCGCGACCCTGCGGCTGTGGGTGTCCATCGCCGTGGACACGGAACCGGACAGGCCCTTGACGGTGCGGCGCAGCAGGAGGAGGACCAGGGCCATGAGCGCGACCGCGCCGCCGAGCGCGCCGAGGAGCACGAGGACGGCCGCGTCCACCCACCGGATCAGGCCGAGGAACCCCAGGACCACGGGGACGGCGAGGACGGCGGCACCGCCGACCGCGCCGACGGCCAGGATCGGACGGAGACGTCTGCGAAGCGACCGCATGGGCGGGTACCTCCACGGGAGTTGGCGGCCCGGCACCGCAAGGGTGAACCGAGGGGGACACAGAGGGGGACGATCGGCTTTCTCCACACGGAACGGCCGGTTCCGAACGCTGTTCCGGGAGGAGGAGCGACAAACGGATCAAGCGTTTTCGAGACTAGCCCTTCACGTCGACGGCGAGATGCGCGTGAGTCGAATCGAAACCCGCAGGACGCTCAATTCTCCTTCTGTTCACCCTTCCATCACCATTTACTCATTTCTGCGTATCTGTACCCTTCTCGCCGGAAGGGCGGTCACCATCCGGTGGCGCCGCGCAGGGCCTCGTCCATCACCGGGGCGAGGGTCGCGGAGTAGGTGGCGGTCATGTGGGAGTGGTCCCAGAACACCAGGACGTTCCCGATGACGGCTTCGCACCGCCCTTCCGGGCACACGTACTCGGTGAGGTCCACGGTCGTGACGTTGCCGGGCAGGTCCGCGGCCGCGGCCGGGTCGGCGGCGGCCTGGCTGTAGCCGGCCGGGGACACGCACTCCTCCAGGGGACGGCTCTCCACGCACTCGGCCCCCGCGGTGTCGCGCCGGGGCAGGTCGCGCATGCCGATGACGTCGATGCCCAGCGCGTCCAGCTGCCGCCAGCGCTCCACGAAACCCTCGTGGACCCGCTCCCCGGCCGGGCTGGCCCGGGTGGAGGAGGTGAACACGGCGTCGGGCCGCTCCCGTTCCAGGATCTCCATGGCCTCGGCGTTCCACGCCTCGCACTCGGGAAAGGGCTCCCCGCCCCGGGTGTGGGGGCCCGTGCCGAACTGGCAGCCGCTCTTGGTGAAGGACAGCAGCCGCCACCCGTTGTCCTCGGCCGCCTCCAGGACCGACGGGTACCAGTGCGCGACCCGGGACGCGCCCACCAGGGCCAGGGTGTGCTCGGCGTCGGCCGGCCCGGCGTCGCACACCGTGACCTCGCTCTGCGTGAGCGGCACGTGGCAGCCCCGGGCGTGGTGGGGGGACAGGTCCTGGCTCGCGTCCGCGGGGTCGGGGCGCACCGGCATCTCCTGGAGCAGCAGGGACGGGTCGACCGCCAGCCGGGCCCCGGGGTAGTAGGCGGGTGTGCGCACCTCCTCCGCGCGGGCCTGCTGCTCCTCCTCGATCCGGCCCGACCACAGTGCCGTCGCGGCCAGCACGGGGGCGAGCAGGGCCGCGGCCACCCCCAGCGACCAGGCCGGGGAGCGCCGCCCGGGCGCCCTGGTCAGGCGTTCGACCCCGCCCTCGACGGCCTTGGAGGTGATCAGGGCCAGGAGCAGGGACAGCGCGAGCACGAACACCCCGCCGAGGGGGGACGCCAGGGAGCGGTCCGTCACGGCCAGGTAGCAGACCAGGACCGGCCAGTGCCAGAGGTAGAAGGGGTAGGAGAGCGCGCCCAGGGCCATGAGCGGCTTCCAGGTGAGCAGCCGGTCGGCGCCGAACCGGGTCCCGGAACCGGCCAGGACCACCATGACCGCGGCGCCGGTCGGCCACAGGGCGACGTAGCCGGGGAAGAGCGTGGAGACCTGGAGGAGGACCCCGCAGGAGACGAGCGCGAGCAGGCCCGCCCACCCCAGGACGACCCGCAGGCGCACGGGCAGGTCGATCCGGTGGACGACGAGGGCGAGCAGCCCGCCCAGTGCGGGCTCCCACAGGCGGGCGCCGGTGTCGAAGTACGCCCAGGCCTGGTCGGTCCCGGTGATCCGCACCGAGTAGGCCAGGGACACGGCGAACACCAGGCCCACGACCGCGGGGAAGGCCAGGTCCGACCGTACGCGGAGCCGGGCCGCGACCAGGGCGGTCAGTCCCAGCAGGAGCGGCCAGAGCAGGTAGAACTGGCCCTGGATCGACAGCGACCAGAAGTGCTGGACCGGGCTGGCCGCGGCCTCCCGGGCGAGGTAGTCCACCGCGGCCCGGGCCAGGGCCCAGTTCTCGTGGTAGAGCGCGGCGGCTCTGACCTGCGCGATCACGTCGGTCCACCGCGAGCTCGGCAGCCACAGCCAGGTGGCGGCGAGGGTCGCGGCGAGCACGACGGCCGCCGCCGGGGTGAGTCTGCGGGCCAGTTTGGCCCAGAAGGCGGCGAGCCCGATGCGGCCGTCGCGTTCCAGCGCCCTGACCAGCGACCCCGTGACGAGGAAGCCCGTGAGGAGCAGGAACACGTCCACACCGCCGGAGACCCGGCCGAACCAGACGTGGTAGAAGGCCACGAGGAGTACCGCGACGGCGCGCAGTCCCTCGATCTCGGGGCGGAATCCGCCGCCCTTTCGCGTGCCCGACGGCTCTCGGGAGAGTGGGTTCGTGGTGGCGGGCGCGGGGGCCCCAGCCGCTGAGACGGACATGAGTGGTGAACGGCCTCGAAGAATAGGAAGGTTTTCACCGAACGAGGCGCGGAGCGGGTTCGGTCCCTCGAATTCGGCGCTGAATCATCGCCGATTTCGACACCCCTCCGGTGAATGGCCGGAGAACGCGCGGCCAACGGTCCGCCGACAATCGTGGCGGCTCCCGGACGTAGGCCCGGAACTCCAGGAGAAACCCCTCTCCGTCAGCCGTGTCGGACCGGGCGGGCGTTTTCACCATGAAGGCGATGATTGCGGACGAGCCGCGCGGGGAAGGGCGGTGGAGGGTCCGCCGCGGGCAGCGCCGGCGGGCCGCGGCTCGGCGGCGTCGCGCCGGGGGCGCGGAGCGCGGTTTATTCCCCGGCCGGGGTGTAAAGAGCCTGACACCCGGTGTCCTGCCGTCCGGCTGATAGCTTGCTGCCTAGGCGATCCCATCGCTGCTGAACACGACGAGCCCCGTTCCTGGAAAGGTGCGTCAGAGATGTCTGCGCCATACACGCTTCCCGAACTGCCCTACGACTACGCGGCCCTGGAGCCGTGGATCTCCGGCCAGATCATGGAGCTGCACCACGACAAGCACCACGCTGCCTACGTCACCGGTGCCAACACCGCTCTGGAGAAGCTGGCGGAGGTTCGCGAGTCCGGTGACTACGCCACCGTGAACCTGCACGAGAAGAACCTGGCGTTCCACCTGGGCGGCCACGTCAACCACAGCATCTTCTGGAAGAACCTGTCCGCCGACGGCGGCGACAAGCCCGAGGGCGAGCTGGGCGCGGCCATCGCCGACCAGTTCGGCTCGTTCGACGCCTTCCGCGCGCACTTCGGCGCCGCGGCCTCCGGCCTCCAGGGCTCGGGCTGGGCGATCCTGGCCTGGGACACCCTGGGCCAGCGGCTGATCGTCGAGCAGCTTTACGACCAGCAGGCGAACAGCCCGGTCACCACCCAGCCGCTGCTGATGCTGGACATGTGGGAGCACGCCTTCTACCTCCAGTACAAGAACGTGAAGGCGGAGTACGTCAAGGCGTTCTGGAACGTGGTCAACTGGGCCGACGTCCAGGAGCGCTTCGACGCCGCCCGCAAGGTCCGGCTGGGCTAGACCGTCCTCCGCGGACCGTTCCGGGCCGGCGACCGGCGCGAGCGCCGGGTCCCGCCGGGGGCGTCCGCGGAAGACGCCCCGGACCGCCCTCCGCGGCGCGGCCCGGGCAGTGCGGGGGGCGGCACCACACCGGTGGTGCCGCCCCCGCGTGCGTCCGGGCCGCGCCGCGGTCAGACCACGAGCCGCACGGGGTCCTTCGCCACCGGGCCGTGCCGGCGGAACTCCCGCCAGGCCCGGGAGAGCCGCCAGACCAGCTCCTCCCGGGTACCGGCGTCGAAGGCCACGGGCAGCCGGAAGTACTCCGCGTGCCGGCCGTCGGGGGACGCCGACATGGTGGGGCCCGGCACCAGCTCCACGTCGTGGCAGAGCGCGACCTGGGCGTAGGCGCGGGAGTCCGCGCCGGGCAGGCGCACCCACAGGGCGGCACCCCCGTCCGGCCGCCTCCACTCCCAGTCGGGCAGGGCCTCGCGGAGCAGCCCCTCCATGTGGTCGAGGGCCCCGCGCATCATCTCCGAGCGCTCGTGGGCGAGGCCGGCGTAGTCCTCCAGCAAGCGCACGGCCACCGCCTGGTCCAGGAGGGGGCCGGCGAGGTCGGCGAGGACCTTGCGGCGGCTGAGCCGCAGCGCCATCTCGGCCGGGGCGCGCAGCCACCCCACCCGGAGCCCCGCCCAGGAGACCTTGGACAGGGAGTCGACGCTGATGATCTCGGCCCCCCGCGGGGCGTACGCGGCCAGGGGGGCGGGTTCGTCGGGGGAGCGCAGTCCGGTGTAGGCGGCGTCCTCCAGGATCGGCACCCCGTGGCGGGCGGACAGTTCGCCCAGCTCCCGGCGGCGCGCCGCGGACATCATCGTGCCCGTGGGGTTGTGGTACGAGGGCATGACGTAGATCAGGTGGGGCGCGTGCTCGGCCACGGCCCGGCGCACGCCCACCCCGTCGATGCCCTGGTCGTCCAGGGGCACCGGCAGGAACTCGGCTCCCCGGTCCGCCATCAGGTCCAGACAGCCCGCGAAGCCGGGGTCCTCCACCACCACGGGCGACCCCTCGCGGAGGTAGAGCTGCGAGACCAGGTTGACGGCCTGGTGGGCGCCGGTGGTGACCACGATCTGGTCCGGGGTCGTCGGCAGGTCCAGTCGGCAGTAGTGGTCGGCGATGGCCCGGCGCAGCGCGGGCAGCCCGCGCGGGTGGTACGTGCTCTCGGCCATGAGCGACGGCAGGTCCTCGGCGACGACCCGGCGGATGGCCGCCTCCACCCCGCCCAGGGCGGGGGTGTGGAGGCTGGCGGCCGAGATGAGCCCCTCGTCGCTCTGGAAGAGGTTGCGGTACATGGCGTTGACGCTGCCGGTGCGGCTCCAGCCGTCCGGGCGCACGGGCGCGACCCTGCCGCTGATCCGGGTGCCGCTGCCCTGCCTGCTCTCGAGCAGCCCCTCCGAGCGCAGGGAGTCGTAGGCGGAGACCACCGTCGTGCGGCTGACCCTGAGCGCGGCGGCGAGGACCCGCTCCGAGGGAAGGCGCTCGTTCGGCGCCAGGGTGCCCTGGGCCACGAGATCGCGCAGGGAGTCCGCGAGGCGCCGGTAGAGGGGGCCCTCCCCCCGGGACCAGGTGCCGAGGACGTCGGCGAGGTCGGCGGGCTTCCGCGAAGAGTCCATTTACCGCTCCATTGGATCTGTGGGGAAGCCCCCGGGGCTTCCATAATGGCATTGGAGAACAGAGCACCACCAGAGCCAAGGTGGACCGCTTCATCGAGGTCCACTTCTCGATCGGAGTCGTCGTGAACCTCCTCGCCCAGCACCCCCGCACCGTCGCCGACCACCCGCGCACACCGCACCGAACCCGGGCGGCGCAGGGCGCCCGGGAGGGACGGCCGCTCCTGGCCGAGTCTCGCACGGTCCGGGGCGACCGCCGGTACCTCGCCCCGCTCGCCGCCGCGCTGCGGAAGCGGGCCGCCGGGGGAGACGGAGCCCCCGAAGAGGTCCACTTCTCCGACGGAGGGGACCGCATACACGTCATCGCGCTGTGGCGCTCACCGACGGACCTGCGGGAGTTCGTGGAGGCGTCCCACGGCGACTTCCTGGACTTCCGGGCGCTGACCGGCGCCTTCCCCCGGGTCGGACGCGTGCTGTGGTGGGCGGCGGACGGCGCCGCGGTGACCCCGGAGGAGGCCGCGGCCCGCGCGGAGCACCTGCGCGAGCACGGTCCGCGTCCGCACGCGTTCACGCTCACCTCCCCGGTCCCCGCCCCGGCCTGAGGGCCCGCGTCGTACGGACCACCGGGGGCCGGCGGCGGGACGGCCCCGCGCGGTCAGCGCAACCCCTCCACCGTCCAGGTCCCGCCCAGCCCGGGCGCCAGGGAGCGGCTCGCCACCTCGGCGAACCCGGCCGGGTCCAGGCCGCCGGTGCTCTCCGGCACCGCCCCCTCCAGCGGCCCCGCCCCCATCCCGGGCAGATCGGTGAGGTTGCAGCGCATCGCCAGGTCCGGCCGCTCCGGCCAGGACCCCACCACGACGCCCGCCGGATGCAGCCCCCGTGTGCGCAGCGCCTCGCCGGTCAGCGCGGTCTCGTTCAGCGTTCCCAGGTCCGGCCGGGCGACCACGAGCACGGGCGCGGACAGCAGCACGGCCGCGTCGGCGAGGGTCTGGCCCTCGGCGTTCAACCGGACCAGGAGCCCGCCGGCCCCCTCCACCAGCACCAGTTCGTGGTCTCCGAGCAGCTCCCACACCGCGTCCGCCACGTGTTCGGCCCGGACCGCGGGCGCCCCGCAGCGCGCGGCGGCCGTGGCGGGCGCCAGGGGGTCGGGGTAGCGGGCCAGCTCGACGGCGGTCACTCCGGGCACGAGCCCGGCGACCACGTCAACGTCACCCCGCTCGGCCGGTCCCACCCCGGTCTGGGCGGGCTTGAGCACCGCCACCCGGCGCCCGGCGGCCCGCGCCAGAGCGGCCACGGCGGCCGTGACCACGGTCTTGCCGACCTCGGTTCCGGTTCCTGTCACCATCAGGACGGTCACCGGCACCACACTCTCTCCCCGTCACGGCCCACGCGGCTCCTCACCTGTCCTCCCGTCACCGATCATCCTGAACCCGCACTCTTCCCCGAGAGGGGGAGCCCAAGCACGGCCCCTGCCCCGCGCACCGGTGAGGGGCGCCCCGGGCCCGGCCCCCGCTCACGCCCCGCCGTCGGCGGCGGCCGCGGAGGCCTCCGCGGCGGCGACCATCCCCGCGGCGACCACGGCCACGTCCCCGGCGGTACAGGTGTAGGGGGGCATGGCGTACACGAGCTCGCGGAAGGGCCGGAGCCACACCCCCGCCTCCACCGCGGCGCGCGTGGCCTCGCGCATCCGCACCGGGGCCTCCAGCTCCACCACCCCGATCGCGCCGAGCACCCGTACCTCCCGCACCCCGGGCGCCCCCTCGAGCGGGGCGAGGCCCGCGCGCAGACCGGCCCCGATCCGTGCCACGTCGTCCCTCCAGCCGCCCCCGGCGAGCAGGTCCACCGAGGCCGCGGCCGTCGCGCAGGCCAGCGGGTTGCCCATGAAGGTGGGGCCGTGGGCGAGGACCGGCTCCTCCCCCTCGGCGATGCCCCGGGCCACGCGCCCCGTGCACAGGGTGGCGGCGAGGGACATGTACCCGCCCGTCAGCGCCTTGCCCAGGCACATCACGTCGGGGGCCACCCCCGCGTGGTCCGCGGCGAACAGCTCGCCCGTGCGGCCGAAGCCCGTGGCGATCTCGTCGAACACCAGCAGCAGCCCGTGCCCGTCCGCGATCCTGCGCAGCTCCCGCAGATATCCCGGGTGGTGGAAACGCATCCCCCCGGCGCCCTGCACCACGGGTTCCACGATGATCGCGGCCAGCTCACGGGCGTGCTCGGCGGCCACCCGCTCGAACTCCTCCACGTAGCCGGGGTCGGGAGGGGCGTCGAACCCGCCGGGCGGCGCAGGCGCGTACACCTGGGCGGGCAGGAGGTCGCCCCACAGGGCGTGCATGCCCCCGTCCGGGTCGCAGACGCTCATCGCGTGGAACGTGTCCCCGTGGTACCCGCCCCTCCAGGTGAGGAACCGCCGCCTCTCCGGGCTCCCCGAGGAGCGGTGGTACTGGAGGCACATCTTCATGGCGACCTCCACCGACACCGACCCGGAGTCGGCGAGGAAGACGTGCTCCAGGGGCTCCGGCGCGATCCCCACGAGCGCCTCGGCGAGCTCGGCGGCCGGGCCGTGCGTGAGCCCCCCGAACATGACGTGGCTGAACGCGTCCACCTGCCGCCGCACCGCCGCGTCGAGCACGGGGTGGCGGTACCCGTGGATCGCCGACCACCAGGACGCCATCCCGTCGACCACCCGGTGGGACCTCCCGTCCGCCCACAGGGTCAGCCGGGTCCCCTCCGCCTCGGTGACCACGTACGGCGGCTCGGCCGGGGGCACCGTGGAGTAGGGGTGCCACAGGCGCGCCATGTCGGTGTCCCTGACCCGGCGGGGGCCGGACCCGGCCCGCGGTCGGACCGCTCCTGTGTCTGTGCGCGTCATGGTGCCCCATTGTTCACCCGGGCCGGGCGTGGGCCCCCGGGCCGTCCCGCCAGGAATCCGCGCGGAACTTTGTGGGCTTCCGCCGGTGACGGCCGGACCCGCGGGCGGGCAGAGTCGTAGACGCCTCCCTGGCACGCAGGACCGGACCGCCCCAGCGGAATTGGCCGCCGCTGGGCCGGTCCCTCCCCGGGAGGCCCTCGCGCCGTCCCGGCCGACCGGGCCGGCCGTCCGGCCTCCCCGCCGCCCCGCCCCGCAGGACGGCCCCGGGGCGCGCGATCCGACCCGGGACCGCTCGTCCGCCTCCCCCGCCCCCACCGGAGTGTGACCCGCACCGACCACCGCACCGAGGAGCCCGCGCTCATGCCGAGCACCGCCGCCACCGCACCGCCCCGCCGCCCGTGGACCCTGCGCGCCAGGCGCCCGCCCTCCCCTGCGGGGACCCCGGTGCGCGCGGACCCCGGGCCCTCCACCGCCGCGTCCCCCCGCCACCCCTTCGGCTGGCTGGACGGCACCGCCCGGATCCGCGCGGCCGCCGGGCTGTCCCGGCGCACCGCCCCCAGGGCCGCCGACGACGGCCTCCTGGACCTGGCGGGCAACGACTACCTGGGCCTGCTCCGCCACCCCGACGTGGTCGGCGCGGCGGCCGACGCGGCCCGTGCGTGGGGCGCGGGCGCCGGGGGCTCGCGCCTGGTCTCCGGCGACACCGACCTCCACCAGGAGCTGGAGCGCGAGCTCGCCGCCTTCTACGGCACGGAGTCCGCCCTCGTGTTCTCCTCCGGGTACGCGGCGAACCTGGCGATGGTCACCGCTCTGGCCTCACGCGACGGCGGCGACACGCCCCTGCTGGTGTGCGACCGGCACAACCACGCCTCCCTCATCGACGCGACGCGGCTGGCGAAGGCCTCCGGAGCGCGGGTCGCCGTCTTCGACCACGCCGACCCGGACCGTGCGGCGGAGGCTCTCGCCCCGGCGCGGGGCCGTGCGCTGGTGCTGAGCGACGCCGTGTTCTCGGTGGACGGCGACCTCGCCGACGCGGCGGCGCTCGCCCGGACGGCGCGCCGGCACGGCGCGGCACTCCTGCTGGACGACGCGCACGGACTGGGCGTGGTGGGGCCGGGCGGCCGGGGGACGCCGACCGCCGCCGGCCTGCGGGGCGCGGACGACGTGGTGGTGTCGGTGACCCTGTCCAAGTCCCTCGGCGCGCAGGGCGGTGCGGTCCTCGGACCGCGGCGCGTGGTCCGGCACCTGGTCGAGACCGCCCGCACCTTCGTCTTCGACACCGGTCTCGCACCGGCCTCGGCGGGAGCGGCGCTGGCGGCCCTGCGCGTGCTGGTCGCGGAGCCGGGGCGTGCCGCCGCGGTCCGGGACCGGGCCCGGCGGCTGTCCGAGGGGCTGCGCGAGCGCGGCCTGGACGCGAGCCGTCCCGACGCCGCCGTGGTCTCGGTCGGGGCGCCCTCGCCCGAGGCCGCGGTGGCGTGGCGGGCCGCGTGCCTCGCCGAGGGGGTGCGGGTGGGGTGCTTCCGCCCGCCGTCGGTCCCCGACGGCAGGTCCAGGCTGCGGCTGACCGCCCGCGCGACACTCGGTGACGGCGACCTCGACCGTGTGCTGGCCGTCGTCGGATCGACCCGCTCCCCGGTACCCTTGCGGAGGGAATCAGGAGCCGTCCGGTAGGCGGGAGGCGGTATCGGCAGTGGCAGCACGTGGTGAAGACCCGCAGACGCCGGAACCTGTGCCCGACGACCCCTCCGCCGTCGGGGGGACCGGCTCCCCGAAGAGCCCGGCCCCCCGGGACGGCGGCCCCTCCGGAGGACCCGGCGACGCTTCCCCGGGCGCGGGCGGCGGGGGCCCCTCGGGGCCGCGCGCACGGCGGCGCGGGGCCCGCGCCGCGGTCGCCGTCTCCCTCGTGCTCGTCCTCGCCCTGGTCGTCACCCTCACCGTGCCCGCCACGCGCGAGGGGCTGATGGGGCTCTGGTGCGACGCCACCGGCGGCGTGTGCCCCGGGGAGGAGCTCCCCCCGATCACCGAGGACGAGGAGTCCGACTGGCGGGTCCGGATGGAACCGGAGGACGCCGCGCTCTGGGGCAACTACGTGGCCCTGGGCGACTCCTACTCCTCGGGGGACGGCGCGGGCGACTACGACCCGGCCACCGCCGAGCCGGGCGGCTGCTGGCGCTCCGAGAACGCCTACCCCAAGGTCATCGGTGAGGAGTTCGACTTCTCGGGCTCGCTGGCCTTCTACGCGTGCAGCACCCACAAGGGCGAGGACATGCTCGGCCAGATCGGCACGCCCGAGTCCCAGATCGAGCGGGTCACCGAGAACACGTCCCTGGTCACCCTCGGCATCGGCGGCAACGACCTGGGGTTCACCCCCGTCCTGCGCACCTGCATCGTGCGGATGCCGCTGCTGGAGAGCAGCGTCTGCGTCGAGCAGGAGGAGGACCTGGAGCGCCGGATGGACGCGTTCGAGGAGACCCTCGCCGAGGTGCTCGGCGAGATCCGCGACCGCGCGCCCGACGCCCGCGTGCTCGTGCTGGGGTACCCCCGGCTGTTCCCCGAGGAGCCGCCGGGCATGTACTACACGCTGACCGTGAGCGACCAGGTCTGGTTGAACTCCCTGGCCCAGCGCTTCAACGAGCGCATCCGCGACGGCGTCTACGAGGTGGACGGCGAGGTGTACGGCGGTCGCCGCACCGGCAGCGTCGAGTACGTGAACACCTTCTCCGCCCTCAACGGGTACGAGGTGAGCGCGGAGGAGTCCTGGTTGAACGGCATCGTGCTCGGCCAGCTGGGCGAGGGCCTGCGCGTGGACCGGGCCAGCTTCCACCCCACCGCCCAGGGCCAGATGTCCATCGCCGAACGCGTGCGCCTCCAGATCCTGGAAGGGCCCGAACGCACCCTGTACGTGTCCCGGGAGACCCTGGAGGACGTCGACCCGGAACAGCTGATGTCGGAGCTGGGCGGACCCCTGGACCCGGTCCGCGTCCCGGAGCCCTCCGGGTCGCCGGCCAACGAGGCCGACGCGCCCTAGACGTGTTCCGCGGAGCATTCCGGGCACGCGGGAGGCGGGAGGCCCGCCGACGGCGGGGTGGGACCGGTGGTGCAGCCATCCGGTGGACGCCTCCCGCCCCTCGGCCCCGGACCGGCAGGTGGCGTAGGCCCGCGCCCGGACCGGGGTCCGGTCGACGCGCCCGGCCTTGCCGTCGGTCCGGGGCCGGCGGGGCCGGGCGCCCCGCGCGGCGGCCGGAGGGGCCCCGTCACAGCGGAGCCCCCTCCGGCCGGTCCGCTACCGCTCAGCCCTGAGTTCCTCCAGGACCTCGCCGAACCGGTCCAGACCCCAGTTGAGGTCCTCCTCGCTGATCACGAGGGGCGGCGACATGCGCACCGTGGAACCGTGGGTGTCCTTGACCAGGACGCCGTGCTCGGCGAGGCGCCTGCACAGCTCCTTGCCGGAGGCGAGTCGCGGGTCGACGTCGATGCCCGCCCACAGGCCGATGCTGCGCGTGGACACCACCCCGTTGCCGACGAACTCCTTCAGGCGGCGCTTGAGCACCTCGCCGAGGCGGCGCGTGTTGTCCAGGTAGGGCCCCTCGGTGAGCATCCGGACGACCGTGGCCCCCACCGCGCCGGCCATCGGGTTGCCGCCGAACGTGCTCCCGTGCTGGCCCGGCCGGATCACGCCGAGCACGTCCTCGTCGGCGACCATCGCCGACACGGGCAGGATGCCTCCGCCCAGCGCCTTGCCGAACAGGTAGGCGTCGGGGACCACCCCGCTGTGCTCGCAGGCGCGGACGGTGCCGGTGCGGCCGAGACCGGACTGCACCTCGTCAGCGATGAACAGCACCCGGTTGGCGTCGCAGATCTCCCGCACCCGGGGCAGGTAGTCCGCAGGGGGCACGATCACGCCCGCCTCGCCCTGGACCGGCTCGATGAGGACCGCCGCCGTGGTGTCGTCGACGGCCTCCTCCACGGCCGCGGCGTCGCCGTACGGCACCGACCGGAAGCCCGGGGTGTAGGGGCCGAAGCCCGTCCTGGCCTCCGGGTCGGACGAGAACGAGATGACCGTGGTGGTGCGGCCGTGGAAGTTGGCCCCCGCCACGACGATGGTCGCCCGGTTCTCCGGGATGCCCTTGACCTCGTAGCCCCACTTGCGGGCCACCTTGATGCCGGTCTCCACCGCCTCGGCGCCGGTGTTCATCGGCAGGACCTTCTCCTTGCCGACCATGTCGGCGAGGGCGCTCACCCAGGGGCCGAACTGGTCGTTGTAGAAGGCGCGGCTGGTGAGCGTGACCCGGTCCAGCTGCCGGTGCGCCGCCGCCAGCAGGTCGGGGTTGTGGTGGCCGAAGTTCATGGCCGAGTATCCGGCCAGGCAGTCCAGGTACTTCCTTCCCTCGACGTCCGTGACCCAGGCTCCGCGGCCCTCGGCGATCACGACGGGAAGGGGTGAGTAGTTGTGCGCGGATCGCGCCTGTGCCAGCGCGATGTGCTCGGCGCTGGAGAATCCCTGTCCGCCGGGGTTTCCGGCGGAGTCCTGCTGGCCCAGATTCTGGGTGTTGTCCATCTAGCCGCTCCGATCACCATTGACCGATGTCAGACAGTAGATACCCACCGGACGGCCCTGTAGAGCCCTCCGGCGGAGGTCCCCACGAGTTGAGCAGATGATCCGGCGGGCCCACAAGGGGTGAGGCGTATCACAGATCGCCGCCGGGGCCCGGAAACCGTGCGGGAGGCCTCCTCCCGACCCCCTGAGCGGCCCCCCTCTCATCCGTGGTGACCTGGTACGACACCCTGGGTGACGCGCTCCACAGCCCCGACGGCGATCGGCTCCTCCCCCGAGGGGTACCGTCGCACCAACGAGCCACAGTGCCGCCGCGAGCCCCTCCGCCGTGGACGGCCCGTCGACCGATGGGAGGTCGGGCGTGCCCACCTCAGTGCCCCCGGTGTCCGCGGACGCCCCGTTCTCCCTCGCGGCGCTGCTCGCCGCGGTCACCGACGCCGTCCCCGACCGGACGGCCCTGGTCGCCGGGCCCCGGCGCCTCACGTACCGGGCCCTGCACGACCGCTCCGTCCGCCTCGCCCGCCACCTGGTCGGCGCGGGCGTGGGCCGCGGCGAGCACGTCGCGATCCTGGCCTTCAACCGCGCCGAGTGGATGGAGTCCTTCCTCGGCGTTCTGCGCGCGGGAGCGGTCCCGGTCAACGTCAACTACCGCTACGTCGCGGGCGAGCTGCGGCACGTCCTGGCCGACTCGCACGCGGTCGCGCTGATCGCGGAGGACTCCCTGGCGTCCACGGTCGAGGCCGTGCTCCCGGACCTCCCCCGGCTCCGCCACGTGGTGCTCGTCTCCGACGGCTCCGTGCGCGGCGCCGAGGGGGTCGGCTACGAGGAGGCGCTGGCCGCCGCGCCGGAGGGCGCGGCCCTTCCTCCGACCAGCGGCGAGGACCACTACCTGCTCTACACCGGGGGCACCACCGGTTACCCCAAGGGGGTGCTGTGGCGGCAGGCCGACATCTTCCGCGCCGCCCTGGAGCGGCGCTCCCCCGGCGCCCCCCGGGCCCGGACCCTGGACGACGTGGCCGGGCGCGCCGCCCGGTGCTTCCCCCAGCGCATGCTGGTGCTCGGCCCGCTCATGCACGCCGCCGGGCAGTGGAACGCCCTGAGCATGCTGCTGTGCGGCAAGCAGGTGGTGCTGTCCACCGACCGCAGCTTCCGGCCCGACCGGGTGCTGGAGACGGCGCACCGGGAGGGCGTGCACACGGTCCAGCTGGTGGGCGACGCCATGGCCCGCCCGCTGGCCCGGCACCTGCTCACCGAACCCGGCCTGTGCCCGGACCTGACCGCCGTCCGCTCCGGCGGCACACCGCTCACCCCGCAGGTGCGCGGCCTGTGGCGCGCCTGGCGCGAGGACATCGTCCTGGCCGACTCCTACGGGGGGTCGGAGACGGGCGTGTGCGGTTCGGCGACCGCCGCGGAGGGGAGCGGCGGGCCGGACGGCTCCGTGTCCCTGGAGGGGGCCGCCGACGCCCGCAGCTTCACGATGGGCGGCAGCATCGCGGTGCTGGACCAGGCGCTGCGCCCGCTCCCGCCGGGTTCGCCCGAGGTCGGCCGGATCGCGCGCACCGGCCGGATCCCGCTCGGCTACTACAACGACCCCATCACGACGGCCCGTACCTTCCCCACCGACGCCGACGGGCGCCGCTGGGCCCTGTCCGGCGACTTCGGGGCGCGGGCCGGGGACGGGTCGATCGTCCTCCTGGGGCGCGGGAGCGCCGTCATCAACACCGCCGGGGAGAAGGTGTACCCGGAGGAGGTGGAGGCCGCCCTGAAGGCGCACCCCTCGGTGGAGGACGCGATCGTGGTGCCCGCCTCGGACGAGCGGCTCGGCCAGAGGGTGACGGCCCTGGTCTCCCTCGCCGCGGGGGCCCGCCTGGAGGAGGCCGCCCTGCTGGACCACTGCCGCGTGCGCCTGGCGGGGTTCAAGGTCCCGAGGACCGTCCACTTCGTGGACCGGGTGCGGCGCACGGCCGTCGGCAAGCAGGACTACCGGTGGGCGGCGTCGGTGGCCCGGGACGAGGGCGGGGTCCCGCGCCCGAGCCCGCTGCGGTACTGACGGCCGCGGTCCGCGGAACCGCCCGGCGCGGGGGCGGGGACGGCGGCCGGCCTGTGGAGGGCCACACCCTGTCACTGAGACGAAGCACAGTTTTCGGATGCTGTCCGGCGGCCCTGCTACAGGGCCGAAAATTACGTCATTCCAGGACAAAGGCCACGTAAGGGTTCTGCCAGGCCTCGCTTTGGCGGCTCCACACGGGGTGCGGTCGTCCACAACTCTCCTCAGCGCCTGCCCACAGCGGCCTCCGCCCCTTGTACCTTAGATCCCGACGGCCGCAATCTCCGGCCGATTCGGACAGTCTCCTTTTCGCCTCATCCCCACCCGTCGCACATTCGCGTGCGCGGGCGAGACCCTTAGGACGGAGGAAGGCGCACCTCTCCCGGACTCCCCGGGTAGCGTCCAACCACCCAGATGGCCAATTCCGCAGGCTCCTACCTCCTCGACGCGGTGCGCGGCGGCGCCGTGGGCGCCTCCGAAGCCCTTCCGGGCATCAGCGGCGGGACCGTCGCCCTCATCGTCGGCCTCTACGACAAGCTCATCGGCGGCGCGGGCCACATGGTCAGCGGGATCAAGCGGTACGTCACGGACGTCCCGCGCGGGCGCGGCAGGGCCCGCGCGCAGGAGCAGTTCCGACAGGTGGACTGGAGCGTCCTGGTTCCCGCGCTGGTCGGCATGGCCGTGTTCCTGGTCCTGGCCGCCCTCCTCCTGGCGCCGCTCGTCGACGCCTACACCCGGTACGCCTACGCCCTGTTCTTCGGCCTCGTCCTGGCGTGCCTGTGGATCCCCTACTCCGGGGCGGGCCGCCCCTGGAGGGCCGGGCACTACGCCGTGGCACTGGTGTTCGCCGTGGCCGCCTTCGTGCTCACCGGGCTGCCGGGCGCCAACCTGCCGACCCACCCGGCGGTCGTCTTCCTCGCCGCCGCGGTGGCCGTCTGCGCGCTCGTCCTGCCGGGGCTGTCCGGCTCCTTCATCCTGCTCACACTCGGGCTCTACGAGCCGACGATCAGCGCGGTCGGCGACCTGGACATCGCCTACCTGGCCGTCTTCGCCCTGGGCATGCTCACCGGCCTGTCCCTGTTCGTGAAGCTGCTCCAGCACCTCCTGGAGAACTTCCAACACATGACCCTCGTTGTACTCACCGGCCTCATGGCCGGTTCGCTGCGCGCCCTGTGGCCGTGGCAGACCGAGTCCCGCGAGGTCGTCACCCCCACCGACGTCCCTGTGACAGTCGTCTTCATCGTCGCCGGTTTCGTGATCGTGACCGCGGCCATCGTCTGGGAGCGCCGCAAGCGCTCCCGGGCCGAGGCCGCCCGCGTCGCGGCCGGCGTCCGACCGGAAAGAACGGAAAGCCACTTCTCATGACAGCGAATCTGTGGACGGCGTCGAACCTGGCGATGGAAGGCGAGGTCGTCCACGAGTACGAGGGCTTCATCGGCTGGGTGCTGAGCCTGATGACGACCCTGGGCGAGCCCGGCGTCGGCGTGGCCCTGTTCATCGAGACCTTCTTCCCCCCGATGCCGAGCGAGGCGGTCCTGCCCGGTGCGGGCTTCCTCGCCTACGACGGGCACATGAACGTCTGGCTCGCCATCCTGTGGGCCACGATCGGCTGCCTGGTCGGCGCCTGGGGCTTCTACGCGATCGGCGCCCTGCTGGGCCGGGACCGCACCAAGTGGCTGGTGGAGAAGACCCCCCTGCTCGAGGTCGAGGACTTCTACAAGGCCGAGCGCTTCTTCGCCCGTTTCGGCGGCCTCGCCGTGCTCCTGGGCCGGTGCGTGCCGCTGGTGCGCAGCTTCATCTCGGTCCCCGCCGGCATCGAGCGGATGCCCATCCTCAAGTTCTCCGTGTACACCGTGATCGGCTCCGCCGTCTGGAACTCGATCTGGATCGGACTCGGCTACGCCTTCGGCCCGGCCATCAAGCCGATCCTGGTGCAGTGGAGCGGCCTCATCAGCAACATCGTGCTGGTCGTCATCGCCCTGCTGTTCCTGTGGTTCGTCATCGTCCGCGTCCGCAAGCTGCTCAAGGCCCGGTCCGCGGACAACGCCCCCACCCTCTGAACGGCGCCGGCAGCCGTACGGGCCCCTCGGGTCCGCGCGTCCGGAACACATACGCCGACCCCCTCGGGTCGGCCGCACACTGAGCGGGGCCGCCCACGCGGCGGCCCCGACGGCGCGGGGTGCCGGTGAGTCCACCGGCTGAGAGCACACCCGTCGAACCTGCCCTAGTTCGTACTAGCGAAGGAACGCCCATGAGCGCGTACAACATCGTGTCCATCGCCGGCAGCGACCCCAGCGGGGGCGCCGGGATCCAGGCGGACCTCAAGGCCTTCTCCGCACACGGCGCCTTCGGCATGACCGTGGTCGCGGCCCTCACCGCCCAGTCCACGCGCGGCGTCACCGGGGTCCACCCGATCCCCGCCGATTTCGTCGCCCACCAGATGGACACCCTCTTCTCCGACGCCACGGTGCACGCGGTCAAGGTCGGCATGCTCGGCACGGCCGAGGTCACCGAGGCCGTCGCCGAGGCGATCGGGCGCCACGGACTGCCCCACGTGGTGGTGGACCCGGTGATGGTGGCCAAGAGCGGCGACCGCCTGCTGGAGCCCTCCGCCGTCGACGCGCTGCGCACCCGGCTGCTGCCCCGGGCGGACCTGGTCACGCCGAACCTGCCCGAGGCGGCCGACCTGCTGGACGAGCCGGAGGCGGCCGACCTGGCGGCGATGCACGAGCAGGCCCTCCGGCTGCTGGAGTTCGGTCCGCGCGCGGTCCTGCTCAAGGGAGGCCACCTGGCCGGAGAGGACTGCGTCGACATCCTCGTGGCCAAGGGCTCCGCCCCGGTCGAGTTCCGCTCGCCGAGGGTCCGCACCCGCAACACGCACGGCACGGGGTGCACCCTGTCCTCCTCGATCGCGGCCCTGCTTCCGCAGCGGCCGGACACGGCCTCCGCCGTGGGCGACGCCAAGGTCTACCTGACCGAGGCGCTCCGGCGGGCGGACGAGATCGACGCCGGAGGCGGGCAGGGGCCCGTGCACCACTTCCACGCCTGGTGGAAGTAGGACCCGCCGACCGGGGGGCGGCACCGACGCCCTCCCCCGCGGGACCGGGCCCGGCGGAGCGGCGCGTCCGCCTCCGCCGGGCCCGGCCGCGTTCGCGGAGGCCGGGGGCCCGGCGGGCCGCCGGTCGTGCCGCTACCCCCGTACGGGCTCCATGACCGCGTCCGGGTCCCGCCAGTCCGGGTGGGCGAAGAACTTCCTCGTCTCCGCGACGACCACCGGGGACAGCAGGAGCAGCCCGATCAGGTTGGGCAGGGCCATGAGGCCGTTGGCGATGTCGCTGAACAGCCACACCGCGTCGATCTGCGCCGTGGCGCCGACGTAGACGACCGCGATGAACAGCAGCCGGTAGGGCACGACGAGCGAGCGCCCCGCCAGGTACACGACGCACCTCTCGCCGTAGTAGGCCCAGCCGAGGATGGTCGTGTAGGCGAAGACCACCACCGCGCAGGCGACGAACACGGGACCCAGGCCCGCCAGGTCCGGGCTGATCCGGCCGAGGCCGGCCTCCATCGCGGAGGTGGTGAGCAGGACCCCCTTGTCGCTGCCCTCCACCCCCGCGGCGTCGGGGTCCTGCCACACCCCGGTCGTGATGATCATCATCGCGGTCAGGGTCAGCATGATCACGGTGTCGACGAAGGTCTGCGTCATCGCGACGAGGGCCTGGCGGACCGGCTGGTCGGTCCTGGCCGCGGCGGCGGCGATGGCGCCGGTGCCCATGCCGGACTCGTTCGAGAAGATGCCGCGGGAGACGCCCTGGCGGATGACGTACATCAGGGTGGCGCCCGCGAACCCGCCCGCCGCGGAGGTGCCGGTGAAGGCGTCGCCGAGGACCAGTGCGAAGGCGGGGCCGATCCGGTCGTGGTGCACCGCCAGGACCAGCAGGTTCATGAGGACGAAGCCGATGATCATGAACGGGACCACGGCGGAGGCGACCCGGCCGATCCCCTTGATCCCGCCGAGGACGACCACGGCGGTCAGCAGCATCAGGACCACGCCGACGGCCCGCTGGTCGGCGCCGGTGGCGTCGTTGACCGCCTCGGCCACGGCGTTGGCCTGGGTGCCGTTGCCGATGCCGAAGGCGGCCACCGCCCCGAAGACGGCGAACGAGCAGCCGAGGAGGACGCCGAGCCCTCCGGGGAGGCCCCGGCGCAGGTAGTACATCGGGCCGCCGGCCTGCTCGCCCCTCTCGTCCGTGACCCGGTACTTCACCCCGAGCAGGGCCTCGCTGTACTTGGTGGCCATGCCCAGGACGCCGGTGACCCACATCCAGAAGAGGGCTCCCGGTCCGCCGAGTCCGATGGCCAGGCCCACCCCGGCGATGTTGCCGACGCCGGTCGTCGCGGCCAGGGCGGTGTTGAGGGCCTGGAAGTGCGAGATGTCGCCCCTGAGGTCCTCGCCGACCTCCTCCCGCCGGACGAGGGCGAGCCACAGGGCGTGGGCGAGCCGGGTGAACTGGAGCGCCCGCAGCCGGATCGTCAGGTAGACCCCGGTGACCAGCAGCAGCGGGAGGAGGACGAGCGGACCCCAGACGATGCCGCTCAGTACTCCGGCCATGTCGAGCAGCAGGTCCACGGGGGTCTCCGTCTCGGTGCGCGCGTCGGCCCGGCGCCACCGGCACGGCGAGGCGGGGTCCGGCGGTCCGGGGGGGTCGTGCCGACGGTAGTGGACACCGCGCGGTGTCGCCAGGAAATCGCGGCAACACGCGGCGGAGCCGTGTCCCCCGCTCCCCGGGGCCCCCTCACCGGGGGCCGGGGGACGCCCGCCCTCCGGACGCTCCGGTCCCCGCAGGCGCGTGTGGGCGGGCAGTGGTCAGGAGTCGTCCTTGTGGGAGAGGGCGAGCCTGCTCAACACCTCGGCGGCCCGGACCGGGTCGGCGCCCCGGCCCACGGCGATGCCGAGCAGGTAGGTGGTGAGCGGGGCGGCGGGGCGGGCCACCGAGTGGGCGGCGTCCTTGGCGAGGTCGAGGACGCGGTCGACGTCCTCCTTGCCCAGGGGCTCCGTACCGGTCAGTTCCAGTTCACGGCGGACGGCTTCCGCCCATTCGACGAGGGTCACCGGGCGACTCCTAGGAGAGGGATGGCGGTCACGTCAGGCGATCATAGCCACCCGGGTGTCACCGGGCGGCCACAGGCGCGCGCGGGCGGGTCACCGTCCGATCGCCCGACCCACGCCTGCGCTTCGGGAGGGGTTCCCCCCGTGCCGGACCGCGGTTCACCCGGCGGTCCTAGTGTCGGCACCAGCCTTCCCCCGGCGTTGGGAGCCCCCGCATGCCACCGACCGAGCCCTCTCAGCCGCTTCGCGTGGCGATCGTGACGGAGTCCTTCCTCCCCCAGGTCAACGGGGTGACCAACTCCGTCTGCCGGGTCGCCGACCTGCTCGCCTCGCGCGGGCACCGGGCCCTCGTCCTGGCTCCCGGCCCCGGACCGTCCTCCTACGCGGGCTTCCCCGTGGTCCGCATGCCCTCGCTCCCCCTTCCCTTCTACCGGGACTTCCCCGTGGGCCTTCCCGCCCGGCGCACGATGACCGCGGCCGTCCGCGCCTTCGCCCCCGACGTGCTGCACCTGGCCTCGCCCGCCCTGCTCGGGTCCGCGGCGGTGGAGACCGCCCGCCGCTGGGCCCTCCCGACGGTGGCGGTGTTCCAGACCGACCTCCCCGGCTTCGCGGCGCGCTACGGCCTGCCCGGCGGCGACGGCGTCTGGTCCCTGCTCAAGCGCACGCACTCCGCCGTCGACCGCACGCTCGTCCCCTCCTCGGCCGCCATGGAGGCGCTGTCCGGGCGCGGGTTCCCCCGGCTGGACCTGTGGCGGCGCGGTGTCGACGCCCGCCGGTTCTCCCCCGCCCACCGCGACGACGGCCTGCGCCGCAGGCTCGCGCCGAACGGCGAGACCGTCGTGGGCTACGTGGGGAGGCTGGCCCGGGACAAACGGGTCGACCTGCTCGCCCACGTGGCCCGCCTGCGCAACATCAGGCTGGTCGTGGTCGGGGACGGCCCCGAGCGCTCCCGCCTGCGCCGCCGCCTGCCCGACGCCGTCTTCACCGGGCAGCGCACGGGCTCCGAGCTGTCCCGGCTGTACGCGTCGATGGACGTGTTCGTCCACACGGGGGCCGACGAGACGTTCTGCCAGGCCGTCCAGGAGGCGCTGGCCTCGGGGGTTCCGGTGGTCGCCCCTGCCGCGGGCGGGCCGCTGGACCTGGTCGTCCCCGAGCACAACGGGCTCCTGTTCGCGCCGGACTCGGTCCGCGAGCTGCGCGTGGCGGTCGGGCGACTGGCCCACAACAGGGCCGTGCGGGAGAGGATGGCCGGGCGGGCCCGCACCTCGGTGGAGCACCGCAGCTGGGAGGCGGTCGGCGACCAGCTCATCGGCCACTACCGAGCGGTGATCGCGCCCAGCCGCGAGCTGGCGGCGCGGGGGACCGACACCGCGCGGTCCGCCTGAGCGCTTCCGGTCGGCGGGACGGCCGCGGGCGGGGGCCGGAGCGGCCCGTCACCGGACAGGGCTCCGGCCTCCCCCGGAAGGAGCGTCCGGGGGAGGCCGGAAGAGTGTGCGCCCGCCCCGCCCCCTTCCACGGGGCGGACGCCGGGATGGTCTAGCCGACGGTCTGGGCGGTGGCCCGGGCCCGCGTGACGACGGCGCCGGGAGCGGCGTCGAGCAGCATGGCGAGGACCTCGTCGAGCCTGTCCAGGTGGGCGCGGATCCAGGGCAGGGCCAGCGGGTCCGTGGCGGCGAGCGCGGTGTAGCGGCGCTCCTCGGACTCCCCGTAGAGGAGGCTGGTGGCGACCCTCATGCGCAGGGCCCCGGCCCCCTCGCCGAATTCGAGGGCGGGCAGGACGCCCATGCCGAAGCGGTCCAGGAGCAGCCCGGTCAGCGCCGGTCCGGTGGTCACGCCGTGCAGGGCGGCCAGTCTCCCGCGGACCGGCTCGAAGTCGGGGTAGAGGTAGAACGCGGCGCGCGGGGCGGCGACGGTCGCGCCGGCGCGCTCGAAGGCCCCGGCGACCGCGCGGGCCACGATGCCGTGCAGGCGGCTGCTGCGGTCGATGTGGTCGACGAGTTCGGCGGGCTCGGTGAAGGCGTGGGAGGCGGCCTCCTGGACGGGGGCGGCGGGGCTGGACCAGATCTCGCTGGCCACGCCCAGCAGCCCGCCGCGCAGCCGATGGCCGGCCTCGGAGTCGGGAAGGCGCAGCACGCCGATCCGCCATCCGCCCAGGGCGAGGTTCTTGCTCAGGCCGGTGGAGATGACGGTGCGCTCGGGCGCGTACTCGGCGGGGCTGTGGATCTCGACGGGGTCCTCGCCCGGGCCCGCCGGATGCACCAGGTCCCGGTAGATCTCGTCGGAGATGATCAGCAGGTCGAGCTCGCGCGCCACCTCGGAGAGCCTGCGGACGGTGTCGGCGTCGGCCACGGTCCCGGTGGGGTTGTCCGGCAGGGTGACGACGACGGCGTTGACCGTCCGCCCCTCCTCGCGGGCGGCGGTCACCGCGGCGTGCAGGAGGTCGGGCTGCGGCACGCCGCCCTGGCCGGTGGCCGTGGGGACCAGGATCGGCCGCTGGCCGACCAGGCGGCTCTGCGCGGCGTAGCTGACCCAGCTGGGCGCGGCGATCGCGGTGTCGCCGCCGATCTCCAGCAGGAGGCTGTACAGGAGCGGCTTGCTACCGGGGCCGGCGATGACCAGGCCGGGGTCGGTGGGCAGTCCGCGGCGTTCCCAGTAGCCCGCCGCGGCCTCCCGCAGGGCCGCCGACCCGGCGACGGGACCGTAGGCGTTGGCGCCGTTGCCGGCGGAGAGCCGGTCGCGCATGACCGGGTGGACCGGGAGCCCGGCCTCGCCGAAGCCGAGCGGCAGAACGCGCACCCCCTGGCGCCGCTTCTCGGCGAGGGCTTCGTTGACGGCAAGGGTGGCGGACACAGTGACGGTCATGGACGACTCATCTCCGGCTCATCGTTCGGCGCTCGACCGCGCCTCGGTGCGGCGGTCTGTCATGCCTCACCCTGCCCCGCTCCGGCCATCAGTACAAGCGAGTCTTTTCGATGCTGAGCGTAAGGTGTCCTTATGCTCGATCTCCGACGCCTGCACGTCCTCCGCGAGTTCAGCGTCCGGGGCACCATCGCGGCCACCGCGAGCGCCCTCGGCTACACGCCTTCCGCGGTCTCCCAGCAGCTGGCCAGACTGGAGCAGGAGACGGGTGTCGCGCTCCTGGACCGCTCCCCCAAGGGCGCCGAGCTGACCGACGCCGGACGGCTGCTCGTGACCCAGGCGGAGGAGATCCTGGCCCTGGTGGAGGCGACCGAGTCGGTGCTCGCGGAGCAGGCGGACGTCGCCCTCGGCATGGTGACCGTCACGGCGTTCCCGACCGCCGCCGTGGCGTTCGCCCCCCTGCTCGCCCCGCCGCTGCGGCGGCACGAGGGGATGCAGCTCGTCCTCCGGCAGACCCTGCTGTCGACCGGGCCCCAGAAGGTGCGGTCTCGGGAGGTGGACATCGCCCTGGTCGACGACTGGTCGGGGCAGCACCCCGGCCGGGGGCCCGACGGCGCGCTGCGCCACATCCACCTGCTGCGCGACCCGCTGGTGTTGGCGGTGCCGGAGGACCACAGGCTGGCGGACCCGGCCGAGCCGGCGACACTGGACCGCCTGCTCGGCGAGTCGTGGATCGTGGCTCCGCAGACCGAGCGATCGCGCTACGGAACGGACCGGCTCCTGGCCGAGGTGGGCGGGCTTCCCGCCACCACCTGGGAGTTCGAGGGCCTGGGGACCATCCTGAGCCTGGTGTCCCGGGGCATCGGGATCGCCGCCGTCCCGGCCCTGGCGATGGTGGGCTCCCCCGCGGGACTGGTCTGCCGGCGGCTCCCCGCGTCGGCTCCGGAGCGGCACGTGTACGCGGTGGTGCGCCCCGCCTCGCTGCGCAGGCCCGCGGTGCAGGTGACGCTGGCGGCGCTGCGCGAGGCCGCCCGGCAGGTCGAGCGGGAGCTCGCGGAGCTCGCGGAGGTCGCGGAGGTCGCGGACCTGTAGTCCGCTCCCCGGGACCGCGTCAGCCGGCGCCGGGCCGCCCGTGGACCGTCCTCCGCGAGGGGTACCGCTCGTCGCCCACGGGATCCCCCTCCGGGTTCCAGCTCCAGGAGACGGCCGGTGTGACGCGCAGGAACACGCCGGGACCGATCATGCCCGTCCGCTCGAACGGCTGCTCCGCGCGGCCGTAGAGCCGGATGCCCCGCGCGGCGAACGGTTCGGGGGACACCAGGTCGTCCACGACCGGCGCCACCCTGCCCGGCCCGTCGCCGAGGTCGCGGAACCTCCGGGTCCGGGTGACGGACGCCGCGCCCCCGATCCAGACGTGCGCGCCGTCGAACTCGAACGCCGCCGGGACGACGTCGGGCTGCCCTCCGGGACCGACGGTCGCCAGGCGCGCGAGCGGTCGGGAGCGGAGGTGGCCGGTCCCGGCTTCGGTGAACGACGCGGGCTCTCGACCTCCGGGCCCCTCGGCGGGGCCGTCGCGCGGACAGGACGGGGCCGGGACACGGGCCGCGCCGGACCAGGACCCGGGGCGCTCCACAACGGCGTGTGGCCCGGCCCTCCCGGGCCGGACCACACGTCGGTCGGATCGCGTTCGGCAGCCCCCCGGGGCTGCGACGCCTCGCACCGGTTCACTCGCCGCCGTCCCTGCCGCGGCTCCTGTCGATCCTGCGCCGCAGTCTGCGGCAGACGTGGAGCGCGCGGTCGCGGTCGTCCCGGGCGTTCCACCATCGAGCGTAGGCTTCCAGTCTGCGTTGTCTCAGCGCCTCCAGTTCGGCCTCCATCCGGGTCACCCTGTGCTCCAGGTCGATCCGCTCGCGCTCGAACGACGACATGTCGCGCTCATGGAACCCCGCCTCCCTCTCGGCGTCGGCGAGCCGAGCGGAGAGGGCCTCGGCGGCGTTCCCGCCGCGGGCGGTCCGGCTGCGGCCGGCCTGTCCACTGATGCCTTGGAACCACACAGTGTCTGGTGTTTCCCGAAGGGCCCCAACATCACCGTTCGCCACGCAAAGAATACGGAAAGTGGCAAAAGGTTCAAGTTTCCCTTTTTGGACATACAGCCCAATTGACTCACACCGCGACCGGGCGCGCGGAGAACTCCCTCTCCGCCCTCAGCGGTACGGGGGTGGCCCCCTGGAGACGCACGTAGACCGACTCGAAGCGCTCCAGCGACCGGTGGTGGTCGTGCCGCAGGGCGATCTCGCGGCTGGCCTCGCCCAGGGAGCGGCGGGTCCGCTCGCTCCCGAGGACCGAGAGCAGCCGGTCCGCCAGGCTCTCCGGGTCGCCCGGCGGGAAGAGGAACCCGTTGCGCCCCACCTCCACCAGGTGCGGCAGCGCCATCGCGTCGGCGGCGACCACCGGCAGGCCGGTGGACATCGCCTCCAGTGTGGCGATGCTCTGGAGCTCGGCCACGCCCGCTATCGCGAACGCGTCACCCGCCGCGTACACCAGCGGAAGGTCCTCGTCGGGGACGAACCCCAGGAAGAACACCCGGTCCGCCACCCCCAGCTCCGCCGCCAGTGCCCGCAGCTCCTGCTCGCGCGCCCCGATCCCCGCCAGCGCCAGCTGGGCGTCCCTCTCCGGAAGGATCCGCGCCAGCGCCCGGATCGTGTCGTCGATCCTCTTCTCCGCGTCGAGCCGCCCCACGAACACGACCGTGTCCCGGTCCGGGAGGCCGAACCTTGCCCTCGCCGCCGACCGCTCCCGCGGCCGGGGGTGGAAGCGCTCCAGGTCGATCCCGCACGAGACGGCCTCGACCTCCCGGGCGAACCCCTTCTCCCTGAGGAGTTCGGCCGCGCGGGGCGTCGGCGTCGTCACGTGGTCGGCCTCCCCCGCCGCCCGGACCATGTCCTTCCACGCCAGCGCCCCCACCGCCGACTGCATCGACCGGGGCACCCGGGCGTGCGCGTACAGGTTGTCCGGCATGAAGTGGTTGGTCAGGACCACCGGGATGCCCTCGGCCCGGCCGCGGTGCATCGCCGACCGGCTGAGGGTGAAGTGGCTCTGCGCGTGCACGACGTCCGGGTCGAAGCGCCGCAGGAGCCTGGTGATGTGCCCGCCCATGCCCAGGGGGACCGCGGCCCGCATACTGGGCTGGAAGGGCAGGCGCGCGGAGCGCAGGCGGTGCTCGGTGACCGCCCCGTCGACCGTCACGTAGGGGTCGCCCACCTCGGAGGGGCACACCACGTGGACCCGGTGCCCGCGGCCCGCGAGCCCCTCGGCGAGGCGGTGGGCGAAGTACCCGGCGCCGTTGACGTCGGGCGGGTACGTGTCGGTGGCGATCAGGACACGCAGCGGGCGACTGGGCTCGGCCATGGTGGGTCTCCTTCGTTCAACGTGTACGGGTACGGACCGTCGTCCCCGAGTACCTCCGGCCGTCCGGGGCCTCGGGGTTGCGGTGGCGCGCCTGCGCCAGCGCGATGGTGCCCGCGATCGCCAGCACGCTGAAGGCCAGCGCTCCGATCCGGGCCACGGGGGTCTCCGGCGCGCCCTCCCCCAGGAGGACGGCGCCTATCGCCACGCCGACGACCGGGTCGGTGATCAGGAGGGTCGCGTAGGCGGCGGAGAAGTGTCCCGTGCGGTAGGCGTTCTGCATCAGCAGGGCGCCGAAGACCGCCGTGACCACGGCGAGCAGGGTCAGCCAGCTGACGAGCCGGGTCCAGTCGTCGACCGCGTTCGCGGTGACCACCCGGGCCAGGCCGGAGGTGGTCCCCAGGGCCGCGCCGCCCGCGAGGGCGAGGAGCAGGGCCCTGACACCGCTTTTCATCCAGTGCGCGGTCAGGTAGACGAGGAGGCCCGCGCCGACCGCGGTCCCGGCGAGCACGAGGGCCGTGGAGGTCGGCAGGACGGGGACGTCGGAACCGTGCGGGAAGAGGAGCAGGACCCCGGTGAGGCCCACCATCACCGCGACCCCGGCGACGACCTGGGACATCCCGACCCTCTGGCGGTTGAACACCGCCGACAGGACGATCGCGAACAGCAGACCGATCACGCCCAGCGGCTGGATGACGGTCAGCGGCGCCCCGCTGAGGGCGATGAGGTGGAGGCTCGACCCGAGGACCGCGGCGGCGCTGCCGATCAGCCAGCGGGGCTGGCGGAGCAGGTGCAGCAGGAACCCGGCGCGGGCGACCTGCCGGCCGGGGGCCCGGACGGCGTCGCGCTCCTGGAGGGCGGAGCCTAGCGCGAGGCTGAACGCCCCCGTGACGGCGATGAGGACGGGCCAGAACATCACCTGGACCACCCGCCGCGCTCAACGGGTGTCCCCCGCCTCTCCGTCATCGCCGCATCCCCTGACGCTCGGTCCCGGCCCGGATCGTGGAACACCGGGCATGACCAGAACAGTACGAACGGGAGGGGTGTCCTGGCGATAAAGCCAACCCCCCTCCGTCGGTAGTGCCCACCCCACTGCGCGACGGGTCCTTGCACGCGCTGTGCCTCTTCTGCGACGGTTTTCGGCGCCTTCGTACCGCCTCGCCTGTTTCTACGTCTCCCGCAAAACACGGAGTGTTAAGAGCCATGCAGGGTCAAGACTGGGTATGGGGCAGGCGCGAACAGCCCTCCCCGGAGGACCGATTGACGCCGGGGGTGTGTTCGGGAGAGGCCCCGTGGCACTATGTCCGTGATTGGTCTAGACCGGATAGGAGCAGTTCGCCGTGCCCGACACCCCAGCCTCATCCCCGACCCCCCTCCCCGTGATCCCCCGCCCCTCCCGGACGGAGTCCGGTGGCCCGGGGGGCCTCACCCTCACCGCCGCGACCAGGGTCTCCGCCGACGCCGAAGCCCGGGGCACGCTCACGTGGCTCCAACGTGAACTCGGCGCGGCCACCGGGCTCCCCCTCGCCACCGGCGACGAGGCCAGCGCGCAGATCCGCCTCAGCGTCGACGCCCGGGCCGGTCTGGGAAGGGAGGGCTACCGGCTGATCGTGGACGGCGAGGGCGCCATCATCGTCGGCAACGACCCCGCCGGGGTGTTCTACGGAGCGCAGACCCTGCGCCAGCTCCTTCCGCCCGACGCCTTCCGCAGCGCCCCCCTGAGCGGCGCCGTGTGGATCCTGCCCGCCGTGAGCGTCACCGACGCCCCGCGCTTCCGGTGGCGCGGCGCGATGCTGGACATCGCCCGCCACTTCTCCCCCAAGCGGGAGATCCTGCGGTTCATCGACCTCCTGGCGATGCACAAGCTCAACGTCCTGCACCTGCACCTGACCGACGACCAGGGCTGGCGGATCGAGATCCGCCGCTACCCGCGGCTCACCGAGGCCGGCTCCTGGCGGACCGAGAGCCAGCTGGGCGCGGGCAAGCCGCCCGAGTTCGACGGTCGCCCCCACGGCGGCTTCCTGACCCAGGACGACATCCGCGAGATCGTCGCCTACGCGGACGCACGCCACGTCGCGGTCGTCCCCGAGATCGACGTGCCCGGCCACTCCCAGGCGGCCATCCACGCCTACCCGGAGCTGGGGGAGAGCGGCCTGATCCCGGTCGGGACCCGGTGGGGCGTCTTCGACGAGGTCCTCGCGGTGACCGACAACGTGCTGGAGTTCTACAAGAACGTCTTCGACGAACTCCTCGAACTGTTCCCGAGCACCTACATCCACGTGGGCGGCGACGAGTGCCCCAAGACCCAGTGGAAGAACAGCGCGTCCGCGCAGAAGCGGATCAAGGACGAGGGGCTGGCCGACGAGGACGAGTTGCAGAGCTGGTTCATCCGCCAGTTGGACGACCACCTGACGGCGCGCGGACGGCGGCTGCTCGGCTGGGACGAGATCCTGGAGGGCGGTCTGGCCCCGGGCGCGACCGTGATGTCGTGGCGGGGCGAGGAGGGCGGCATCGCCGCCGCCCGCGCCGGGCACGACGTGATCATGAGTCCCACCGCCACCTCCTACCTCGACTACAAGCAGTCCGAGTCCGAGGACGAGCCGATCCGGGTGGGGACGCTGCTGCGGACCGAGGACGTCTACACCGCCGGGACGGTCCCCCCCGGCCTCACCGAGGAGGAGGCCGCCCATGTGCTCGGTGCGCAGGTGAACGTGTGGGTGGAGCACATCGACACGCCGCGCAGGCTCGACTACATGGTGTTCCCCCGGCTGTCGGCCTTCGCCGAGAAGGTGTGGTCGGCGGGTGAGCGCGACTACGCCGAGTTCGAGCCCCGGCTGGAGCGGCACCTGGAGCGGCTGGACGCCGTCGGGGTGGAGTACCGGCCGCTGGACGGGCCTCGGCCCTGGCACACCCGCCCCGGGGTCCGCGGCTGGGGGGAGTAGCTCCCCGCCGGGCCCGTCCGCCGACGCCGCGCGCGTCCCTGCGGTCGTCGGCCCCGGCCTCCGTCCGCCACGCGGCGGACGGGGGCCGGGCGCCGGTCAGAAGTAGGTGGCGACCGCGTCCACGACGGTGTCGGCGTCGTCCACCACCGGGATGACGTGCCAGCGGTCGAACGCGGTGCACGGGTGCGAGATGCCGAACGAGAGCAGGTCCCCGGGACGGACGCCCAGCTCCGGCGGGACCCGCAGGTAGGCGTGGTGGTCGTTGAGGTCGGTGATCTCGACGCCCTCCGCCGCCTCCGCTCCCCCGTCCGCGCGGCGCAGCAGGCGCGGGACGGGGAACCCCTGGTCGTAGTTGGCCTCCCGGCGCCCCAGTGCGGCGATCGCCAGCCCCCTCTCCGGCGTCGAGGTCACCTGGGCCCACAGCTCCAGGGCGCCCGCGAGGGCCCCGGGCCCCTCGGGGAGGCGGTTGTAGGGGGTCGTCCTCCTGTACAGGCCGTCGTCGTGGGCGACGTAGGCCCCGCTGCGGAGGACGGGGATGTACTCGATCCGGCCGCCCATCTCCTCCGCGACCAGGTCGAACCACGCGCTGCCGCCCACCGAGACGATCGGCTGGCCCACCCCGAGCGCGTCCGTGAGGGCGGCGGCGTCGCCGGAGAGGTCCCGGAGGAACCCCCGGACCGCGTCCGCGTCGCCCAGCGGCCCCTCGTAGCCGGCGACGCCCGCCAGGGCCAGCCCCGGCGCCTCCTCGACCGCGCGCGCGACGGCGAGGACCTCCTCGCGGGTGCGGCAGCCGGTCCGGCCGCCCGGCACCCCGCGCTCCACCAGGATCC
Source organism: Nocardiopsis sp. NPDC006198 (assembly GCF_040613895.1). Taxonomy (NCBI): domain Bacteria; kingdom Bacillati; phylum Actinomycetota; class Actinomycetes; order Streptosporangiales; family Nocardiopsidaceae; genus Nocardiopsis; species Nocardiopsis sp. NPDC006198. Next base: position 103,263 of record NZ_JBEXSY010000011.1, on the reverse strand, counting down.
GGAGGGGGCGCCCGCCCTCCCGGCCGGCGACGGAGCGGGCGGCTGCCGCGACCCCCTCGGCCGAGTCGGCGTAGAACAGGAACTCGAAGCCGGGATCGGCCGCGGCCTCGTCCGCCGCCCAGCGCAGGACCTTCCCGTCGAACAGCTGGTTGGCGAGCAGGATGCGGCGGACCCCGAACCGCCTGAGGTCCAGGACCTGGTTGGCGGTGGCGGCGGTGACGCCCCACGCGCCCGCGTCCAGCTGGCGCTGGATGAGGGCGGGTGCCATGGAGGTCTTGCCGTGCGGTGCGAACAGCAGCCCGCCCTCGCGGGTGAAGTCGGCGAGCGCGGTGATGTTGCGGTCCAGCGCGGAGGCCCTCAGGACCATCAGCGGCCAGGTGAAGGGACCCGTGAACAGGTTGTCGCGGCGGGCCGCGAACTCCTCCAGCGTGATGGGCCCGCCCGGCCACCACAGCCCCTTGGTCCGCCAGTCGACGTGTTCCTGGGGGATGGTCAGCCGGTCGCTCACGTCGCCTCCTGCGCCAGTGCCGCGCGCCGGGGGCGACCCGTCGGGTCGCCCCCGGCGCGCCGGTTCGGTGTGGTCCGGACCGATCATGCCATCGGCGGCGGCGCGGCCACCAGGGTCAGTAGCGGACGAGTGCCGGCGCCGGTGTGGCGGCCCTGTCGATGGCGTCGCGCCCTCCGTTGAAGTCGGCGATCGCCCGCTGCCCCGTGTCGGGGAAGTCGGTGATGAAGCCGTCGACGCCGAGGCCGAGGACGTGGTCCATGCGCTGTCTGTCGTTGATGGTGTAGGGCATGATCTCCAGGCCCGCGTCCTGGACCCGCTGGACGTAGGCGGCGTCGATGGTGGTGTGGTTGGGGTTGATCATGTGTGCCCAGGTGAACTCGCCGATGCGCGCCTCGGGCACCCGTCCCAGGAGCGCGTGCGGGACGGACGGCAGCAGGGACTTGGAGCGGCGGACCGAGTCCCAGTCGAAGCTCTGCACGATGAGCTTGCGGGGCTCCCAGGCCGGGTTGTGCTCCAGCCAGGTCCGGCGCCCGGCCAGCTCCTCGGCGACCGCCCGCTCGATGCCGGGGTAGAGCGCCGGTTCCTTGACCTCCAGGAAGAGGTTGAGGTCCAGCCGCTCCAGCCGGTCGAGCGCCTCGTCGAAGGTCGGGATCCGCTCCCCGGTGAAGGAGGGCGCGAACCACGACCCCGCGTCGAGCCTCTTGATCTCCCTCAGGGTGAAGTCGCCGACGAGGTACGGGCTCCGGTCCGGGAAGACCGACTCGACGTTGGTGGTCCGGGCCAGCGTGGTGTCGTGCAGGAGCACGATGTGGTTGTCCGCCGTGCGCTGGATGTCGATCTCGACCGTCTCCGCCCCCAGCTCGTCGGCCGCGTCGAGTGCGGCGAGCGTGTTCTCCGGGGCGTGACCGGCGGCTCCCCTGTGGGAGACGGCGATCAGAGGACGTGTGGGGGATGCGTGCTGGACCTCGACGACGCTCCGGCTGCCCGTCCCCGCGGGGTCGAGGGCCGGTGCTGCGGGCGAGGCGCTGGCACTGACTGCAACGAAGAGTGAAACGGCTCCGACGACGATCCCGATGCGGTGCACCGGACCTCCCAGGTGAGCGTGAACAGGCCGACTGCTTCCTCAGGGTGAGCGCGCATGGTGACGGGGCGGTGACCGTGTGCAGAGCATTCGGTGATCCGCGGCCCATCATCTGGTGGTGAAGTGGCACCCAACACCACGTCTCACCCAGTGCATCCCTTTGATTACTTCATGTGTCATTTTTGACCACAGGGTCCCCCCATAACTACCCAGAGTCCTGAGATCATCACCTTCAGTAGTCGATTGGAAGGAACTCTCATGCGCAAGCACCACACGGGGTGGGTCGCGCTGTTCGGCGCCGCCGCCATCGCGACGTCGGGGCTGGTCGGTGTCCCCGCCGCGTCCGCGGACGCGAGGGACGGAGGAGGCCTGAGCTGGCCGCTGGTCAGACAGGGGACGTCCTCGTACAGCCTCGACGGCTTCGAGATCGCCTACCTGCCCCCGGGGCTGGAGCGGTACGGGATCCACGCGTCCTCCACCACCGACCGGCAGGGCGTCCGCCAGTCGCAGATCTCCTGGGTCCAGGGACCCGACCAGCTGTACGGCCGGGTCTCGGTGATCCGCTCGGAGCGGGTGCAGGAACTCGACGACCTCCGCGAGAGCCGCTACACCCACCTGGCCGACAAGGGCCTGGAGCGGCTCGCGGCCGGCGAGGGCTTCGGGCGCGAGGCCTACCTGTCGGAGTCCACGGGCGACCTGTTCTGGCTGGAGCGGCCGGGCGTCGCCGTCACCACCCACCTCCAGCCGGAGCGGTGGGACCGCGGTGAACTGCTCGAGATGGCCGGATCCGTGACCGAGGAGTCCGGTTCGCCTGAGGCGCCGACGGCGGGGGTCCCCGAGGCTCCCGCCGAGGAGCAGCCGCAGGAGGCGCCGGCGGCGGAGGCTCCCGCCGAAGAGGCTCCCGCCCAACAGGCGCCCGCAGAGGAGGCTCCCGCCGAGGAGGCCGCCGCGGAGGAAGCTCCCGCCGAGGAGGCTCCCGTCGAGGAGGCCGCACAGCAGGTCGAACCCGCGGAGGAGGTTCCCGCCGAACAGGCGCCCGCAACGGAAGCCGGGAACTCCGGGGAGGCGGTGGCCCCCGCCGAGGAGGCTCCGGCGGACGACGCGGTGGAGGCCGCCCCGGTCGCGAACCCCGGCGCTCCGCAGGCGCCCGGGTCCGAGGAGGCCCCGGTCGGGGGAGCCCAGGAAGCTGTCGGCCAGGAGCCCGCCGGGAGCTCGGACGAGACCCCGGCGCAGACGCCCGCCGACACTCCCGTGGCGGCCGAACTGCCCGAGGGCGCCGAGGCCCGCCGGGTCGAGGAGTGCGTCCTCGACCGGTTCGTGGACTTCGGGTCCGGCGCGACCGAACCGGTCGGCGCCCGGCTGCCCCTGGCCGAAGGGGAGTTCGTGGAACAGGCCCTGACCAAGGACCAGCTCACCGCGGAGGACCGCGACCGGCTGCTCGCCACCGTCTGGAACCACGGCGAGGAGGACGCCAAGACCGGTGCCGTCGACCACTGCGCCGGGGAGCTCCGCCTGGATCCCGTCCAGGTGGAGGGCGTGATCGGCGCGGTCGTGGAGAGGGTCGGCGACCTCCTCCAGGAGCCCGCCCAGGAGGCGGGCCCGGCCGTGGAGCAGGTGTCGGACGGGAGCGGCGCCCAGGAGGGCGCCGCCGCGGACACGGGCGCCGAGCCCGTCGACCCCGTCGACGCCCAGGAGTGGGAGGAGATGTGGGCCTCGCTGCCCTGGAAGTTCGAGGCCGGCAGCGCCTGACCACGGCCGTCCCGGGGCGGCCCGGACCGGCCGGAGGGCCGGCCGGGACCGCCCCGGGACGAGCGGGGCCAGGGCGGGGCGGAGCGGTCGGCGCCCGGCGCCGGACGGGTGCCGGGCAGCACGGTGCGGACGCCCCGTGGGGACCCCCTACGTCAAGTCAACCCGGGGCCGGTGCGATGCACGAGCCCCGGGTTCCTTCTGTGGACGACGCGGGGAGGAGGACCGCGGACCTGTGGACGGTCCCTCCCCGACCCCCTCGGGCGGGAACATCCCATGATGTACCGTCACCTCCATGTCGGCGGCCGGGCGACCACGGCCGACCGCCCCGTCACCGCCCCCGTCCGGGGCTCCCCGGCCCAGGACACCGATGGCGACCGCCATCCCCCACCCCCGAGGAAGGGCCCGCTCAGATGCCCGGTTTCACCACACGTCCCCAGCTCCGCGGCGATTTCGGGATGGTCGCCTCCACCCACTGGCTGGCCAGCGCCACCGGCATGTCCCTGCTCGAACGCGGGGGCAACGCCTTCGACGCCGTCGTCGCCGCGGGTTTCACCCTCCAGGTCGTCGAGCCCCACCTCAACGGCCCCGGCGGCGAGGTCCCCGTCGTCTTCCAGGCGGCGGGCGCGCAACCCCGCGTGCTGTGCGGACAGGGCGTGGCGCCGGCCGCGGCGACCATCGAGGCCTACGGGGGCATGGACCGCATCCCGGGCAGCGGCGTACTCGCCGCCACCGTGCCCGGCGCCTTCGACGCCTGGATGCTGCTCCTGCGCGACCACGGCACGATGACCGTCCGCGACGTCCTCGACCACGCCATCGGGCTGGCCGAGCGCGGCTACCCCGTCCTGGACCGGATCGCCGCGGCCGTCACCGCCCTGCGCCCCGTCTTCTCCCGGCACTGGGCGGGTTCGGCCGCCGTCTACCTCCCCCACGGAACGGCGCCCGCGCCCGGCTCCCGGCTTCGCAACCCCGCACTGGCGGCCACCTACCGCCGGATCGTCGCCGAGGCCGAGGGGGTCGGCGGCGACCGCGAGGAGCAGATCGAGGCGGCGCGCAGGGCCTGGTCGCAGGGCTTCGTCGCCGGGGCGGTCGGCGAGTTCCTGGCCTCCCCCGTCCCCAGCGGCACGGGCGAGCCCCAGCGCGCCCTGCTCACCGCCCAGGACATGGCCGACTGGAGCGCCTCCTACGAGGATCCGGTCGGCGTCGCCTACGGGGCCCACACCGTGCACAAGACCGGCCCGTGGGGCCAGGGCCCCACCATGCTCCAGCAGTTCCGGCTGGCGGAGGCCCTGGGCACCGGCCACGACGTCCGCGACGGGATCAGCGCCGACTTCGTCCACCGGGTGGCCGAGGCGGCCAAGCTCGCCTTCGCCGACCGCGAGGCCTGGTACGGCGACCCGGACTTCACCGACGTCCCCCTCAAGGAGCTGCTCGGCTCCGACTACACCGCCGGGCGCGCCGCCCTGGTCGACGACGCCCGCGCCAGCATGGAGCAGCGGCCCGGCCGCGTCGGCGCCCGCTCCCCGTTCGAGCCTCCCCTGTACGTGCCCGGCCGGACCCCCGGCGACCGCACGACCGGGGAGCCGACCGTACGCGACGCGGCCCTCTCCAACCCCGCGGACCTGCGCGGCGACACCTGCCACGTGGACGTCGTGGACTCCTTCGGCAACATGGTCTCGGCCACCCCCAGCGGCGGCTGGCTCAGCAGCTCCCCCGTCATCCCCGACCTCGGCTTCCCGCTCGGCAGCAGGGCCCAGATGTTCTGGCTCGACCCCGACTCCCCCAACGCCCTGGCCCCGCGCAAGCGCCCCCGCACCACCCTGTCCCCGACCCTGGTCACCAGGGAGGACGGGCAGGCCGTGCTGGCGATCGGCACTCCGGGCGGCGACCAGCAGGACCAGTGGACGTTCACCGCGCTGCTGCGCATCCTCAACGGGGTGGACGATCTCCAGGAGGCGCTGGACACACCCATGTTCCACACCAACGCCTTCCCGAGCTCGTTCCACCCGCGCGAGACGGTCCCGGGGGACCTGGTCGTGGAGCCCGGCGTCGGCGAGGACACGATCGCGGACCTGGTGGCACGCGGGCACCGGGTGCAGGTCGCGCAGCCGTGGTCGCTGGGGCGGCTGGCGGCCGTGGCCCGCGACCCCGACACCGGCGAGCTGCGCGCGGCCGCCGACGCCCGCGCGTCGCAGGGGTACGCGGCGGGCCGCTGACACGGAGGGGGACACGGGGCGGCGGCCCACGGGACGGCGCCGGCCGCGATGTGGTCCGGGTGCGGATTGAGAGCGCTTGCCTGCCTTGATCTGGCCTCTTGCCAAATCGTCCGGTCACTGCTTATGTAGACCTGTGCAGCGGATCCCCGGGAACTCCCGGAGTGCCCTCCGCCGCAACTCGGAACCATTGAATACGGGGTTCGCGCGCTGTCTCCCCCTCCCTCAGCGACGGCCCTGTTCCCCCTCCTGACCGAGGCCTGCCTTCCCCTCCCGGCTGGGTTTTTCGGACAAGGAGAAAAGAGTGGGCCGTGGTGCCGCCGGCGCGGTGGCACCACGGCCCACTCCTGCTTTTCCCGGTGTGCCGCATTTCCCTCGCACCCGAGGGATTTCCCCGCCCGGGCCGATACCGGACGGGGAAATCCCGGGAATCACGCGTTGACGCGCACCGCGCCGGCGTAGTTCCGGGTCCGCACCGGCGTGACGCGCACGTCGAGGCCGGTCCGCGGGGCCTCCAGCATCATGCCCTCGCCGAGGTAGATGGCGACGTGCGAGATGTAGTCCGGCGCCGTGGGGTCGGACCGCCAGAACAGCAGGTCGCCGCGCTGGAGGTCCTCGTACTCCACGCGCTCGCCGGCGTTCCACTGGTCGTGGGTCACCCGGGGGATGCTCACCCCCGCCTCGCGGAACGCCCACTGGAGCAGCCCCGAGCAGTCGAACCCGACGTCGGGGGTGGTGCCGCCCCAGACGTAGGGGACGCCGAGCTGGGTCTCGGCGTTCGCGATGACCTGTTCGATCACCGTCGAGGGCACGGCGTCGCCGTCGACGAGGGGTTCGGGGGCGTCCGCGACGAGCTGGAGCGAGGCGTCCTCCCCGAGGGCCTCCTCCAGGGCTTCGTGCAGGTCCCACAGGTCGGCGTCGGGCGCCGAGACCACCAGGGCGTTGCCCTCGGGCATGCCGAGTTCGGCGGCGCGCTCCCGCGACACGAGCGCGTCGATGCCCGCGATGCCGGAGGTGGCGTGCGTCCACACCTCCACGGGGATCTCGCCCCGCCCGCCCGCGACGGTGACCTCGCTGCCGACCTCGAGTCCGCGTTCGGTGCCGACGTCCCTGGAGAGAGCTATGCGGCCCTCGGCCACGCCCTGCCAGACCTCGTCGGACTCGGCGGAGGGCTCGGGCGCGTGGTTGCGGAAGCTGGAGGGGGAGACGCCGAGGACCGAGGTGGGCTCGCCGTCGATCTCGACGCGGGCCGCGTCGACCGCCAGGGCGGCCTCCACGCCCTCGACGGCGCGGACGGCGGCGACGGCCTCGCGTGGCAGCTCGCGCGGGGAGACGGCGAAGTACTCGACGCTGCGCGCCTCGCGGAAGGGGGCCACGTAGGCGTCGCGTTCGAGATCGGCGACGTCGGCGACGTCGGGGGGCCGGGGGTCGGCCCCGCGGTCCTGTCGGGGGTCGGTGCCGCTGGGGGCGTTGAGGGAGAGTTGCTCGCTGACGGGGGGACGGTCCTCGACCACCGGGTCCGCCCAGGCAGGGCTGGCTCCGAGGGCGGTGAAGGCGACCGCGAACGCGACCGTGGTACCCGTACACGTTCTGAAACGGCTCCGCACGGGGAGATCTCACCTTTCTGTGAGCCACCCGGGGTGTGGGGGACCCCTGAGGCGCACGGGCTGTCTTTCCTTGCCGATGGTTACCGCGTCCAAGAATGGGCGCACCAGGACGAGTTTGCAAGAAGCCCACGCCGTCCGGTGGTGGACGCCCAGGTCCCGGCCTCGCGGGCATTCTAGAGGTGCGCGTAGTTGTCCGTGACGACCGTCGCGAGGGGAAAGCGTACGGGGGTCTCCCCGAAGAGCGTCGTCCGGGTCTGCGCCTCCGCGTCGGCGACCGCGCGCACCGCCTCGTCCGCCAGTTCGGCGGGCACGTGCAGGACGACCTCGTCGTGGACGAAGAAGACGATGCCGCCGCCCTCCGGCATGTCCGGCAGGCGCCGGCGCAGCGCGGCGAGCAGCACCAGCGCCCATTCCGCCGCGGTGGCCTGGACGACGAAGTTGCGGGTGAAGCGGCCGTGGGCCCGTCTGCGGCGGTCGCCGCCGGGGCCCGAGACGGCGGCGGCCCAGTCGTCCGGGGCGGGCGAGGTCCGGCCCAGCCAGGAGCGGACCACTCCGCCGCCCTCCCCCGTGCGTGCGGCGGAGTCGACGTGGTCGAGGGCGCGCGGGTAGAGGCGGCGCATGGTGGCCAGCAGGGGCGCGGCGTCGCCGGAGGTCTGGCCGTACATGGCGGAGAGCATGCCGATCTTGGCCCGTTCGCGGTCTCCGCCCACGTGCACGGCGAGGCGGGCGTAGAGGTCCTCCTCCGCGGCGGCCGCGGCGAGCGCGTCGTCCCCGGAGACGGCGGCGAGCACGCGCGGTTCGAGCTGCCCGGCGTCGGCGCGGACGAGCACCCAGCCGGGGTCGGACCGGACGGCCCCCCGCACCGACTTGGGGATCTGCAGGGCGCCGCCGCCCCGGGTGGCCCAGCGGCCGGACACGACGCCGCCGACCACGTAGTCGGGGCGGAAGCGGCCGAGCCGTTCGCCCCGGGGGCCGGGGCGTTCGCCGACCCAGGTCTCCAGCCAGGCCCAGCCGTTGGCCGAGTGCAGCCGGGAGAGCTCCTTGTAGCGCAGCAGCAGGGGCACGACGGGGTGGTCGACCTGCTCCAGCACCCAGGACCGGGTGGACTCCACGGGGTGGCCGATCCACGCCATGGCCTTGAGGACCTGGGCCGGCGAGTCGGGGTTGACCTCGCGGCCGACGGCGTCGCCGATGCGGGCGGCGAGGTCGGCCAGCACGGGCGGGCGCCGCCCGGCCGGAGGGCGGGGCCCGAGGATGTCGGTGAGGATCCGGTCGTGGACGTCGGGCCGCCAGGGCAGGCCGTCGTGGCTCATCTCCGTGGCGGCGAGCCCTCCCGCGGACTCCACGGCCGTGAGCAGGCGCATCCGCCCGGGGTCGGGGAGGTCGGCGATACGGCGCAGCTGGTCGCCGTGCACCTCGACCAGGGCGGCGAGGCGGTCGGTGCCGGGGGGCAGGGTGGAGCGGTCGGCCTCGAAGAGCGCGGGCTGGGCCGCGGCGCCCTCGCCGAGCGGCCGGACCGGATCGGCGGGGACGGGCAGCCCGTGCAGCCTGGCCCACGCCGCGCCGAGGGAGTGCGCCTCACGGTGGCGCACCTGGTGGCCGAGGAGGAGTGCCTCGGTCAGGGCCGCGTCGTGGCAGCGGGAGACCCGGACGCCCGCCCTGACCAGGTCGGGGTAGACGTCCTCCCCGGCCGACCACACCCACCGGGGCGGCTCGGGCCCCGCGTGCTCGGCGGCGCGAACGGCGGCGGCGAGGTCGGCCACACGCCGGACGGGTCCGGGGACGGCGTCCAGTTCCTGGAGCCAGCCGCCGCCCTCGCCGTCGGCGACCACTGCGATCCGCATGCTCCCATTCTGGTCGCGACCGCCGACATTCGGCCGTCTCCGCCGCGGTCGCCGTGTCGGCCTCCCCTCCCAGGGGAGGGGCCGCCGCCGCGCCTCCGGCACGGGGCCGCCGGGTCCGGGGCCGCCCGTGCCGCACCGGTACGGCCCCGGCCGTAGCGCTAGCGGCCTCCGTCCCCGGCCCGGACGACGTTGGCCAGGGGCTCCCCCGCGGCCCAGTGGGAGAGCTGGGCGTCCATGAAGGTCCGGGCACGGGGGTAGAACGCGGCGGAGCCGCCCGCGACGTGCGGGGTGACGAACACCCCCGGCGCGTCCCACAGGGGGTGTTCCACCGGCAGGGGCTCGGGGTCGGTGACGTCGAGGGCGGCGCGCACCCGGCCGTTCTCCGCCAGCAGGGCACGGGTGTCCAGGACGGGGCCCCGCCCCACGTTGACCACGAGCGCGTCGTCGCGCAGCAGGGCGAACTCGGCCGCGCCGAACAGGCCGCGGGTGGCCTCGGTGAGCGGGGTGACCAGCACGACGACGTCGACGTCCGGCAGCAGGGCGTGCAGCTCTCCGGCCCCGTGCACGCCCTCGTCGGGGCGCGCCCGGCCGGCCACGCGCACGACCTCGGTCTCGAAGGGGAGGAGCCTCTGCTCGACGGCCCTGCCGATGCTGCCGTAGCCGACGATCATCACGCGCGAGTCGGCGAGGGAGCGCAGCGGGACGGACTCCCACCGGTGGTCCCTCTGCGCGACCGCCCACCTGGGCAGGTCGCGCTGGGCGGCCAGGATCAGGGCGAGGGTGTGCTCGGCGGTGCTGGCGTCGTGCAGGCCGCGCCCGTTGCACAGGGTCACGTGGTCGGGGACCAGGGGCAGGACGTGCTCGTAGCCCGCCGAGAGGAGCTGGACCACCTCCAGCGAGGGCATCCGCGAGATCACGTCGAGCCGCTCGTCGACGCCCTGGGAGGAGGGGGTGTAGGGCACCTGATAGAAGGCGACCTCGTCGAGCCCGGCCTCGGGGGCGCGTCCTCCGGCGTAGACGTCCACCGTCAGGGAGGCCGGGGCGCCCTCCCTGTTCTGTTCCCACTGCACCAGTGCTCGGCCGCCCATGTCGCCGCATCCTCTCCCTCGGTCCGTGTCACCGGCCACCCTAGTGTCCCGGGTCGCCCGAAGTCCGATGGTGGGACGAATCACACGTCCACCGACCCCGTTCTCGCGCCGTCCCCGGGGTGCGGCGCGCGGACGGAGAGGAGGCCGGGCCCTCCGGGCTCACGGGCGTGCGCCGCGCGCCAGTTCGTAGCAGGCGATGGCCGCGGCCGCGGTGACGTTGAGGGAGTCGACGTCGCGGTCGGCCATCGGGATGTGCACCCGTGCGGTGGCGCGCTCCAGCCAGCGCGCGGACAGCCCGTCGCCCTCGGTCCCCAGCAGCAGGCCGACCCTGTCGCCGGGGGCGAGGGCGGCCATGGCGTCCCGGATCGGCAGGGAGCCCTCCCCCGGGGTGAGGGCCATGAGGTGGAACCCGGCCCCGCGCAGGGTGTCCAGGCCGCCGTGCCAGTCGTCCATGCGGGTGTGGGGGAGGGTGAAGACCGCGCCCATGGACACCTTGACCGACCGCCGGTACAGGGGGTCGGCGCAGCGGGGCGCGAGGACGACGGCGTCCACCCCCAGGCCAGCGGCGCTGCGGAAGATCGCGCCGACGTTGGTGTGGTCCACCAGGTCCTCGAGCACGACGATGCTGCGGGCGTCCCGCAGGACCTCGTCGAGCGGGGGCAGCGCCCTGCGGTGGAAGGCCGCCAGCGCGCCCCGGTGCAGGTCGAACCCCACGAGGCGCTCCGCGGTCTCCTCGGTGACGACGTACAGGGGGGCTCCGGAGCCGGCGACCACGTCGTCGAGGGCCTCGGCCCGGCGCTCGGTGAGCAGGAAGCTGCGGGGCCGGAACCCGGCCGCGGCGGCCCTGCGGATCACCTTGTCGCCCTCGGCCATGAAGAGGCCGTGCTCGGCCTCCAGGTGGCGGCGCAGGTTCACGTCCCGCAGGCGGGTGTAGTCGGCCAGGCGCGGGTCCCCGGGGTCACTGACCTTGATGACGTCCATGGGACGGGATTATCCCCTGCTCCGGGACGCGGGTCCGACCCGGGCGGCGGGCCGCCCGCCCCGGAGGGGTCTGCGGCCCCGGCCGCGCGGAGGCGCCGGGCGCCGCGGGCCGGACCGGCCGCCGGCGCGCAAGGGGTACCGGGCGGGCCGGGGTCCGGGCGGTGCGGGAGGGGTCAGCCGATCTGGTCGGTGAGGGCGCGCAGCCGCTGCCAGCGCGCCTCCTCGCAGGAGCCCTTGCGGGTGAGCGTCGTCTCGACCTCCTGGCCCTCCCAGGTGCCCACGACGGTGGCCTCCTCCTGGCCGTACACCTTGTCGGTGCAGACGGTGCCCTCGCCGACCTCGGTGAACAACTGCTCCCCGCCCGGGTCCGCGGCGGTGGTGGGCTCGGCCTCGATCCCGGCCAGGGCCTCCTCCGGCTCCTCCTCGGAACCCTCCGCGCCCTCGGTCCTGCCCTGGAACTCGACGGCGGCCAGGGCCAGGTCGGCGCAGGTGGCCGGGTCCTCCTCGACGACGCCGGTGCAGCGCAGCGTCTGCACCCAGGCGCGGTCGCGGTCGCTCAGCTGGATCTGGAGGTAGCCGACCGGCCCGGGCTCCGCCACCTCCTCGGGCTCGGGCTCGGGGACGGCCGGGCCGGCGTCGGGGGTCATCGCGGTGGTGGCCTGCACGTCCTGCGGCGGCATCATCGACGGACCGACGACCACTCCGTAGGCGATCGCGCCGACGCAGCAGGCGCCGGCGAGCATGGCGGTGCCGATGGTGCCTCGGCTCCGGTGGTCACGGTGCGATGGGGACATACCAAAAACCCTCGGGGGTCGGTTGGTCACGAGTCGTCCACCGGGGAGTGTGAGTCGGGGTGGACGCCAGGGGCGGGGCCCAAGCTTAGCGGGCGGTGCGGAGCACTCCTCCGAGAGCACCGTAACAAAGCGATCACCCCGATCCGGCGTCTCCGGGGCTCCCGCGCCTCCGGTCCGCCCCTTCCGCTTCACCGTTACCAACGAGTAGGGTCCAGGTGAAGAATCGTTCGCACCCCAGGGCGCGGTCGTTCGTCTCCACCCTGTGGGACGCCGGCCGACGCGCGATGGTTCGCCCCTTTCCCCTACCGCGGGTGCGGGACGCCACCCCCGCGGCCTCCCCTCGCACCCACCCGGCTTCCGGGCGGCCGCCGGTCGGAAGCCGGACACCGCCACACCCCCGGAGTGCCCGTGTCCAGTGGACGCCACCGCCATCCCTCCCCGACCGGCCGGACCGCCCGCGGTGCGTTCAGGTCGCCGCTGGGGATCACCGCCGCCGTCGTCGCGATCGTCGCCGTCGCCGCGATCGCGGTTCCGGTCGCCCTGAACTCGCTCGGTTGCGGCGAAACCCGCTACCTGCGCGTGTCGGCGACCCAGAGCATCGCCCCCGTGCTGCGGGAGGCCGCCACCGAGTTCAACGCCGACCGTCCCGGATACGGCGGCGCGTGCGTGTACGCGCAGGTGGACGAGATCGCTCCGCACCGCATCATGACCGCGCTGACCGGCGGGCGGGCGGCCGACTCCACCATCGCCCCGCACGTGTGGGTGCCCGAGTCGTCGGCCTGGGTCGAGCTGGCCCGCGTGTCGGGGGGCGGGACCCCCGGCATCGGGACCGATCCGCCGTCCCTGGCGTCCTCCCCGGTGGTCCTCGCCGCCCCCGAGCGGACCGAGGGCATGCCCGACCCCGACGACACCAGCTGGACCGCGGTCCTGCCCGACGGCCGGGAGCCCGACCGCCCGCTGGTCATGGTCGACCCCAACCGCGGGGCCGACGGGATGACGGTCATGCACGCCGTGCGCCGCCACCTGGGCTCCGGGGACGGGGCGGACACCGCCATGACCGACTTCGTGCGCGACGTGCAGACGGACAGCGCGTTCGGCGAGATCGACCTCGCCACCTTCTACACGGGGTCGGAGGCCTCCGCGGAGCGCCCGGACCCGGTGATCGTCGTCCCCGAGCAGGCGGTGGTGTCCTACAACCAGGACCGCGCGGAGTCGGCGCCCCAGCTGGCCGCCCACTACCCGGCCGAGGGGACGGTCAGCCTCGACTACCCCTACGTCACCACCACCGACGAGGAGGCGCTGCGGTCCGCGGCGGCGGACCTGTACGAGGTGCTGCGCGACGACGCCTACCGCTCGCGCCTGCGCGACCTGGGATTCCGCGACCCCGACGGAAGGGCCTCGTCCGCCCTCGCCGGCCGGCCCGGGCTGATCCCCGAGGAACCCGCCACCCACGAGGACCTGACCGGGGACGCCCTGCTGGCCTCGGTCACCGACTGGAACCGTCTGTCGATGCCCAGCCGCACACTGGTCCTGGCCGACGTCTCGGCCAACATGGCGGACGACCTCGACGGCGCCGGCGGACCGACCCGTATGGAGGCCGCCCTCCAGGCGGCCCTGCTGGGCCTGTCGATGTTCCCCGACGAGACCGACATGGGCCTGTGGCTGATGTCGGACGCGTACGGGGAGGAGGGCCGCGAGGAGTCCGCCGACATGCACCGGCTGGGCACCTCGGACGGCGACGGGGACTCGACCCGCCGCCAGGAGCTCACCTCCGTCGCGGAGGGCGTCGAGGTGCGCGGCGGCGGCTCGCGCCTGTACGACAACATCCTGGCCGCCTACGACGAGGTCCAGGACGCCTACCACGAGGACAAGATCAACAGCGTCATCCTGCTCACCGCCGGGCAGGACGAGGGATCCAGCGACATCTCGCACGCGGAGCTCGTGGCGGCGCTGCAGGACCGGTTCGACCCCGAGCGGCCGGTCAGCATGTTCATCATCGCCTTCGGTTCCCAGGCGGAGGAGGCGGAGCTGAGGCAGGTCGCCGACGCGACGAGCGGCTCGGCGTTCGTGACCGACGACCCGGACGAGATCGGCGACATCTTCCTCAGCTCGATCTCACGCCGGCTGTGCGTTCCCGACTGCGACAACTGAGGCCGTGCCCGTGTCGGCGCCGGTCCGGGGCGCTCCCCGGACCGCGTCGGCGACGACAGCGCCCGATGGTCTCGATTGGATATCGGAATCGGGTTTCGGCCGGAGCACTCCGGAAAACCCTGCTCCCGGAACGGCCGCCCGATATCCCGGGGCGAACGGCACTGAGCTGAGGTTCACCCCCGGTACACCCCCGCGTCGACCGTCCGCCACCGGCCCGCCCGGCCTCCACCCGGTCCGGGCGGTTGAGTACCGTTCCCACCAGTAACACACCGGTGGCCGGTTCGCTCCCGAGGCGGACCGGTACGCGCGGCCCGTCCGGACCGGTCGCCCCCGAGCCGACATGTCTCCCCCTGTACGGCACCCCCGTCCGTACACCACCCCGTGAGGAAAGCTGTGGGACGTCACCGCGGAAGATACGCAGAAGAGCCCTCCAACCGGGCCAGGCGCCGGCGCGGCCGGGGCGGGGCCTTCGTGGCCCTGGCCGCCGCCCTGGTGATCGTGCTCGGCCTCACCGCCGCGGGCGTGTACATGTTCGGCGAGTCCGACGGATGCGGCGGCTCCGACATCGCGCTCGACGTGGCCGTCAGTCCCGAACTCGCCCCCGCAGTCGACCAGGTCGCCTCGGACTTCAACGCCGGGGAGAACCGGGTGGACGGGCGCTGCGTCCGGGCCGAGGTGCGCCAGGTCGACTCCGCCAACGTCGCCTACCAGATCACCGGTTCGGGAGCCACCATGGGCGACACCGAGTCCGACGTGTGGATCCCCGACTCCTCCATGTGGCCCCGTCTGGTCCAGAGCCAGGCCGGGGACGCCGTCATCACCGAGACCGGCACCTCCGTGGCCCGGTCCCCGCTGGTCCTGGCCGAACTCGCCGAGTTCGCCGACGGGGAGGCCGCCCTCGCCTGGGCCGACGTCATCCCCACCTCCGCCCCCGGGGAGGCGTCCGAGCGCAGCGTGCGCGTCGTCGACCCCGCCCGCAGCTCCACCGGCCTGAGCACCCTCTCCCTGCTGCAGTCCGCGCTGGAGCGGTCGAGCCCCGACGCCGACACCTTCAACGCCCACATGACGGCCGCCCTCCAGGCACTCCACCAGGGGGCCTCCTCCGACGAGGACGCCGCGTTCCTGGCCCTCAGCGGCGGCCAGGCCGACTCGCCGCCCGCGATGGTGATGTCCGAGCAGGCCGTGTGGCGCTACAACGCGGCGCACGAGGAGGCCTCCGCCCGCGCCAACTACCTGGAGGGCGGCACCTACTACCTCGACTACCCGTACGTGGTGCGCAGCGAGGACAGCGACATCACCCGTGCCGCCGAGGTGTTCCGGGAGGCGGTGCGCTCGGACGAGGCCCTCCCCCACCTGCTCGCGCAGGGGTTCCGCGGCCCCGACGACCAGATGGACCCCGCCGTGCTCACCGAGGACGTCGGCTTCACCGAGGACGCCCCGGAGGAGCTGCCCGTCCCCTCCGACGGGGCCGTCACCGATCTGACCCGGTCGTGGAACCAGCTCAAGATGGACTCCCGGGTGCTCGCGATCGTGGACGTCTCCGGGTCGATGCTCGCCGAGGTGCCCGGGACGGGGATGACCCGTATGCAGGTGACGGGCGCGGCAGCGACGGAGGGCCTCCAGATGTTCACGCCCACCTCGGAACTGGGCCTGTGGGAGTTCTCCACCGACGTCAACAACAACCTGCACTACCAGGAGCTGGCGCCCGTCCGCGAACTCCAGGCCACGGGGGACGGCGGGACCGAGCACCGCGACGCCATCGCCGGCGCGCTGGCCGGGCTCCGGCCCCGCCCGCAGGGCGACACCGCGCTGTACGAGACCTACCTGGCCGCCTACCAGGAGATGTCCCGTACCTACCGGCCCGACCGGACCAACGTCATCCTCATGCTCACCGACGGGGACAACGACAACCCCGGCGGCATGGAGCTCGACGAGCTGATGACGCAGATCGACGGCATGGCGAGCCCCTCGCGCCCCATCCCGATCATCACGATCGCGTTCGGGCCGGACGTGCAGAACCTGGAGCCGCTCCAGGAGATCGCCGCCGCCACGGGCGGCGCCGCGTACATGACGGAGGACCCCACCGAGATCGGCGACATCTTCCTCCAGGCGTTCTCCCTGCGGCTCACCGAGGACGACCCCGGGGCCGAGTAGCGGCCCCCGCCCCGGCGGGGCAGGGGCGGCCGTGCCCGGTACGGACCGCGTCCGGGCCGCCCCGCGCACGGCCCCCGGCGTGACTGGGGGTGACAAGACCCTGTCCTAGGGCGAAGGGGATATGGACTTCTCCCCCGGGTTGGCGTACTCAGGGAGGGGCCGGGGAACGCCCCCCGGCGCCCGGCCCCTCCCCCGGGGCGCGTGCCCCGCGGCCAGCGTGCCCGGGCCGTCCGGCCCGTCCGGCGTCGGGCCCGGCCACACGACGACCCGATTGGGAGTGCCATGGCGAAGGCGTGGATGCCCGGTGCCGCGAGACTCGACGGCGGGGCCACCCGAACACCCCCCGGCACCGGGGCCCCGCGCGCCGTGTGGACGGTGACCGGCTCCGACCCCGGTTCGTGGTCCGCGCACGAGGAGGCGCGACGGCTGGTGGACGAGGGCCGCGCGACGCACCTCGTCTGGAACCCGCTGACCGGCGAGACCGTCCAGACGCTGGCGGCGACCAGGCGCGTCGGTGTGCAGCTGGGCGGCACCGACCTGTACGAGCAGCACCTCGACCACGGACACGAGGGCCGGGTGTGCCTGGTGGTGTCGGTGGTGGCCTTCCGGGAGACCCCGTTCACGGACGGGCCGATGGTCGGCCTGGCCCCGCTGCTGCTGTGGCTGGACTCCTGGGGGGTGCGCCGTGCGTGGCCCGCCGGCCGTCCCGGGTCCGAGGGCCCCAAGGCCGAGGTCGCGGCCCGCGCGTGGGCCCGGGGCGGCCACTTCGGCCACGACCAGGTCCCGGGCTCCTCCGCCAAGGGGCCGGGGAGGCTGGACACCGCCTGCCTGCTGTCGGCGGGGGCCCGCCCCGACCGCCCTGCACCGGGAACAGACACCGCGGGGCAACTCTCGGCAACGCCCCGAGCACGAAGGGCGACGAGCTCGTGATCCGCACACCACCGGGCACGTGGGACCGGGTACCACTGGTCGAGCGCCGCTCCGCCACCCCTTAGTCTGTCGCCCATGGGTGGATCTATCGAGCCGGGTTGGTACGCGGACCCGCGAGGCGACGCGCAGACGCTCAGATGGTGGAACGGCGACGAGTGGACGCGGCATACCCGTTCCCTGAGCGAACTCCAGGGCGGTGCCGACGGCCAGGACGACGAGGGGGCCGCCACCGCGTTCCTGGGCGCTCCCGACCGGGGGGGTTCCGCCGCCCCGGACGAGGAGGAGGCCGGGACCGTCCGGCTGGGCTCCGCGGCGGCGGCGCCCGCTCCGGTCGAGGACGAGCCCAGCACCATGCGGATCGACCCGTCGTGGGTCCAGGGCGCCTCCGGGCCCCCCGCCCCGGTGGACGACGAGCCCAGCACCATGCGCATCAACCCCTCCTGGGCCCAGGACGCCTCCAGCCCGTCCGACCCGACCCCGGCGTCCCCCACCCCCGCGCCGATCGGCGAGGACCCCGGCACCGTGCGCATCGACCCCTCCTGGGCCCGGAGCGCCTCCGCCCCAGCGGCCCCGGCCCCGGTCGGCGAGGACCCCGGCACCGTGCGCATCGACCCCTCCTGGGTCCACGGCGCCTCCGATGACGAGACCCCCACCGCCGACGTGCGCGGCCCCGGCGCGGACGAGGAGCCGACCGCCGACCTGAGCGGCGTCGGCGCGACCATGCGTGTGGGCCCCGGCGACATCTCCGGCCGGGACCAGGACGAGACGCCCACCGCGGACCTCGGCGACGACGACATCCCCACGGCCAACCTCACCGACGACGACATCCGCCCCGCCCCGCAGACGGCGGTGTTCACCCCCTCCTCCGAGGCCCCCGGCACCGCCGTGTTCACGCCGTCCGCCCCGGAGCCGTCCGGAACCGCGGTGTTCGACCCCTCCGACCCGATGTTCTCGGGCACCGGGAACAACGAGGACTCCGAGGGCAAGGGCGGCAAGTTCAACAAGTTCCTGGGCAGCCTCAAGGAGGGCTGGGCGGACCTGTCCGAGGAGCGCAAGGAGCAGCGCCGCCAGGCCGAGGAGGAGGCCGCCAAGCAGCGCGAGGAGGAGCGCGTCCGCAAGGAGGCCGAACTCCGGGAGGAGGCCGCGCGCCGCGCGGAGGAGCAGGCCCGCAACCCCCAGGCGCAGCCCCCCGGCCAGGCGCCGGGCGCCGCCGCGGCCGTGCCCGGCGAACCGCAGCCCGGGCAGCCCTGGCCCTCGCCGGCTCCGGACCAGCAGGCCCAGGGGTACGCCCCCGGACAGCAGCCGCCGGGACAGCAGGTCCCGGGAAGCCAGTCCTCCGGGGCGCAGCAGGCACCCGCGCAGCAGTATCCCGGCGTCCCGCCCCTCTCCGGTCCGCAGCCGGGGCACGCCGTTCCGCCGGGCGCCCCCTCCGGCCCGTATCCGAGCGGCTTCCCGCCGCACCAGCGGTCCGGCCCGCAGATCCCGCCGTCGGGCCCCCAGCCCGGCTTCCCCCCGGCGCACCACCAGGGCGGTTACCCGCCGCCCGGGTACCCGCCGCAGCAGATGGGCAACCCGAACATGGGCGGACACCCCCACCAGGGTCCCCCCATGCCGCCCCCTCAGCACATGAACCGCCCTCCCCAGGGCCCGCCGCCCGGATACCCCCGTGCCGGCGTGTCCGGCGGGCAGCCGCCGATGGGCGGGGGCCACCAGCAGCGGGGGCCGGGCCGGCCGCCCGGCGGCGGCCTGTACCCGCAGCAGCCCCCGCAGGCGCCTCCGCAGCCGCAGAGGAAGAAGAAGGGCGGCTGCGGACGCGGCTGCGGCTGCGGCTGCTTCTTCTTCCTCCTGATCCTGGTGGTCGTCCTCGGCCTGGCCTACGTCCAGTTCTGGGGCGTCTACGACTGGATGGACGCCGTCTTCGGCGTCAGCGGCCTGGTCTGGGACTGACCCGGCCCCAGGGGCGGTCGGGCCACGGGCCCGGCCGCCCCTTCGTCATCCCCGGCACTTCCCACAACCTCTAAGCTGACCGGTATGAATGACAGTTTGGTGTGGATCGACTGCGAGATGACGGGCCTCGACTTCGAGAACGACGCGCTGATCGAGGTGGCCTGTCTGATCACCGACGGTGAGCTCAACGTCCTCGACGAGGGCGTCGACGTCGTGATCAGACCGCCGCAGGCCGCACTGGACGCCATGGGCGACTTCGTCCGCGACATGCACACCAAGTCGGGCCTGCTGGAGGTGCTGGACAAGGGCGTCACCCTGCACGAGGCCGAGGACATGGTCCTGGAGCACATCCGCCGGTACGTGACCGAGCCCCGCAAGGCCCCGCTGTGCGGCAACTCGATCGCCACGGACCGCACCTTCCTCGCCCGCGACATGAAGCGCATCGACGAGTTCCTCCACTACCGGATGGTGGACGTGTCCTCCATCAAGGAACTGCTGCGCCGCTGGTACCCGCGCGTGTACTACGCGAGCCCGGACAAGAACGGCGGGCACCGGGCGCTCGCCGACATCACCGAGAGCATCCGTGAGCTGCGCTACTTCCGCGCCACCGCGTTCGTGCCCGAACCCGGTCCCAGCTCGGCCGAGGCGCGCGCCGTCGCGACCGAGGTGATCGCCGGGGGCAACGGACTCAGGCCCCGCGACGGGGCCTCCGGGGACGCCGGGGCGGAAAACTGATCGAAGCACTCCCCGGAGTCCGCTAAGATTTCATACGTACGCAGGGCCGCGAGGCCAGGCGAACGTGGTGGGTGTAGCTCAGCCGGTAGAGCACTTGGTTGTGGTCCAAGAAGTCGCGGGTTCAAGTCCCGTCACTCACCCCAGAGGAGAGAGGCCCTGACCAGCGCGGAAGCGCAGAGGTCAGGGCCTCTCCCGTGTCCGTGGGGAAGCGACGGCCGCCCTGTCCGGCGGCGGAACAGCGGGGGAACCGGAGTCGGCCGCCCTGGTCGTCGATCCCCGCACGTGGCAGGATGACGCCCATGTCCCAAGCACCCCCCTTCGGGGTCCCCCCGAACTCCCCCCGGCCCGGCTACCGGTCGGGCACCGCGCCGCAGCGCCGACAGGGGTCGCCCGCGGACAAGGCGATCACGATCGTCCTCATCTGCCTCGCGCCACTGGTCTGCCTCGGGACGAGTGCCTGGGGCTTTTTCTCGGTCATGGCGACCGCGAGCTGTGGAAGCGACTGCGGCGGCGCCGTCGACACGGCCGTCCCACTGATGATCTTCTCGCCGTGGGTGGTCTGGCTGATCGTCACCGTCTGGTCGATCGTGCACCTGAGCAGGAGGAGGCCCGCCGCCTGGGTGATGCTGCTCGGCCTGGGGGTGGCGACCGTGATCTACGTGGCGGCGAACATCGTGCTGTTCATCGGCGTGGGCTGATCATCCGCGCGCACGGCGACCGCGCTCGACTCCTCGCCCTCCGGAGCGACCTTTCCGGGCCCCGTGCGGGGAACCCGCCCGATCTCCGCGCATGCCGGTGGCGGCCCGGAGTCCCCCTGTGCGGTGCCCACGCGCACAGGCGGTTCCGGACCACCGCGGCTTCCGGCGGCAGAGCCCCCTGCCGGGCTCTGCCGTAGATGCGTCCGGCTTCGGGACGAGCACCTCTCCTCTCGGCGCGACCGTGCCGTCACCGCAGGCGGCCACCGCGTCTTGTGGCCGGTGCGGCGGCGACGGTTCCCCGACCGCTTCCGTGCCCCGCCCGCCGCGGCGCTCGGAGAGCGGCCTGCCCGACCCCTCGGGCTGCCGCCGGTGCGTACCTCCGCCCAACCGGATTCCGCACCGGGAGGGACGGGTGCCGTCGTCCGTCAACCGGTTCTCCGTGGCCGGTGAACCGGGGAGCGGTTTCCGACCGGGCGGACCGGAGGTCCCCGGGCCGGGGTGGACGTGCCCCCGCCCTGCGGTCGGCGGCTGCGCGGAGCGGCCGGGCGCACGGCCCGTTCCCCCCGCCGGGGACGGACCTGTCCACCCCCGCTCCGGCGCCGGTCCGCGGCGCCGGGGCCGGGAACACGTGCGGCATGGCTTCCCACGACCCCGGGGACGGTGCCTCCGGGAAGGCCGGGCCCTCCCGCGGACCGGTCCGGTGAG
This sequence comes from Nocardiopsis sp. NPDC006198, assembly GCF_040613895.1. Classification (NCBI taxonomy): domain Bacteria; kingdom Bacillati; phylum Actinomycetota; class Actinomycetes; order Streptosporangiales; family Nocardiopsidaceae; genus Nocardiopsis; species Nocardiopsis sp. NPDC006198. Next base: position 82,081 of record NZ_JBEXSY010000011.1, on the reverse strand, counting down.
GGGACGGGGGAGTTCTCGTCGTGGACGGCGGCGCGGTCCCCGGCCGGCCCGGCGTCCGCGGCCCCGCGCGGGAGGCTGCCCGTGAGCCCGGCCGGGCCGACGGCCTTGCCCGGGTACCGCGGCGTGCCGTGGTCGACCACCAGCACCGGCGGCGCGCTCCCGACGTCGAAGCGGAGCCAGGCCGCGGTTCCGGACTCGTCGCGTTCACCGAGCCGGAGGTGGAGGTGGGACTCCCCGTTGTCCACGGCCCACCGGTAGGCCTCGGTGACGTCGAACTCCACGCCCCCGTCCACGGGGCAGGCGGCCTGCCCTCCCGTGATGCTCCGGGTGTCGAGCAGGGCGCGGGCCTCGGGCTGGTCGTTCCAGGTGGTCCCTCCGTGGAAGGGGTCGACCCGGTGCACCTGCGCGTAGGAGGTGCTGTCGCAGTCGTAGGACCACACCACCTCGGTACGGAGCACCGCGGAGTCGACGACGGCGCCGGGGCCGGGCGCGACCGGGAACCGGAACAGGGCCCTGCGGGTGTAGACGCGGTCCCAGGCGAGGCGCCCCGTGCCCACGCTGGCGGTCTCGGCGCCGCCGTAGGACCGGTCGGGGAAGGCCCGGTCGACGTAGGTCCACGCGGAACTCCCGGCTTCGGTCCGGCCTCCGCCGGAGCGCACCTGTTCGGGAGGGCCGTCGGCGTCGGAGCCGGTCGGCCCGGGGACCCCGTCGGCCGGGTCGGCGCTCCCTCGCGCGCCGCTCAGCTCCTCCCGGGCACCGCGCTCCCCGGAGGCGACCGGCCCGCCGGCGGCCGGGGCCTCATCGTCGGCCGCGACCGGGGCGGCGGCCAGCAGCGAGAGGACCAGGGCGAAAATCGCACAGGCCGTCGTCGCACGGGGCAGGGAACGACGCATGACGGGGGGTGCCTACACATTCCGACTATGACCGAAAAAGAATACGGGCGGGACATGCGGGCCCCGCTCCGACAACCAGGAAGTTATCAAATTCCCGCAGCGGCCCACAAATCCCAGCGGCATAAATACAGACCAAAAACAGAATTACTACCACCGGAAACACGGTGCCATCCGCAACAACCTCCGCACAGAAGAAATCGAACTCATGATCGACCTTTAATCGGCGACCATCGAACTGCGCTTCACGTCGGTCCGAAAATCGGCCGCTTCCCGGGGTTCGGGGACACACGCCCTCCGCGACAGCGCCTCGCGAGGGAGGGGCGTCCGTGCCCCCGGCCGCTCCGGCGGGTCCGCCATGACACGGCGGTCGCCCCGCGAACCGGGGTGCTTGTTCCGTTCCGCCTCCCCGCCGTCATTCCCGGGCAGCGCGGCGGCGGGTCGTGGAAGCGCGGCGTCCAGAAGACGGACCTGGCCGGTCGGACAGCACTCCACGCCCGGCGGGGATCCGCCTTTGACAGAAACCCCTTATCCACAGACTCTTTTCGGAAATCCGGAAAACGCATATACGTCGGTATCGATGGTCGGGCGCTCTTTCCGCCGCCCCGTCCCGGCCGGACGCCGTGGGGCGGGCCCGGTCGCCTCCGGCTCCCGCCGGGACGGCCTCCCGGGGCTCACCCCTCGTCGGCGTCGTCCTCGGACCGTTCCCCGGGTGGGCGGATGCGGCTGGCGAGCCGGTAGTCGGCGCGGATGTCCTCGTAGACGACCCCGGTCATGACGGGCCGGGGAAGCCCCGAGCGGTCGCTGCCGGCGGTCCCCTCCTGGTTCGGCTCCCCCCAGGGCCGGGACACGACCTCCGGGGCCTCGTGGAAGACCAGCTCGTCCGCGGTCACGGAGGCGCTGATCTCCACGTCGTACTCGGTTCGTTTCCGGTCACCCATGGTCTCCACCCCCGTCTGCCGCCGGGCGGGTCCGCATCCACCGGGCCAGGCGGCCCCGGGCCCTACTTCCGGGCCCTGCCGCCGGTGCCCTTGGCCGTGCCCCCGGCGCCCTTCCCTGTACTCTTCGCCGCGGTCCCGGTGCCCTTCGCGGCACTCCCGGTGCCCTTGGCCGCGGTCCCGGTGCCCTTACCGGTGCTCTTCGCCGCGCCCTTCGCCGCGGTCCCGGTGCCCTTCGCCGTGGTCCCGGTGCCCTTCGCGGCACTCCCGGCGCCCTTGGCCGCGGCCCCGGCACCCTGGCCGGTGCTCTTCGCCGCGCTGCCCGCACCCTTGCCGACGTCCTTCGCAGCGGCCCCGGCATCCTCGGCCGCGCCGCCCACGCCCCTGCCGATGTCCTCCGCAGCGCTGCCGGCTCCCGCGCCGACGCCCTCCGTCGCCTTCCCCGCCCCCGTGCCGACGTCCTCCACCGCGCTGCCGGCTCCCGCGCCGACCTCCTCGACCGCGGTCCCCGCACCGGCGCCGACGTCCTCCACGGCCTTCCCCGCGCCCCGGCCCACGCCCTCCACGGCGCCTCTGGCACCCCGGCCCAGGGCCCCCACGGCCTGTCCCGCACCGCCCGCGACCTGCTCGAGCGAGGTCCCCACTCCCCGGGTCACCTGCTCGAGGATCTGAGGGTTCGTGTCGATGGTCTGCAGCACCCGGGTGATGATGTCCCGGACGTTGTCGAGCCGGACCTTGAGCAGGGCCTGGGCCTCGACGCCCTTGATGTTCAGGTGGACGCGGCCGAGTTCGACGTCCGCCCCCACCTTCAGTTTGAGCAGGTCCAGCACCTCGGCCTGGAGCGAGACGGAGGCCAGGAGGTTCTCGACCTCGAGCTCGATCTCGTCGACCTTCAGGACCGGCACGTCGAGGAGCACGTCCGTCTCCTCTCTGCCGGAGTCCCGGTCGATGTCCTCCGGGCGGGGCTCCGACTCCTCCTCCGCACCGTCGGACCGCCTCGCCCGCGCGGTCCCCGGCTTCGCGGTCCCCTCGTCCGGGGCATCGCCCTTCCCTGTTCTCCTGCCGCCGGAGCGCGTGGTCCGCTCCTTGCCCTTGCCGGTCTCCTGGGGACTCTGGTTCACCGTGTCGGCACCCTTCTGCGTGGTCCGGGCGCACCCGGCCGTCCCCGCGCCCTCCCGGGGATGCGGTCCGCCCGTCGTCCATGGCGCGACACCCGCACCGAACGCCCTGTTCACCGCCGCTCGGGAAGCGCGGGTGTGTCCGCCCCCTGTACCCGCGACCGCCGCCGGAAAAACCGTTCTTCCTGCTCAGGGCGTCTCCTGCGGCTCCGTCCCGGTGCTCCCCGGCGGTGCGTCCCACGCCCGGAGCGGCTCAGGGCGGCGCCCCCGCCGACCCCCGGCCGCCGAGGCGGCGCAGCGCCTCCTCCCAACGGCTCCGGCGCTCGTCACCGGTGAGCTCCCACCAGGGGGTCCCGCGTTCGCCCAGGCCCTCCTTGGCCAGGGCCACCCGGGACCGGGCCAGCCGCTCCGCCCCGGGATCCCGCGAGCGCAGCGCCGCCGCCACGTCCCTGCGGGCCGACATCAGGTGGCCGACCAGGTCCTCGCGCACCCCGTCCGGCAGGTCGGGGTCGCTCGCCCGCCACCGCCGGCCGCCGATCACGACGTGGCGGCCGTCGGCGGTGCGTTCGGGTTCCCGCATGTCGGGAACCCTGCCCCGTGGCGCGGGAGGCCACACCGGCCGCTGACCGGCCGGGCGCCCTCCGCCCGTCCCCGCGGGCCGGGGGCGGCGCCGTGCACGCCCCCGGCGCCACCGGCTCAGCGGGCGGGGGCCACGCCCACCGCCACGGCGAGGTCCTGCCAGGACATGCCGGACCCCTTGAACACGTTGGGGCGGTCGGTGCTGCGGTGCGCCTCCCCGCGCACGAGGGGTGCGAGGCCGACGAGGTCCTCTGCGGTGAGCGTCCCCTCGCCGATCGCGAGCACGACGTCGCCGCACTCGCGCAGCGCGGCGCCGCGCTCCTCGACGACGACGTGGGAGCGTCCCATCAGTGCCGCGTCGAGTTCGCGGCGGTCCGGTTCGTGGGAACCGATGGCGACCACGCAGGCGCCGTCGCGGACGAGGGAGCCGTCGAACAGGGGCTCGGCGGCGGACGTCGCGCACACGACGATGTCGGCGTCCGCGACGTCGGCGGCGGTGCCGGCCTCCGCCGTGATGCCGTGCGCGGCGATCTCGGCGAGGGCGGAGGCGACCTTGCCGGGGGTACGGCCGATCAGCCGGACGTCGGCGAGGTCCCGGATCCCCGCGATCGCCACGGTGTGCGAGACGGCCTGCGGACCGGTCCCGAACACGACGAGCCGGGAGGCGTCGGGCGCGGCGAGCCGGTCGGCGGCCACGGCGGAGGTGGCCGGCGTGCGCAGCGAGGTGAGGGCGACGCCGTCGACGAGCAGGCGCGGTGTCAGCGTCCGCGCGTCCATGAGCATGTAGACGGCCTGGATCCGCGGGAGTCCGCGCCCGGGGTTGTCCGGGGACACGGACGCGATCTTGACGCCGACCCACTCCCCCAGCGTCGAGGGCATGAGCAGCAGGTGGCCCTCCCCTGCCGGGGCGTGGGCGCGGGCCGGGTCCCCGGCCGGGTCGAAGCCGTCGAGCAGGGCGCTCTCGACCAGTTCCCGTGCGCGCGAGGGGCTGATCCGGGCGCGGACCTCCTCCGCGTCGACGAGGGGCAGGCCGGCGGGTGCGGGGTTCATGGGGTCACCTTGTCGTTCTCTCTGGCGGCGATCGCCGCGGACTCCTTGCGCACGATCCGTCCGGAGAGCGAGACCGCGCAGATCGAGATGGCCGCCAGGACCACCAGGTACGCGGCGATGGGCCACCAGGCGCCGTCGAACCGGGCGAGCAGCCAGGTCGCCAGGAGCGGCGCGGTGCCGCCGGCGAGGGCCGCGCCGACCTGGTAGCCGAGGGTCACACCGGTGTAGCGGACGCGCGTCGTGAAGATCTCCGAGGTCAGGGTGCCGAGGGTCGCGGTGACCGGGGGCCACACGAGGCCGAGGCTGATCACGACGGCCGCGTACACGGCCCAGTCCATCCGGAGGTCGAGCAGCATGAAGAAGGGGGCCGCGAAGGCGGCGATGAGCACCGCGCCTCCGAGGAACACGGCGGGGCGGCCGAGCCGGTCGGAGAGCCTGCCCATGAGCAGGATGCCGAAGGTGCTGACGAGGGCCCCGGCGCTCACGGCGTTGAGGACGACGGACTGCTCCATGTCGAGCGTGCCCGTGGCGTAGCTGACGACGAACGTCGCGAAGATGTAGAACGGCGCGGTCTCGACGACCTTGGCGCCGACGGCCACGAGCACGGAACGCCAGTGGTCGCGGAGCGTGTCGATGATCGGCAGCTTGGCGACGTCGCCGCTCTCCTTGGCCTCGCGGAAGGCCGGGGTCTCGGCGAGGCCCTTGCGGATCCACAGGCCGACGAAGACGAGGACGACGCTGGCGACGAACGGGATGCGCCAGCCCCAGGACTCGAACGCGGCCGCGGGCATGAGGCTCACGAGCGCGAAGGCGACCGTGGACATCAGCATGCCGATGGTGATGCCGGTCTGGGGCACGGAGCCGAAGAAGCCCCGGCGGTTCTCGGGCGCGTACTCGTAGGCGAGGAGGAGGGCGCCGCCCCACTCGCCGCCGATCGCCAGGCCCTGGACCACGCGGCAGAGGATCAGCAGGACCGGGGCGAGGACGCCGACCTGGTCGTAGTTGGGCAGCAGGCCGATCGCCACGGTGGCGCCGCCCATGAGCGACAGGGTGATGACGAGGGTCTTCTTGCGGCCGATGCGGTCGCCGATGTGGGAGAAGACGATGCCGCCGAACGGCCGGATGAAGAAGGTCAGCGACAGCGACAGGTACGACAGCATCAACGAGATCAGGGGGTCGTCGTTGGGGAAGAACTGCTTGTCGAAGATCAGCGCGGCGGCTGTCGCGTAGAGGAAGAAGTCGAACCACTCGATGGTGCTGCCGCTGAGGCTGCCGATGAGCACCCGGCGGTTGGTGGCCGGTTTTCCGACCGTGGACTGTTGCGGTGACACGCACAACTCCTGGAGGTGGGGGCCGACGTGACGTGGGCCTCACGAAGGGGACTAGTGCAACGTACAATTTCACATTGCACTTAGGCAAACCCTCGTGACCTGGCCGGTTCCCGGACCGCCGCCGTCGCGGAGGCCGTGTCAGGACTCGGGGAGGCCCGCCCAGACCCCGCGCACGTGCCCGAGGTGGTGCCTCATGAGCGCCTCCGCGCCCGGGGCGTCGCGGGCCTCGACACGGTCCAGCAGGGCGTGGTGCTCCCGGGCCGTGGCGGTGAGGCGCCCCTCCTGGTGGAGGCGGCGCAGCGCCGACAGGCGCGACATGCCGCGCAGGCGCCGCACCTCCTCGACGATCCGGGCGTTGCCCGCGATGGCGAGCAGCTGGAGGTGGAAGGCCGTGTCCGCGGCGACGAACTCCCGGAGCTCCCCCGACTCGGCGGTCTCCGTGAGCCGGTCCGCGAGCGGGCGCAGCCGGGCGACCTGCTCGGCGGTGGCCGTCCCGGCGACACGGCCGACGGTCGGGACCTCGATGAGGGCCCGCAGCTCGATGATCTCGTCGAGCGCGACGTCGCCGAGTTCGACCACCCGGTACCCGCGGTGCCGGATCGTCTCGACGAGGCCCTCCCGGGTCAGCTCCATCATGGCCTCCCGGACCGGGGTGGCCGAGACGCCGAGGCGTTCGGCCAGCGCCGGGGCCGAGTAGATGGTGTCGGGTGCGAGCTCCCCGGCGACCATGGCCTCGCGCAGCACCTGGGTCACCCGGGAGCGGAGGCTCGTGGGCTCGGCGAGCGACCCGAGGACGGGAGTCGTCCGGGCCCGGCGCGCGTCGATGCTCATACGGTGCGTTTCCTCCTCGGGCGGGCTCCTGTCGCTCCCAGGATGCCACGCTCCCCGCCGGGGCCCGCCGGAGCGGGGGTTCCGGGCCTTTCCCGGCGGTGCCCCGCCCGGCTCCGGAGGCGGCGCCGCGCGCGGTCGGCCCCGGTCCCCCACGGCATTCCTCGCACTCCCTTGGGTTTGTCCCGGCTCGGACCCGGGCAGCGGCACGAGTGCGGCACGAGCAAGGTCCGCGACCACAAGGGAGACGACATGATCCGCAAGCTGTCCGAACTGGGCGTCACCTCCGAAATGGCCTACTGCGCGGGCGCAGCGTCCATCGGCCTGACCATTCTGACGTGGCTGGCGTCCAAGAAGAAGGAGGACGCCGGCAAGGACGCGGCCGAGCGCAAGGGCCTGTTCGTCGGTGAGTGGGCGCCGACCTTTTTCGCGCTCGGGGTGGCGCTCAGGCTCGAAGAGGCCAAGAAGTAGGGCCGCACAGCAGAGCGGGCCCCGTCGCGAGCTTCGCGGACGGCAAGCCCGGCCGGTCTCCCGGCCGGGCTTCGGCGTGTCCGGCGCGGCGGTCCGGCCCACACGGCATCGGAGGGGCACGACCTGGTGGAAACGTCAGAGGCAGTGGACGGGAACGGACCGGACACGACGGGGGGCGGGCACGAGGAGCGGCACGGGGACCGCGTCGCCGCCAGGCTGGTGGCGGAGACCGCCTCGGGCGGGCTGGACCTGCCGCTCCCCGGCGGCGGCGCCACATGGGCGCGCTGGGAGCGCCTGCGCGACCTCGCCCGTGAGGACCTCTCCCTGGCCCGGCTGGCCGAGGGCCATGCCGACGCCGTCGCGATCCTGGCCGACCTGGACGGCCCCGCCCCCGAACCCGGTGACGTGTGGGGTGTGTGGGCCGCGCATCCCCCCGGCGCGACCCTGACGGCGCGCGGGTCGGGCGGCCGTTGGAGGCTGTACGGGACCAAACCCTTCTGCTCCGGAGCCCACGTCTGCACCTACGCCCTGGTCAGTGCCGAGGTCGAAGGCGGTCGACGGGCCCTGTTCGCGGCCGGGACCGCGGACGCGGAGCCGTTGGCGGACACGTGGGCGTCGGCGGGCATGGAGGCCAGCGACACGCTCACCGTCCGCTTCGACGGCGTGGCGGCCGAACCGGTCGGCGGTCCCGGCGACTACCTGGACAGGCCGGGGTTCCACCACGGCGGCGCAGGGGTCGCCGCCTGCTGGTACGGGGGCGCCCTGGCCGTGGCGCGGTCCCTGGCCGAACGCGCCGCGCCGGAGGGCGCCGGTCCGCACGTGCTCAGCGCGTACGGCGCGGTGGACCGGGACCTGTACTCCGCGGGGTCGGTGCTGCGCCGCGCCGCCCGCGAGATCGACGACCACCCCCTGGACGCCGCCCGCGGCGCCGTGCTCGCCGCGAGGGTGCGCGCGGTCGTCGCCGAGGCCTGCGCCGGTGTGCTCCGGCGGACGGGGGAGGCCCTGGGCGCCGGGCCGCTCGCGGGCGACCCCGCCTACGCGCGGGCCACGGCCGACCTCGCGGTGTACGTCCGCCAGCACCACGCCGACCGGGACCTGGCCGCGCTGGGGGCACTCGCGGCGCAGACGAGAGGAGACGGGGATGACCACTGAGGGAGCGCCGGCGCGTCCGGCGGAGGACACCGGTACGCCCGAGGAGGAGTGGGTCCGGTGGAAGGGCCTGGACCGCCTTCCGGCCCTGGACCTCGAAGGGGTGCGCGAGGCGGTCGTCGTCGCGCCGCACCCCGACGACGAGACGCTCGGGTTCGGCGGCGGGCTCGCCGTGCTCGCCGCAGCCGGGGTGCGCCTCCGGATCGTGGCGGTGACCGACGGGGAGGCCTCGCACCCGGGCAGCACCGTGTTCACGCGGGACCGGCTCGTGGCGCGGCGCGCGGCCGAGCGCACGGACGCGCTGGCGGCCCTCGGGGCGGCCGGGGCCGGGGTCGATCGCCTGGGCCTGCCCGACGGCGGCGTGGGCGTCTACGAGCAGGAGCTGGCCCGGCGGCTGGCGGACCTCTGCGTCGGCGCGGACCTCTGCGTGGCGCCCTGGGAGGGCGACCCTCACCCCGACCACGAGGCGGTCGGCCGCGCCTCCCTGCACGCCGCCCGCACGCTCGGGGTCCGCTTCCTGTCCTACCCGGTCTGGACCTGGCACTGGAGGCGGCCGGGTGACAGGGGCGTCCCATGGGACCGGGCGAGCCGCCTGGACCTGTCTCGGGACGTCCGGCGCAGGAAGGGCGCCGCGCTCCGCGCCTTCACGACGCAGGTCGCCCCGATCGGTCCCGGCGAGGCGGACCGGGCGATCCTGGAGCCCTCGATGCTGGCCCACTTCACCCGCGACCACGAGGTGGTGTTCACGTGACGGTCGACGGAGCCTACTTCGACGCGATGTACTCCTCCTCCGACGACCCGTGGGGGTTCCGGTCCCGGTGGTACGAGCGGCGCAAGCGCGCCCTGAGCACGGCCGCCCTGACGCGGGAGCGCTACGGGCGCGCGTTCGAGCCGGGTTGTTCGATCGGATTGCTGACCGGGGACCTCGCGTCGCGCTGCGACCGGGTCCTGGCCTGGGAGGGGTCGGCCGAGGCGGCCTCCCTGGCACGCGAGGAGTCGGCGGGCGCCGGGAACGTCCTCGTGCGGTGCGCCCGGATCCCCGCGGAGTGGCCCGAGGGCCCGTTCGACCTCGTGGTCCTCTCCGAACTGCTCTACTACTTCGACGACGGGGACCTGGCCTCGGTCCTGGGCCGGACGAGGGACTCCCTCGGCCCGGGCGGGACCGTCCTGGCCGTCCACTGGCGCCATCACGTGCCCGAGCACGCGCGCTCCGGAGACGACGCGCACCGGGCCCTGGCCGCGGTACCCGGGCTGGAGCGGGTGGTCGAGCACGTCGAGGAGGACTTCCTCCTGGACCTGTACCAGGCCTCGGACGCCGGGGGCCCGGTGTCCGTCGCCCGGGCCGGGGGGCTGGTGTGATCCGCGGTCTCGCGGTGGTGGTCCCGGCCCACCAGGAGGAGCTGCTCCTCGGTGACTGCCTGAGGTCGGTCGGCGCGGCCCTGGACGCCTCGGACGTCCCGCTCCGCGAACGGCACGTGGTGGTGGTCGCCGACGCCTGCACCGACCGGACCGCGTCGGTCGCCCGGGCCGCGGGGGCGCACGTGGTGGCCGCCGACCACCGGAACGTGGGCGCGGCCCGCCGGACCGGCGCGGGACACGCCCTCCGCCTGGTGGGCCGCACCGACCTGGACGCGGTCTGGCTGGCCGTCACCGACGCCGACACGCTCGTGCCCCGGCACTGGATCGCCGAGCAGCTCCGGCACGCCCGTGACTGCGACGCCGTCGTCGGGACCGTGGCGGTGCGGGACTGGTCCTCCCGGGAGCCGGGGTTCGGACAGCGCTTCGAGCGGGTGTACCCGCGCGACACGGGCGGGACGCACCCCCACGTCCACGGGGCCAACCTCGGTGTACGGGCGTCGGCCTACAGCGACGTCGGCGGCTTCCCTCCCCTGCCCTGCTCCGAGGACCTCGCGCTGGTGACGGCGCTGGAGGCCGCGGGCTACCGCGTCCGCCGCCCCCTCGACCTGGCCGTGACGACCTCCGCCAGACCGGACCCGCGCGCCCGCGGGGGCTTCGGCGACCACCTGACCCGCACGCTGGGGGCCGACGGCCGCCCGAGGCCGACCCTGCCCCGCGCCTGATCCCGGGCGCTCCCGCGCCGGCCCCGCGGGGATCCGCGGGGAGGGCGGGGTTCCCGTGTGCGGCCGGGCCGTGCCGGCGCCCGGTCGGGAGGTCCCGGGGACGGGGACGCGGGACGGCCCCGCACGGTGGGTACCGTGCGGGGCCGTGCCTTCCCGCTGTGTTCGGCCTCAGTGTGCCGGGCGGGCACCCGAACGCGGGAAGTCCGGTGCGGCGTCGCCCCCGGGGTCACCGAATCCTTCGGCTCCGGGCGAGGCCGCTGAGCCAGCTGAGGGGGCTCCTGCGGGGCCGGCGGCCGCGCGGAGGGGTCCTGCCGGCCGGGAACCGCAGCGGGTTCCCGGGGCCGGGCGTCCGCACGGGGCGGCCGGGCCGCCCCAGGGGGCCGCCTCCACGGGCCAGCGGGTTGCGCCCCGGCGCCAGCGGATTGCGTCCGCGTGCCAGGGGTGTGCGGGCGGCGGGTCGCCGTCGCGCCGGCGGAGCCCACTTGGCGGTCAGGCTCCTGGCCTTCCTCAGGGGGTTCCTCATCACGGTTCTCCTCCTCGTCAGCGCGGAACCGCGCTGTCTCGGTCGGTTCGTGGCGGCGTCGTCACCGCAGATCTCCCGGGCGCGGTCACCTCGTCGCGGCGCCGGAGGGCGCCGTGGTCGTTCTCCCGGGGGCTCCCTACCGAGTCTGTCCCCGGTCCCCGGCCCCCGCGGTGCGCCGACCGCGCTCCCACCGTCGGCGGGGCCCGCGGGCCCTCGCCGGTCGGAGGACGCCGGGCCGCGCTCCGTGAGCTGTGCCCTGCGCCTCCTCGCCGTCCTCACAGGGAACGTGCGGTACGGAAGGGAGAAATAATCACGAAAAAGATACTTTTTTCATGCTCATCTGCCTTGCTACCCCAACGTGTGGTAATGATGCGGTTTCTTTGAGGAAAGCTCGTACGGCGGCGTACCCGGATCCGCCTGAGGAGGGGAGCCGGGCGGGATCACCGCAGCTCGGAGCCCCCGTGGCCGGCTCCCGCGCCCTCACGAGATTTTCTGCCGCGCCGGCGCCCGGGCCCGTCCCCCGGCGGGTCCGGGGCGGGAACCCCGCTCAGTGGGGCGCGTCGAAGGAGCCGGTGCGCTGCCCCGTGCCGCCGTCGAGCCCGGGAAACGCCTCGCGGACGCGGACCGCCACGTCGTCGAAGCCGCCGAGCCCCAGAACCCGCACCTGCTCGCGCGCGAACTCGGCCCGGGCGGCCTCGTCCTCGACCGCGTCGACCAGGCTCCGGATGATCGCGACCTGGACGTCGCGTTCGGCCGCCTCGTGGCCCTCGGTCTCGGCGGGCCACCAGTAGCTCTCGAAGCCCTCGCTGTCGACGTCGTTGCCCGGCCCGGCGGGCTGCGGCGGCCCGTCGCCGAGCGCGTGCCCGTCCGGCGCCCCGACCGGATCGGCGACGCCACCCCCCTCGCCGAACGGCGCGTCCAGGGGGTCGGCCTCCCCGAACGGGTACACGCCCGGGCGCGTCGGGGGAACCACCGCGGCGGCCTCCTCCAACTCCTCCTCGGCGTCGCGTATCGCGTCGCGCAGCGCAGCGTCCTTGCGCAGCGCGGAGAGGCGTCGCAGCCGCTCCGCGTCCTCGTCCGCCAGCCGCAGGCTCACGTCCTCCGCCCACACCACGATCCCGCTGCCCAGGACGGCCTTCTCCACCGCGAGCAGGGCGGCGAGTTCGCACTCGGCCGTCCCCTCACGGGCGGGGTCGGTCCCGCTGACCAGGTCCGACGCCCGCGTGACGACGGCGAGGACCGCCGGGGCGACCGGGTTGCGCAGGCCCAGGTCCACGTGGCCGGACCAGCGCCAGTGGACCGTCGCGGAGAAGTACAGGTCGTGGTCGGCGACGGCGCTCGGAAGCGCCACGGGGCGGATCCGCGTGCCCCGCGCGCCAACGGGCCCCTCGGCCCCGGGCCCCGCCTCCGGCTCGGGCGGGTCCGACGCCCCGGACCGCCCCTCCGCTCCGCCGGAACGCGACAGGTAGGCCGCCAGGCACAGCAGGACGACCGGGGCCCACAGCAGGGCCCAGGGGCCGACGAGCGGGTACAGCAGACCGGGGACGAGGGCCACCGCCGCGGCGGCGGCGATCAGGCGTGCTCGGGTGACGGGGGTGACGGTGCGCCTCCTCTCGCGGCGAGGCCGCGGCGGACGGTGCCCGACCGGTGCCCTCTGGTGGGCGGACGCGGCCCGGCGGCCGGGAACGCCGCGACGGGGGGTCGCGGCGCCGTCGGCGGGGCGGCGTCCGTACAGGACAGTGTGCCCGAGATCCGGAGCGCGCGTGCCGGGAACACACCAGCCCGGGGGCCGTGTGGGGAACATCCGGTCACGGGAAGGTGTCCGCTCTGCCCAGGTTGGGCGAACACCTCCCCTCGTGTTGCCTTGGAACACCACACAGGTCGCCGGAACATAACAGAATGCGATCACCAGTTCCGCGGCCCTTCCGGTCGCCCGTCCCCGAACCCGCTCGCGGAGCACACCGAATGCCTGCCACACCTCCCGGGGCCGAACGCCGGTTCCGCCCCGAGGTCCAGGGACTGCGTGCCGTCGCCGTCCTCCTGGTCCTCGTCTACCACCTGAACCCCGCCCTGCTTCCGGGCGGCTACGTCGGCGTCGACGTCTTCTTCGTCATCTCCGGCTTCCTCATCACCTCGCTGCTGTACCGCGAGGCGACGGCGCACGGACGCGTGTCGATCCGCGGCTTCTACGTGCGCCGCGTCCGGAGGCTCCTGCCCGCCGCGACGGTCGTGCTCCTGGGCACGGGCGTCCTCTCGTTCTTCGTGCTGCCGATCACCAGGCTCACCGACACGGCCTGGCAGCTGGCGGCCTCGGCGCTCTACGTCGAGAACCTCTACCTGGCCCGGCAGGCGGTGGACTACCTGGCCTCCGACACGCCGCCCAGCCCCGTCCAGCACTTCTGGTCGCTGTCGGTGGAGGAGCAGTTCTACGTGGTGTGGCCGCTGCTGTTCGCGGTGTGGGCGCTCACGCGGCGGCGCTGGCGGACCACCGCCCGCGCCCTCACGGTGCTCCTGGGGTCGGTGCTGGTGCTGTCCTTCGCCTGCTCGGTGGTGCTGACCTCGCAGGAGTCGGCGTCCGCGTACTTCCTGCCGACGACCCGCGCCTGGGAGCTCGCGGTGGGCGGACTGCTCGCCGTGGGCCTGGCCCACGGCAGCCTGCCGGAGAGGGTGCGCGCCCCCCTGGGCTGGCTGGGCCTGGCCGCCGTCGTCGCCTCCGCCGTCGCCTACGACGACGCCACCCCCTTCCCCGGTTGGGCGGCGGCCCTGCCGGTCCTGGGCGCCGCTGCGGTGATCGCCGCCGAGCAGGGGTCCGGCCGCCTGACCGCGTCGGCCCTCCTGGGCACCGCGCCGGCCCGGTGGGTGGGGGACGTGTCCTACTCCCTGTACCTGTGGCACTGGCCGCTCATCGTCTTCGCGCTCGTCCTCACCGGCCGGGACGGGCTCGGCCCCTTGGACACGGTCGTGGTGGCGGGCCTGTCCGTGCTGCTGGCGTGGGCGACGAAGGTGTGGGTGGAGGACCCGGTGCGCGACCGGGGCCTGGTCCGGAGCGGACGGTCCGCGCTGGCCGTGGCCACCGCGGGCATGGTGTCGGTGGCGGCGGTGGGCGGAGCCGCGTACCTGCAGGTCGACCGGTCGGGGTCGGTGACGTTCGACCCGTCGGTGCACACCGGCCCGGCCGCGATCGGCCGGTCCGCCGACTCCGAGGGGGAGTGGACGTACCCCTCCCCGGTCAGGGCCGAGGACGACCTGCCCCTGCTGTACGACGACGACTGCCAGGCGTCGAAGGAGGACAGCGACCCCGCGTCGGCCCAGTGCGTGTACGGGGCGGAGGACGCCGGGACGACGGTGGCGGTGGTCGGGGACTCCCACAGCGCCCAGTGGTTCCCCGCCCTCCACGAGATGGCCGAGGAGAGGGACTGGCGGCTGTTCCTCTACACGAAGTCGTCCTGCGCGTTCACGGACACGATGACCGCGGACGCCGAGGGCGGCGCCTACGAGGAGTGCCGGGAGTGGAACCGGGGGGTGGTGGAGGAGTTCGCGGAGCTGGCCCCGGACCTGGTCTTCACCAGCTCCTCCACGACCAGCCGCCCCTTCGGCGCCGAGACGATCGAGGAGGGCAAGACCGCGATCGCCGAGGGCATGCACCGCCTGTGGCAGGACGTGGCCGAGGTCTCGGGCCCGATCGTCGCGATCCGGGACACCCCCCGCCACCAGAGGGACGTGGTGGAGTGCGTGTCGGCCAACCTCGACCAGCCGGAGCGCTGCGAGGTGTCCGAGGGTGAGGCCTTCGAGCACGCCGACCCGCAGGAGGAGGCCGTCCTCGCGCTGGGGGACGAGGCGCACATGCTCGACCTCAGCGACCGGTTCTGCGTCGACGGCGCGTGCCCCGCGGTGATCGGCAACGTGATGATCTACCGGGACGCCGGGCACATCACGGAGACCTACATCCGGCTGCTCGCCCACGACCTGGGCAGCCGCCTGGACCGCGCCCTGTCCTGAGCACGCCGCCCGACGGGCCCGGCGCCCCCGGCGGCGGCCGGGCCCGTCCGCCGTGCGTCCCGGGCCCGACCGCCCCCGGGCTCCGGCCGTTGCCGGTCCGGGAGAGAACCGCGTGAACGTCGTCCGTCGCACGTCCCTTCGCAAACCGTTGTCACGATCGCCGAAAAACACATTTCCCGAGCCTCATGAGCACCATATAAAGCTCTTCAGTGCATAATCGGACGTTTTCGGATGGCACACGAAAGCGCAGGTGGAAGGCCAGAACAATCCCTCCGAGGGCATGCGCGACCCCGGGAATGTGTCGCGTGCGTTCTCCCCGTCGGCGAAGGCCTCCGCGAGTATGATCGCGGAATACACCGGCCGCGCCGTGACAGCGCTGCGCCGTGGTCGTTCCGGAGGCGAAAGGCGAATCGGATGGGGTCGCACGACGGCGGAGGGTCGGCGGAGGTCGCCGCCGGGCGCGCCGCCATCGCCGGGAACGCCGTGGGCGACGACACCGCCCCCTCTCCGGACCACCGCGTCCGCATCGGTGACGCACTGCTCCCGGGGCTTCCCCACGGACCGGCGGGGACCCCCTTCCGGATCGGGTTCCACCTCACCGGGACCGGCCTGCTCCACGTGCGCGGCCGGGACCCGGCGAGCGGGCGGGCGACCGGTTTCGACGGACGGATCGGCGGGACGGGCAGGGCGGGAGCGGAGCGGGCCGAGGAGGCCGTCGCCATGATCCGCGCCTCCGGCTGACCCGGCGGGGGTTCCGCTCCGCGGAGCCCCCGGACGACGCCGACGACCACCACGAGCGCGAGGGGAGCGGCACGGCACGATGCCCTGGAACGCACAGGACCGCAGACGCCACGAGGGCGAGGAGGCCGCGCGCACCCTCACCGCGGCGGCGGAGGCGGCCGACGACGAGGCCCCGGCCGACGGACTAGAAGACGTGGAGCCGATGCCGCCGCGCGGAGCCCGCGCCCGCGTGGACGGCCGCGACGTGGTCGTGTCGTGGCAGCCCGTTCCGGGCCCGGCGGGTCCGGTCACCTACCGGGTGGTGCGGCGGACCGGCCGGGCCGGGACCGCGCGCGAGGTCGCCGTGGGCGAGCTGTCGGGGACCGAGATCACCGACACCGAGGCCCCGGTCGGCACGGACGCCCGTTACGCGGTGGTTGCGGTGCACGGCGGCCGCGGGGTGTCGGAGCCGGTGGAGACCTCCCCGGTGACGATCACGCCGGAGGTCTGCGACCTGCGCGTACGAGCGGGCGAGGCGTCGGTGACCGCCTCGTGGCAGGCCCCGGCGGAGGCGGTGCGCGTGGACGCGTGGCGGCGCGAGGGGGCAGCGCCGAGGGGGCCGGGCGACGGGGTCAGGGTGGAGACGGACGGCGCCGGGTTCCGGGACCCCGACGTGCGCCCGGACGCGGAGTACTTCTACCGGGTGCGGGCGGTCTACCTGACCTCGAACGGGCACGCCCGTGCGTCGGAGGGGCTCGTCCGCCGGGCGACCCCCGGGCCTCCGCCCCCTCCGGTGCTCGACCTGGCCGTGTCGGCGGACGGCGGCACGGGGGTGCGGGTCCACTGGACCCGGCCGCCCCGCGGCCGGGTCGTCCTGAGGGTGGGCCCGGAGCCGTCCAGGTGGGAGCCGGGAGCGGTGGTCGGTCCCGACGAGGCGGCCGCGCACGGCCCCGAGGCGGTACGGGAACCGGAACCCGTACCGGGGCCGGAACCGGTCCGGGAGGGGGACCCCGGGCCCGGACGCGAGCGGGCGGAGCTGCTCCTGGGCGCGGGGATCAGCCACGTGCTGGCGGTGACGGTCGCCGGCGACCGGGCCGTGGTGGGCCGCTCGGTGCGGATCGCGACCGCGCCGCCGGTCGGGGGGCTGCGCGCGGAGCGCTTCGACACCTCGGTCCGGCTGGGGTGGACCTGGCCGGACGAGGCCGCCGCGGCCCTGGTCTCCTGGACGCCCGAGACCCCTGGGGGGCCGGAGCACACGCGGGGACCGGACGGGTCCGGGAGCGCGCGGTGCACCCGGCGCCAGTACGGGGCGGACGGCGGCTTCGAGGCCGCCATGGGATCCGACCCGGTGCGGGTGAGCGTCCGCACCGTCGTGGTGACGGGCGGCGAGGAGGCGGTGGGCGCTCCCGTGTCCGTCACCGTGCCGGGCCGGGCGGTGATCTCCTACCGCGTGGAGACGGCCGGTCTGCTGCGGCGCGAACGCGTCGTCCACCTGGTCGCGGACCGGGCCTGCGCCATGCCCGAGGTGTCCGTGGTCTACGCCGAGGGGGAGGTGCAGCCGCACTCGGGGGCCCAGGGGCGTGTCCTGGCGACCCTGCCCTCCCGGCGCCTGGACGCGGGCGAGCGGGTGTCGGTGCGCGTGAGGCCTCCCCGGGGGTCCGGCCCCGGCTGGCTGATGTGCTTCCCCGCCGCCGACGACGACCGCGCTGCGCGCCTGCGCCAGCCCTCGGTGAAGGAGCTGCGCCTGTGAGAGCCCCGACCGCGTTGCACGCCCTGAACCCCCTGGACGGCCGACGCCTCGTGTGCCCCTACTGCTACTCGGGTTTCACCGAGCGCCTGATCCGGTTCCGGTGCACCGGGCGGCCCGGCCCCGGCGGGAGGGTCTGCGCCCCCGTCGAGGACACGGCGGTCCGGACCCACCTGGGACGCCGCGAACTGCTCCCCCCGGTGTTCGGGGCCGACGGGCGGCGGGCCCTCGCGGTCTGCCCGGAGTGCTCGTCGACCACCGGCAAACAGGTGTGCGCCACCTGCCACGCGCAGCTGCCGGTGAACTTCGGCCGCACCCGCAGCCGGCTGATCGCCCTGGTCGGCGCCCGCGACGCGGGCAAGACCGTGTTCATGACGGTGCTCATCCACGAGCTGATGAACCGCGTGGGCGCCAGGTTCGGCGCCTCGGTGGGCGGCTCCGACGACCACACGCGCCACCGGTTCCGGGCCGACTACGAGACCCCGCTGTACGAGGAGGAGCGGCTCCTGGGCGCCACCCGGCGCACGGGGACCACGCGCGAGCCACTGGTGTTCCGGTTCACGGCGCCCCGGCGGGGGCTGACCGGACGGCGGCCCCGGCACACCCTGCTGTCGTTCTTCGACACCGCCGGGGAGGACCTGACGTCGGAGGAGAGCGTCGAGGCGAACCTCCGGTACCTCAACAACGCCGACGGGGTCATCCTGCTGCTGGACCCGCTCCAGATGGAGGGCGCGCGCAGGCTCGCCCCGGCGGGGACGAGGATGCCCGCGCCCGGACGCAACGCGGGACGGCCGCTGGACATGCTGGGCAGGGTCACCGACCTGCTCCTGAAGCGGCCCGGGGCGGCCGGCCGGCTCATCCGGGTTCCCATGGCGGTGTGCCTGACCAAGATCGACGCGCTGCACGGCCAGCTGGACGCGGGGTCCCCCCTGCACCGGCCCCAGCCGGGGGAGCCGTTCTTCGACGACTCCGACAGCCAGGACGTGCACGCCCAGGTCCAGCAGCTCCTGCACCGGTGGGACGGCGGCGGGATCGACGGGCACGTGCGCAACCACTACCGCAACGCCCGCTACTTCGGGGTGTCCGCGCTGGGCTGCGCCCCCGACGACGGGAACCGGGTCCGGGGAGGGGTGCGCCCCTACCGGGTCGCGGACCCGTTCCTGTGGATGCTGGGCGAGTTCGGGGTGGTCCCCTCCCGGGAGGGCCCCTGACCCGCGGCCGCCCCGGTGAGGCGTACCCGCAGGGCCGGTCCGCCGGCCGCAGGATCCCCCGCGAAAGACCAGAACGACCGGAAGGGCGCGCCGATGGGTTTCGCTCAGCTCTACTACACCTCGTGCGAACACGGCCTGTCGGGGTACGCGGGATACCAGTTCAACGCGGCCACGCCCGGGGTGGACCCCCGGGTACTGAGGGAGGTCGAGCGGTTCACCGTCTACGAGCCGCCGCGCCGGTCCTCCCCCGCCGGGGTCGCCGCACACCCCGTCAACCTCTGTTACGCGCCGGACCTGGGCGGGGTCCCCGTGGTGAGCCGGGTCGTGTCCAGCGGCGACGACCCCTCGGGGCGGCCGGGCAACTACTTCGCGCACAGCCTGGTCCCCGCCGGAGGCGCGGCGGACGGCGACGGGGCCGGCGGTGTCCGGGACGGGGGCCCGCTGCCGGCCGAGCTGTGGGGCGCCCGCTTCTGGGCGGACGCACCGGTCCGCGGTGCCGGGCTCCCGGTGCTGGAGGTGCGGCGCGGCCCCTTGGACCGGCGCCGGACCGAGGCCTGGGCGCGCGGCCTGCCCCCGGAGGCGGTCGTGCGGCTGCTGGTCTGCGCGGACGGGGCCGTGGACGGCGCCCGGCCCCTCGTGCTCGTGGCCGACAGCGCCTCCGTCGCCCACTGGGTGGCGGCGCTGACCCACCTGATGCCGCCGGAGCGGGCGCGACTGCTGTCGTTCGCGACGTACGGCGCCGACCCGGACGGGACGCCGGTCCACGTCATCGGGGTGCCGCCGGGGTCGGACACCTCGCCGTGGGAGGACCGGTTCACCGTGCACGCCCCGGGGTCGGACTCCCCCGGGCGGCTGCCCGAACCCGACGAGCGGTCGCGGGCGGTGGCCGCCCGGCTGGTCGGCGCGGGGTCCCGCGGAGCGGTGGGCCTGTGGCGCGGGGCCGCCCCCTACGCGTCGGGGAGGGAGCGGCGCCTGGCGGACTGGCGCCCGGTGCTGGCCGCGGCGGCGGCCCTGGCCGGCGACCCGCTGGGCCCGGAGGACCTGCGGGCCGTCCGCGAGTGGCTGTCGGAGGCTGTGGAGTGGCTCGCCCCCGGGGACACGGCGTCGCTGGTCGCCCGGGTCCTGGACTCCGGCGCCGGGGCGCTGGACGACGGGGCGCTGGCCGGGTTGCAGCGGCTGGCCCACCGGGTGGGCGCGGACGAGGTCACCGAGCGGATCGAGCGCGTCCTGGTGCACCGCTCCCTGGACGGCATCGCCGGGGGCGGGGCCGCTCCCCGGGTCGCGCCGATGCGGTCGGACGCGGTGCGCGCGGCGGCGCGGGAGCGCATCTCCGCACTCCTGGCCGGCGAGCCTTCCGAGGAGTCCTCGCCCGGTCGGTCCGCACGGGTCGGGACGGAACCGGACGGGACCGGTCCGGAGGCCGGGGCGCCGGGGGGCGGGCGGCCCGGGGCGGAGGCTGCCCCGGCGCGGGCGCCCGGCGTGAACGCGGCAGCCCGGCGCGGCGGGGTGGGGGGCGGCGGGGTCGCCCCCGACCGGGCCGTGGAGCTGCTGCGATGGGCGCGCGCGGGAGGGCTGGCGCCGTCGGCGGTGAGCCTGGAGAGGTACGGGCGCGAGGTCGTCGCCCCTCTGCTGGCGGACCCCTGCTTCGGCCGTCCCTCCGCGCCCGGCGTCGCGGGAGCCGCCCCCGCCTCCGGGCGGCGGGGCGGGGCGCCGCGGGCGGCGTGGCCCGATCCCGCCGTGGCGGTCCTGTTGTCCCACCACCACGAGGTGCGGCGCGGCGCGGCGGAGCGGCTGGCGGCCCTGCCCCCCGACCGGCTCGCGGACGTGGCGATCGGCCCGGCCGGCGCCCTGTTCGCCGGCGACCGCGACGGGGCCAGCGCGCGCCTTCGCGAGCTGCGCCGCCTGGGTACCGACGACCGCTCCGACCCCGTGGGGCTGCTGGCGTACGTGGTGTCGGTGCGCCGGGAGGGGCGGGCGTCGAACGCTCCGGGCCTGGCCGAGCACGATCTGGACGACGCCCTGCTGACGGAGGTGTGGGGACCCGGGCACGGGCCGCACTCCGCCCTGCTGGCCCTGCGGGCGATGCGCCCCGGCGTCCTGGTGTCCCCGGGCGTGGGCGGCTGGGTGGCCGAGGCGATGGTGGCCGCGCCCGCGCCGGACGGGGAGCGGGCGTGGCGGGACCTGGTGGACGAGGTGTCCCGGCACTGGCTGCGCGACCGACTGCCGGCGGCGGGGCAGCGCGTGGCGGTGGAGTGGTCGGAGGTCCGCCCCCTTCTGGACGGGCTCCACCGGGCCGGGGAGGAGCACGGGCCGGAGCGGCTCGCCGCCGTGTACCGGGCGCTCGTGGAGGTCCACCCGGCGGTGGACGCCGTAGCCCGGCGGACGGTCGTGGGCGTGCTGTCCGGATGGCGGAGTCCCGGGACGCTGGCCGCGGCTCTGCGGGGGTGCCCGGAGGACGTGTTCGGGGCCTTCTGCGGGGTGGTCGCCGCCCGGCTGGCCGACGACCGGCCCGACACGGCGACGGCGGCCGCGGTGTACCTGGCCGCGGGGCACGAGGACCTGGCGGGGCACGAGCGCGGGGGGCGCCTGGACTCGGCGGTGCTCTCCCCCGCCGTGGCGGCGTGGCGCCGCCGCCACCTCGCCGGGGTGCGCAGACAGCTGCCCCGGGAGGGGGCGGCGGCGTTCGACGAGTGGGTCCGGCGGCGGCGCGGGGAACGGGAGCGGAGACGGTTCGGGCTGGGTCGCCGGGCAGGCGGGCGGCACACGTGAGCGGTCCCACGGGCGAAGGCGCGACCGCGGGCGCCGAGGGCTCCGCGCCCCCGGGCGGTGCGGCGGCCCGGACGCGCGGAGGCGCCGGAGGGCGGCGGGCGGGCGGGCGCGGGGCGCCGCCCTCTCGGCGGGGCCGCACCGGCCGGCCACGGATCGCGGGGTTCGCGGGGGCGCTGTGGCCGCGCCGGGACGGGGGCCGGGCGGACCTGGGGACGGGCTGCGCGGCCGCGGCGTCGGTGGCGGTGCTCGGGCTGGCGGTCGTCTACGTCCTGCGCTGGTGGCTGCTGGCGTTCCTGGTGAGCGCCGTCGTCGCCCTGGGCGTCGCCGCCGCCGCGGTCGGCGGGTCCGTGCTGACGGGCCTGTACTTCCGCCGGACGCACGAGGTGATGTTCGGTGGCGGCCGCCCCGAGGAACCGCCCCCGGGCGAGGGGGACGACCCGGCCCACCGCGCCTACCACGGGGGCCCCGCCTGGTGGGACCTGCGGACGATCGTGGGCCGGACCTGGGCCGCGTCGGCCCTGTGGGGGGTGCTCCTGGGCGCGCACTTCGCGGTCCACGCCCTGGTGGTGGCCGCGTACCTGGCGGCGGCATGGACGTTCGTGGGGGTGCTGCGGGTCGTGGACGCCGGCCTGCTGGTGGTCCGCCGGGTGCGGATGGTGTGCCCGGGCTGCTTCCTGCGGCTCGGCTACCCGGCGTACCTGTGCACGCGGTGCGGGCGCAGGCACGGTGCGATCCGCCCGGGGCTCCGGGGGCTGCTGCGGCGCCGGTGCCTGTGCGGGGCCCGGCTCCCCACGCTGCTCCTGCTGGGCTCGGCCGACCTGGACGCGCTGTGCCCGCACTGCGACCGGGGCCTGGAGCACCGGCCCGGTGAGGCCCGGGAGTTCGTGCTGCCGCTGTTCGGCAGCGCGGGCGCGGGCAAGACCCGCCTGGTGGCGGGGATGAACCTGGCGCTGGCCCAGGCCGCGCGGGGCACACGGGAGGCGTACGTGGAGCCCGTCGGCGAGGAGACCGTCCGGCGGCTGCGCGACAGCGAGCGGCTCCTGACCGCGGCCCACCGGACCGGCCCCACTCCCCCGGGGCGCGAGGTCCGCGGGCTGACGGTACGTGTGGGGGCCGAGGGGCGGACCCTCCTCCTCCAGGTGTACGACGCGGCCGGGGAGCGGTTCAACCGGTCGGCGACCACCGAGGAACTCACCTATCTGGGGCAGGCGTCGACGTTCGTGCTGGTGGTGGACCCCCTGGGCGTCGAGGCGGTGTGGCGGTCCATGACCGCCGGGGAGCGGTCGCGCCTGTCCGGGCACCGCTCGCGCGTCCGCGACCCCGAACTGGCGTACGGGGCGGTGCGCGACGAGATCCGGCGCCAGTACCGCATGTCCGGCCGCAGACTGCGGCCCCGGCGTGCGCGGACCCGTCTGGCGGTGGTGGTCACCCGCGGAGACCTGGTCCGCGGCACCTCGGCGGCGCCCGGCGGGATGCCGCCGGAGGAGTGGGCGGCACGGACCCTGGGGCTCGGGAACCTTCTGCGGGACGCGGCGGCCGACTTCGGGGAGGTGCGGGTGTTCCTGACGGCGTCGGTCGCCGACGGCTCCGGGACCGCGCACCCCAGCCTCTCCGCACTGCTGCGGTGGGTGCTGGCCGGGGAGTCCGCAGCGTTCGCGGGGATGCTGGCCGGGTCCGCGCCCGGTTCCGGGGCGGGGACCGCACCGCGCGGCGCGCCCGTGCCCCTCGGCTCCGCCCCGCCCCGGCCCGAGCGCGTGGGAGGCGGCCGATGAGCTGCCGCACCCCCGGGCACCGGGGCGCGCGCCGGACGATCGCCGTCACCGTCTACCTGGTCACCGGGGTACTGACGGCGGCCGCGGTCACCGCCGCCGTCTGGTTCGGCGTCGCCGCCGTCCAGTTCGTGTGGGAGCACGCCCTCGCCCGGATGTGACGGCGCCCCGTCGTGCCGGGGGCCGGGTGGCGGCCGGAACCCGGCCGGCGCCCCGGGGACCGCCTGTGGCACAGTGGCGGCGGAAGCGGTGCCCACCGCCTGACCACGCCTTACGGGAGGAAACCGATGGCCGTCTTCGCCGTCACCTACACCTACGCCGACGGGAGCGCCGCCGCACGCGACGAGCACCGCCCGGCCCACCGGGAGTACCTGGGCGGGCTGTCCGAGCGGGGCGTCAACCTGTGCTCGGGCCCGTTCGGCCCCGAGGAGGCCCCCGGCGCACTGCTGCTGTTCCGGGCCGACTCCCGCGAGGAGGCGGTGGCCCACACCGAGAAGGACCCCTTCCGGATCCAGGGCCTGGTGGCGGAGGTCTCCGCCCAGGAGTGGGTCCCGGTGCTGGGGCCGCTCGCCGAGCACTTCTGATCCGGCGCCCGGTGCGCACGCCGCGGGACAGGGCGCCCCGGCCGGTCCCGCGGCGCCCCCCGGCCGGTCCCGCGTGCGCTACTCCGGCGCGAAGCCGTTGTCCCTCATCCACCGCGGGTCGGGGGCGACCAGCTGGAGGATCTCCACGAAGAGCCCCTCGGGGCCGGCGACCTGGAAGCGGCGCTGCCCCCAGGGCTCGCTGACCAGGGGCAGGACGATCTCCAGGCCGGCCTCCCTCAGCCGCTTCTCCTCCGCGTCCGCGTCCTGCACCAGGAAGGCGACGAGTGTCCCCGCCACCGTCCTGCCGAGCATCCCCTCGGCGAGGGACGCGTGGTCGCGCCGGACGAAGTCCAGCGACAGGTTCTTGTGCTGGGCGTGCTGGGTGTTGACGTACCAGCCGATGTCGGCGCCGATCTCGAAGCCGATGTGCTCGGCGAACCACTCGGCGCTCGCGCGCGGGTCGTCGCAGAGCACCGCCATGCCGATGAGGTCGATATTCACGGTGTTCTCCCCTGAGTCGTTCTTGACCACTTCACCTAAAGTACTACACTTAAAGTGGTTGCAGCAAGCAGCTCTTCCCGACGACTGGAGACCGAGACCATGCGGCAGAACCCCGAACGCAGGCGCGCCCTCCTGGACGCGGCCATCGACGTCCTGGCCGAGGAGGGGGCGCGGGGGCTCACCTTCCGGGCTGTGGACGCACGCGCGGAGGTGCCGAAGGGCACTGCGTCGAACTACTTCGCCAACCGCGCCGAGCTCCTGCTCCAGGCGGGCGCGCACGTCCATGTGCGCCTGACCCCCACCGACGAGTTCATGGACCGGTTCACGAACGCCCTGCCGTCCCGGGAGCAGACCCGGCTGGGCATGCAGGACCTGCTGCGGCGCATCGAGCACAACCGCAACGGCTACCTGGCGCTGCTGGAGCTCCGGCTGGAGGCCAACCGCCACCCGGGCATCCGCGAGGAGCTGACCCGCACCATCAAGGAGACGCTGGAGGAGAACGTGCGCACCCACCTGGAGGGCGGCTTCCCCGGCGACCGGACCACCGTGGTGACGCTCTACCTGGCGATGACGGGCCTGTTCATCGAGCACCTGACCCTGCCCGCGGTACTCGCCGACGACGCCGCCGGCCCCCTGGTGGACCGCATGGTGGACCTGATCGTCCCCGGCCCCGACCAGGCATAGCCCGCCCCCGGCCCCGCACGGGCCTGCCGCCCCGGGGAGGCCGCCCCCTCTGCGCCCGCCCCGGGAGGCTCCCCGTCCGGAACGCCGGCGACGGCGCCCTGCCGCCGGGAAGCGGAGGGCCCCGGCGCGGGCCGGCACCCTGCGTTCACCGGCGTGGCCCCGGACGCCGCACGCCCGGTGCCACTGCCGGACGCGTGCCCGCCCGCCGGGGAGGAGGCAGGCGCGCCCCCGGGCTCCGAGCCCTTCGCCGGCCCCGACGCCCCGCCCCCGAGAAGGACCCCGCACGCCGCCCGCGCCCGCGACGGCCGGTCGGCACGCGCCCGGGAGAGTCCGCGACGTCCGGTCCGTCCCGGAAAACCCCTGTCCGGGGGCGGCTCCGGCGTGCAAGACTCCAGAATCTCGCGAGGAGGCCCTGTGCACACACACCACTTCGGCATCGTCACCGGCGACGGCCACACCCGGCGCGCCGTCGTCGAACTGCCGGGACGGCCCGACGCGGTCGTGACCGGCGACGACGAGGCCGGGCTGGCGGACGAGATGTCCGAGGTCGTCGCCGGGCGCCTGGGCGTCTCCCCCGACGAGGTCGACGTGACCCTCTTCGGGCACGACGGCGACGACCCCTGCTACGCGGCGGCCGTCCTGTGCGACGGCGCCGGGTGGCACACGCGGTTCCCGGCCCAGGAGGACCTTCCCGCGGCCCTGGACCTGCCGGTGGCGCTGAGCCGGGAGGCGGCCGAGGGCCAGGCCCTGCGCGCGCTCGCCTCCGCGCTGGGCCGCCCGGCCGCGGGCCTGGACCTGGAGGTCGTCCGCATCGGGCCCGGCAGCGAGGACGCCGACGCGGACGAGGGGTGGGACGAGGACCGGGACGGTCCCTGACCGCTCCCCGCGACCGCGCCCGCGACCGTCGGCCCGCACCGCACGTGAGCGCCCGCCACCCGGCGCTCCCCTCCGCGTGTCCCCGCCGGGCGCGGCCCCCCGGGCCGGTCAGCCCTTGGGCGGGGCCGTGCTGCTGCGCTCCACGAGCCGTGTGGCCATCTCCACGCGGGTGGTCTCGGGCCGGTCTCCGCCGACCAGGTCGAGCAGCATGCGCGCGGCCATCTGCGCCATGTCGCGCAGGGGCTGGCGGACGGTGGTCAGCGGCGGAGTCGCCCACAGCGCCTCGGGCAGGTCGTCGAAGCCGATCACGCTGACGTCGTCCGGGACCCGCAGCCCGCGGTCGAACAGGGCCCCGTAGGCCCCCCGGGCCATCTGGTCCGACCCCGCGAAGATCGCGGTGGGGGGCTCGGGCAGCTCCAGGAGGGCGGCCGTCTCGGTCCGGCCCGTGTCCAGCAGGAAGTCGCCGTAGCGGACGTAGTCGTCGGGGACGGCGAGGCCCGCGTCGCGCATCGCGCTCCGGTAGCCGTCCACCCGCGCCCGGCTGCACATCACGTCCGGCGGGCCGCTCAGCGTGGCGATGCGCCGGTGGCCGAGGCCGATGAGGTGCTCGGTCGCGGCGACGCCCCCGGCCCAGTTGGTGGCGCCGACCGCCGGGACGTCCTTGGCGAGGTCTCCGACGGGGTCGACCACCACCACGGGTATGCCCAGCGCGTCCAGCTGGGCGTGCTGCGCGGCGGACAGTTCGGACAGCACCAGGACCACGCCGTCGGAGTTGCGTGCCTGGAGGTTGTCCAGCCACTTGCGCCCCGGCCGGGTGCGGCTGCGGTCGTGCACGGCGGAGACCACGATGCCGAACCCCGCCTCGTGGGTGACCTCCTCGACCCCGTCCAGGATCGCCATCGACCAGGGGCTGCCCAGGTCGAGGAAGACCAGGTCGATGAGGCCCACCGTCCGGTCGTCGCGGTGCCTGCGCGGCTGGTAGCGGTGCTGTTCCAGGAGCCGTTCCACCTGGCGGCGGGTCTCCGCGGCGACGTCGAGGCGACCGTTGAGCACCTTGGACACGGTCGGGACGGAGACCCCCGCCTCCTGGGCGATCTCCGCCAGGGTGGGTCGTCGCTGTGGCATGCGCCTCCTCGTCGGATCCGGGCCGGGAGCGGTTCGCGGCCCTTCAGGATTCTATCTCGAAAGATTTCGAGGGCATTCGCCGTAACCTACCCGAAATCAGAGGGGGCCTTGACGCACCCCCTCGGACAACTTAGCGTCATGCCAACCGAAACATATCGAAATATTTCGAGAATTTCGACCCACGTCTCCCCCCGACGGAAGAGCGGTGTCCCCATGAGAAGCACCTACCGGATACGTGTGATCGGCGGTACCTCCCTGGCCCTGGCCATGCTCCTGGCCACGGGCTGCGGGACGACCGGGCCCGGCGGCGGCGACGCCTTCCAGGTGTGGGCCCTGGAGGACGCCGCGGTGAACGAGCTGGTCGAAGCGGGCATCGAGGCCTACAACGCCGACAGCGACGTCCCCGCCGAACTCGTCACCTACGTCAACGACTCCTACAAGCAGCGGCTCCAGGTGGCCCTCGGCTCGCCCAACGCCCCCGACGTGTTCTTCAACTGGGGCGGCGGCAACCTGGCGCAGTACGTCGACGCCGGCCAGGCCGTCGACCTGACCGGGGCGCTGGAGGACGCGCCGGAGTTCCGGGACGCCTTCCTCCCCAGCGTGCTCGACGTCGCCCGGATCGACGACGCCTACTACGGCGTCCCCATCCTCGGCGTGCAGCCCGTCGTGCTGTTCCACAACAGGGCGGTCTTCGAGGAGGCCGGCATCGAGCCCCCCGAGACCTACGACGAACTGCTCGACGCCGTCGACACCTTCCAGGAGCGGGGCGTCACCCCCGTCACCCTCCCCGGGGCCCAGGGGTGGACCCAGCTGATGTGGTTCTCGTACCTGGTCGAGCGGATCGGCGGCCCCGACAGTTTCCAGGCCGTCGTCGACGGCGAGGCGGGCGCGTGGAGCGACCCGGCGATCGTCAGGGCCATGGAGATGTGCCAGGAGCTGGTCGACAGGGGCGCGTTCGGCACCAACTTCAGCTCCATCGACTACGACAACGGCAGCGCCTCGGCACTGCTCGCCACCGGGGAGTCCGCCATGTTCCTCATGGGGACCTGGGACATCGCCCGCCAGCAGCAGGACAGCCCCGAGTTCATGGCGAGCGGCGACCTCGGGTACACGGCCTTCCCGACCGTGGAGGGCGGCGAGGGCGAACCCGGGGCGATCGTCGGCAACCCCAGCAACTACTTCTCCGTCAACGCCGACAGCGGGCACACGGACGCGGCCGTGGACTTCCTGGTGGAGACCTTCGCCTCCGACGAGTACGTCGACGGGCTCATCGAGGCGGGCCAGGTGCCCCCCATCGAGGGCGTGGAGGACCGGCTCCAGGAGAGCGAGCACGCCGACTTCGCCGTCTTCACCCACCAGCTGGTCTCCGAGGCGCCGAGCTTCACCCAGTCGTGGGACCAGGCGCTGTCCCCGTCCGCCTCGCAGGCCCTGCTGACCAACCTCCAGCTGCTCTTCCTCGGCGACATCACCCCCGAGGAGTTCTCCCAGGACATGGAGCAGCACCTGTGAGGACCGCGACCCCCGCGGAGCGGCCCGGGTTCGCCTGGGCCGCTCCGGCCCTGCTGTTCTTCGGCCTGTTCGGCCTGGCTCCCGTCGCGGTGGTCGTCTACCTCAGCCTCACCGCGTGGAACGGGCTCGGCTCCCCGCAGTGGGTGGGCCTGGACAACTGGCGGGCGCTCCCGGGCGACGACGACGTCACCCGCGGACTGGGCGTCACCCTGGCCCTGACCGCGCTGTGCTGGGCGACGCAGACCCCCCTGGCCCTGGCGTTCGGCACATGGGCGGCGGGACACCAGCGCGCACGGGCCGTGGCGAGCGCCGTGTTCTTCCTCCCGCTCCTGCTGTCCACCGCCGCCATCGCCCTGATCTGGAAGGCGCTGCTCGACCCGAACTTCGGCCTGCCCTCCCAGATCGGCCCCTGGATCGGGCTGCCCGACGGCAACGTGCTCGGCAACCGCTCGCTGGCCCTGTACGCGATCGTCCTCATCCTGCTGTGGCAGTTCCTGCCGTTCCACATGCTGCTCTACCAGGCGGCGGCACGGCAGATCCCGAGCTCCCTCTACGAGGCCGCGGAACTCGACGGGGCCTCCCCCCTCCGGAGGTTCTGGCACATCACCGTCCCCCAGCTGCGGCACACGATCATCGCCTCGTCCGTGCTGATCCTGGTCGGGTCGATGACCTACTTCGAGACCGTCCTGCTGCTCACCGACGGCGGTCCGGGCAACGCGACCCGCATCCTGCCGCTGCACATGTACAACCAGGGCTTCATCGCCTTCGAGATGGGCTACGCGAGCGCCGTCGCGGTGCTGCTGGTCGTCATCGGCACCGGGCTGTCGCTGCTGGTGGTGCGCGTGACCGGCTACGCCCGTATGACCAGCCAGAGAGAGGGAATGTGACATGGCCACCCGAACCAGGCCCTCGGTCGGCGGCGGGATCGGGGCCGCGCTGTGGCTCGTCGTCGTCGCGGTGCCGATCTACTACCTGCTCGCCACCAGCCTGCGCGGGCCGGGCGACTACATGGCCGACGGCCCGCTCGCCCTGCCGGACGACCTGACCCTGGACAACTACCTCAACGTCCTCGAGGTGGGGTTCCTGCGGTTCCTCGCCAACAGCCTGGTCGTGGCGTGCGGCTCCGTGGCACTGGTCCTCGCCGTGGCCCTGCCGGCGGCGTTCGCGATCGTGCGCGGCCGCAGCCGCGCCCTCCGTGTGGCGTTCCTGCTGTTCCTGCTGGGGCTGGCGGTCCCCGCCCAGGCGGTGATCATCCCGATCTACCTGATCATCACCCGTCTCAGCCTGTACGACAGCCTCACGGCGATCATCCTGCCCACCGCCGCGTTCACACTGCCGATCTCCATCGTGGTGCTGACCAGCTCGCTGCGCGACGTGCCCGGCGAGCTCTACGAGGCGATGGCGCTGGACGGCGCCACCAACCTCCAGGCGTTCCTGCGCCTGGTGCTCCCCCTGGCGCGCCCCGGCGTGGTCACCGTGGCCATCTTCGTGGGGCTCAACGCCTGGAACAACTTCCTCTTCCCGCTGGTGCTCACCCAGAGCGAGGAGAACCGCGTCCTCCCGCTGGGCCTGTGGTCCTTCCAGACCCAGTACGGCACCGACGTGCCCGGCCTGATGGCCGCCGTCGTCCTCTCCACCCTGCCGATCTTCGCCCTCTACCTGTTCGGGCGCAGGCACCTCCTGGGCGGGCTGGCCGCGGGGTTCGGCAAGTAGGAAACCCCTCCCGACCACACACGAACCGCACTGACGAAAGGCCACGATGACGACCCTCCCCGCCACCGCCGCGCTCTCCGGGACCATCGCCAACCCGGTGCTCCCCGGGTTCCACCCCGACCCCTCGATCCTGCGGGTCGGGGACGACTACTACCTGGCCACGTCGACCTTCGAATGGTGCCCGGGGGTGGTGCTGCACCACTCCAGGGACCTGGTCCGCTGGCGTCCCCTGGGCGGCGCGCTGACCGAGGCGCGGCTCCTGGACCTGACGGGGCGCCGGGACTCCGCCGGCGTGTGGGCCCCCTGCCTCTCCCACAAGGAAGGGCTGTTCTACCTGATCTTCACGAACGTGGAGAACTACGCGGGCGGCTTCTGGGACACCCCCAACCTCGTGACCACCGCACCGGCGGTCACCGGCCCCTGGTCGGACCCGGTGCCCCTGCACTCCATGGGGTTCGACCCGTCGGTCTTCCACGACGCGGACGGCCGCAGCTGGGTGCTGTCCAACCTGAACGACTGGCGTCCCGGCAGGAACGCGTTCAGGGGGATCGTGCTCCAGGAACTGGACACCGACGCGATGCGGCTGGTCGGCGAGGCGCGTCTCATCTTCGCCGGGACCGAGGCCGGTGTGACCGAGGGGGCGCACCTGTACCGCAAGGACGGCTGGTACTACCTGATGACCGCCGAGGGCGGGACCACCTGGGACCACCAGGTCACGGTGGCGAGGTCGCGCCGGATCGAGGGCCCCTACGAGCCCGACCCGGCCGGCCCGACCCTCACCTCTCGCCCCGACCCCTCGCTGGTCCTCCAGAAGGCCGGCCACGGGAGCCTGGTGGAGACCCGGGGCGGCGAGTGGTTCCTGGCGCACCTGGCCTCGCGCCCCCTCACCGAGCGCGGAAGGTGCGTGCGCGGCCGGGAGACGGCGCTCCAGCGCGTGGCCTGGTCGCCCGAGGGGTGGCCGCGGGTGGAGGGGGCCGCGCCCCGCGAGGAGGTGCCCGGCCCCGCGCTGGAGCCCCACCCGTGGCCGGAGCCGCCGGAGACGGACGGCTTCGACGCCGCCGAGCTCCGCCCCGAGTGGAGCACCCTGCGGCGCCACGCCTCCGCGGACTGGCTGTCGCTGGAGGAGCGCCCGGGGCACCTGCGGATCCGGGGCGGGCAGTCCCCCGCGGGCACCGGCTCGCCGAGCCTGGTGGCGCGGCGCGTCCAGCACGAGCGGTGCGCCATGGAGACGGTGATGGAGTTCCGCACCCGCACCTTCCAGCAGATGGCCGGCCTCACGGCGTACTACAACACCCGGCACTGGCACTACCTGAGGATCGGTTTCGACGAGGAGGAGGGGATGTTCGCGAGGGTCCTCACCTGCGACCGGGGCCGGTACCGGGAGGTCGGGCACCGTGTCGTGGTCGAGGACTGGGAGCGCTGCCACATGAGGGCCGTGATCGACGGCGCCGAACTGCGGTTCGGCCTCTCCCGGGACGGGCGCTCGTGGACCGACATGGGCGTGGTGCTGGACGCGGGCATCCTCTCCGACGACCACGTGGCCGAGCGCGAGGGCGGCGAGGGCGGCCATCCGGACCGGGAGGGCAACGCCGGCCTGGTGAGGGCCTGGGGTTTCACGGGCGCTTTCCTCGGCCTGTGGGTGCACGACCTCGCCGGGACCGGGTGCCACGCCGACTTCGACCACGCGTCGTACCGGGGGACGGCGCGGCCCGACCGGTGATCCCGCGCCGGAGCGGCGGACGGGGACCGCTCCTCGGCCCCGCGGGGCGTGGGAGCGGCGGGCGGGCCCGCGTGCCCCGGCGGGCCGTCGGCGGCACACGGCCGGACGCCGTGGCCCACGACGTGCTCCGGCCCAGGGCGCGGGCGGGCCGCAGGGCCCGTCCGCATCGTTGCGGAGCCACAGGCGTCACACTGTCACCATTTGCGGACCGACCACAATTGCTTTGAGGTCTCAACCCCCACGCGTCACGGGGGCGGCTCGGCGCCGGGGCGGGCCCGGGCCCCGGCCGCGGGGACGGACGGACCGGAGCGGGCCCCGCGTGTCCGGTGACGCGCGGGGCCCGTCAGTGCTTCCGGGAGGCCGGGCGGCCCGCCCGTCAGGACCTCCGGGCGGCGGCCCGGTCGGCCCCGTCTCGGGCGCCCCCGGGGCCCGGGCCCGCCTGTCCGGGATCCGGACGACCGGCGCCCTCACCGGGCCGGTTGGCCTCGTGGAAGGCCTGCTGGGTCTGGCTCTGCCGCTCCCACCGCACGAAGCGCTCGCTCTCGCCGAGCGCCATCGTGGTCAGCCACACGGCGACGCCGATGTCGTCCGCGAGGCCGAGCAGGGGGATGAACAGTTCGGGGACGAAGTCGACCGGCGAGACGATGTAGACCGCCAGCACCAGCATGCCGAGCAGCTTCCCGCTGCTCAGGTCCGGGTACCGGCCGCGCATCTTGGCCCCGAGCATGCGCGGGACGGCCCCGATCCGCTTCCAGACCGAGATGTCGGTGTCGGAGTTCTGGATGACCTGCCAGGCGGCGGCTCCGGCCGCGGCACGGTTTGCCTTGCGCATCGTTGGTCTCCTCAGGGGCGTCTGACTTCTCAAGATATGACGCGAAGTCCCCCCGATTCGTTCCCTCCGCAGGACGCCCCAACCCCCGACGAGACGCACGCGACACCCGTGCCCGCCGGGGAGTTTTCCACAGTTCGGCCGTGGGCACTGGTGGGAGGCGGAGCGGAGGGGCATCCTTGGGTGGGAAGGACGGAGGTGAGGAGACGAACACGCGTACAGCCCGCGAACACGCCGGGCAAGGCACACACATGTCCACCGGACCGGCGCGGAACGGCCTGTCCACCCCCTGGCCGCATGCGGCCGACGCGACCGGCGTCCCGCCCCGGGCCGGTCCCCCGGGACCTGCGCGGGAGGCGCCGCGCACGGGTCGCGCACGCGGGTTCCCGCCCCCGGTCCTTCCGGCCGGCCCGCGCCTCCTGTTCAATGGCGACAAATGCGAGGTCTCCCCCCTTCAGCCACACATTCGTTACGATGCGTTCGGGTGGCACCTTCGACGCGGGAGGCCGCTCTGCTTCAGATCTCTCCCAAGCGCGCAGAACCGATGGAGCTTGCCCAGTGTCCAGAGCCCAACCTCGGTCGGCGACGACCGTCGCCCTGTTGGCGGATATCCCCAGCACGGGCCATGTGGGCGAGGTCCGGGCGCAGCGGTTCGCGATGCGGGGCGAGGGCATCGGCGAGCGCAGCTCGGCGTTCGTCGCCTTCGCCAGGCAGCAGGTGGACGCCGGCCGCAAGGTCGTCGCGCTCTACCCCGCCTGGCGGTCCGAGGACGCCGAACGCGCGATCAACTTCGCGCGCGGCTCCATGCGCACCGACCACGTCGCGGGGATCGCCGTCGACCTCTCCCCCCTGGCGCTGTCACTGATCGCGGACCAGCTCGCCTACCTCGCCCCCTACCTGCCGCCGGGCATGGTCGCCGCGCTCTGCGACGAACTCCCCCGGCACCTGCTCGCGGGCGCCTGGCTGAAGACGGTCTCCGGCCTGTCCACCATCCCCACCTCGATGCGCCAGCACATGGGCTCCTTCGCACCGTCCGTGTCCTTCCTCGCCTACTGCGCCCCCACCGCCCGCGTGGGACGCCTGCGTCCGGCCGACGTCTCCCGGACGCTGCCCTTCCGCCCGGTCCAGCCGGTCCAGCTGCTCTGCTCCACCCCCGACCCGTCCATCACCGGGGTCTTCGACGACAACCTGCCGCAGGCCATCCAGCCGGTGGCCACCCGCACCCTTCCCGTCCAACCGCTCGGGCCCGTGTACTGGGGAACGTCCCGGTACGTGGAGTTCGTTGCCCTGAGCGCCCACCCCCAGGCGCTCGCCTACGCGGCGGGCGCCATTCGCGCCTCGTACTGCTCCTGGTGCGGCGAACCCATGTCGGGCAGGCCCTGCCCCTTCTGCTCGGCCGACAGCCCCCGGACCGGCGCAGGCGTCCGGACACCGCAGACGTCCCGGCCCCCCGTGCCCGAATCCGCGCCCCGGCCGCAGCGGCGCCCGTCCCCCGGACCCGCGCAGGGCCCGGTGGAGGGCCCGTCGCCCGGCCACGCGCGGGGCCGGCGCCGGGCGGGGCCCCTACCCTCCGACCCGCCGTCCGACGGCACCCCTCCGCCCCCGGGCGGCAGGGGCGCCTCCGACGGCCGACCGACCCCACCGACCGCCGACCGGCCGGAGGGCGCCCCGTTCGCGGGCCGCGCCCTGTGGCCCGGTACACCCAGGACCTACTCCCGCTAGGGCCCGCGACCGCGCCGGCCCGACGGGCGGACGGCTCCGCGACGACACTGGAAACGGAAAAGACCCCCTATGAACCCCCGTCAGCGACGTGGCGTGCTGCTCATGGTCGTCGCCGCCATCGGCGCCGTCGCCGTGTTCGCGTCCGTGTTCACCTACCTCAACTCGCAGCAGGACCGCCTGGGCGAGTTCGCGACCGTCCTCCGCCTGTCGGAGGACGTGGACGCCTACCAGCCCGTCGGCGAGGACTCCGTCGAACGGGTGCAGGTGCCGAGGATGTACTTCGACCCCGAGGTGTTCATCACCGACCTGGCCGACGTGGACACACCCGCCGACCAGGAGCTCGTCGCCGCCTCCCACCTGGAGGAGGGCGTCTACCTCCAGCGCGGCATGGTGCAGCCCCAGCCCACCCTCACCACGGGCGAGCGGGAGATCGCGATCATGGTCGACGCCGAGACCGGTGTCGCGGGCAAGGTGCAGCGCGGATCGTTCGTGGACATCTACGGCACGTTCCAGCCGCGCGACCACGGTGAGGCGTGCGCGGTGCGGATCATCACCGAGGTCGAGGTCCTCGACATCGGGGAGCTCCGTTCCCAGGAGCGCGAGAACGGCGGTGTCTCCGGGGTGGTCCCGGTGACCTTCCGCCTCGACCCGCAGGCGGCGCTCCAGCTCGCCTACGCGGAGGACTTCTCCACCAAGCTCAGGCTGGCGCTGGTGAGCGCCGACGGCGGCGGAACGCCCGGGGCCAGCGAGTTCTGCAGCGGGGACTTCGACGACCTCGCCGGGGGCGCGACCCCCGACGAGGGAGAGACGACCGACGAGCGGCCCGCGCCGCATGGGGGGTAGACGTTGATGTTCCGAGTCCTGGCGGGTATGCCCACCTCCGAGGCGGAGCTGGTGCTGGCCGCGCGCTTCGAGGAGCTGGGCAGCGCCGAACTGGTGGCCTCCCGGCCCACCACCTCCGCGCTGATCGACGCGGCGGGGGAGTTCCCCGAGATCGACGTCGTGCTCATCCACCAGGAACTGGGGCCCGCCCCGGTGTTCGACGCCATCCGCGACCTGTCCCACCGCCACCCCCAGCTCGCGATCCTCCTGGTCTCCCCCACCATGGACCCCGACACGTTCACCGGGGCGATGGAGGCCGGCGCCCGGGGCGTGCTGCCCCACGACTCCGGGATCGCCGAGCTGGAGACCCGCGTCACGAAGGCCGCGGAGTGGTCGCGGACCCTGCGCCGCCACCTGGAGTCGGCGTCCCTGGACCTGCCCGCCTCCGGTGTGCGCGGCCGGATCATGGCCGTCAGCGGCGCCAAGGGGGGCGTGGGCGCCACCACCTGCGCCGTCCACCTCGCGATGGTCGCGGCGGCCGCCGGCCGGGTCGTGTGCCTGGTGGACCTCGACCTCCAGACGGGCGACCTGCCCGCGTTCCTCAACCTGCGCCACCGCCGCTCCATCAGCGACCTGGTCGACGCCGGGGACGACATCACCCCGGGGATGCTCGCCGAGACCCTGTACGTGGACCACCGGGGCCCGCACGTCCTGCTCGCGCCCGAGCACGGCGAACGCGGCGAGGACGTCACCGCCCGCGCCACCCGCCGTGTCCTCAACGCGCTGCGCTCCCGGTACGAGCTGGTGGTGGTGGACTGCGGCTCGACCATGAACGAGGCCACCGCCATGGCGGTGGAGCTCGCCGACACCGCGGTCGTCACCGTCACCCCCGACGTCCCGGCGCTGCGCGGCGCCCAGCGGCTCATGGGCATGTGGGAACGGCTGCAGATCCGCTCCCACGAGGACGTGTACTCGCTGGTCACACGGCACAGCCGCAAGAACGAGATCCAGCCGGACTTCCTCCAGCAGCTGTTGGGCACCAGGGTGCTGCGCACCCCGGTCCCCGCGGCCTACCGGGCCCTCGAACCCGGGGAGAACAACGGCGATCCGACCAAGGTCACCGACGAGGGCCTGCGCAAGGCCTTCGCGCGCCTGGCCGCGGAGCTGGACCTGCTGAGCCCGCCGGCCCCTCCGGGCAGCGGCGGCAAGGGCGGGTCGACCACGCCCTCCGGCGGGCTGGGGTCGTTCGCCGCCCTCGCGGACCGCCAGGCACTCGCGCCGTCCACCCGCGACGTGTCCGGGTTCCTCAACGCGTCGGTCCCCGATCCGGCCCACAGGGCCGCCAACGGGTCCTCCGCGACGCCTTCGGGGGGCCGCCCGGCGGCGGGGCCGTGGGGCGGCGGGGGCCGCGGTGGGTTCGATGGCTGAGCCGCGGTCCGCGCGCGCCCGGCGCCGCCGCGACGACGGCGCGGTCATCGTGGAGTTCGCGGCCGCGGTGCCGTTCATGATGCTCGCGATGGCACTGGTGTGGCAGGTCCTGCTTCTCGGCATCACCTCGATGTACGCCTCGCACGGCGCCGCCGAGGCCGCCCGCCAGGCCTCCGTGACCCCCGACGACATGGAGCGCATCGGTGAGGAGGCCCGCAAGCGGGTGCGGCCGCCGTGGGACGGCGAGGACGTGATGACGGTGAGCGTCGTCGAGCGCGACGGCGGGCGGTTCGCGCGGGTCACGCTCGCCATGCCGATCTTCCTGCCCGGGGTCACGGGGCCGTGGGACATCACCGGTGAGGCCCTGGTCGTCCCCGAGGTGGAGCCGCGGGGGACCGCGCCATGAGCCGACCGACCGCCGGTCCCGGCTCCGGCCGGGGCGGCCCCACCTCCCGGGGTTCCTCCCCGGGGCGCCCGCGCGGTGGAGCCGCGCGGCGCCTACCGCTCGGCGGCCGGGCGGGGCGGGACGCCGACCGCGGCGGCCCGCTCCTGGAGTTCGCGGCGTTCTTCCCGATCCTGCTCCTGACCGCGGTCGTCGCGATCGAGGCGTTCCTGGCCTTCGTGGCGGTCGAGCGCCTGGAGTCGGCCGCGCGCGCCGGCGCCCGGGTGGCCGGGGCCGAGCAGTTGCCGGGCGCGGAGGCGGCGGCCCGGGAGGCCCTGCCCTCGTGGCTGGACGACGCGACCGTCACCAGCGGGACCAACGACAGCGAGGGCTTCTACGTGGAGGTGTCGCACCCGCTGCCCATCGTGTTCTCGTCGTCGGGGCTCGACCTGACCCTGACGCGTCGCGTGGACATGCCCAATGTGTGAGGCGGGAGCGGTGCGCCGCGCCCGTCCGGGGGGAAGGAGACGAGGGACATGGGCCTGAAGGACCGCCTCGAGGAGGACCGCGTCGTCGAGGGCCGCGCGGACAGCGCCAGCGTGACGCACTGGCGGCGGCGCCTCCTGGAGGAGATCAACCTGGAGGACCTCACCCAGCTGTCCCTGGCGCAGCGCCGGGTGCGGCTGGAGAAGGTCGTGGGTCACGTCCTCACCCGCGAGGGCCCGGTGCTGTCCGACCGTGAGCGGTCGCTGCTGATCCGCAGGGTCGTGGACGAGGCCCTGGGCCTGGGTGTGCTGGAGCCCCTGCTGGCCGACGAGACCGTCACCGAGATCATGGTGAACGGTCCCGACAACGTGTTCATCGAGCGCGGCGGCAGGATGCAGCGTGTGGACGCCACCTTCAACGGCGAGGAGCAGCTCTACCAGACCATCGACCGCATCGTGTCGCTGGTCAACCGCCGGGTGGACGAGTCCTCGCCGATGGTCGACGCCCGCCTGCCCACGGGCGAGCGCGTCAACGTGATCATCCCGCCGCTGTCGCTGTCCGGGCCGATCCTGACCATCCGGCGCTTCCCCAAGCCCTACCCCATCGACGAGCTCGTGCGGATGGGCAGCCTGGACGCGCCGACGGGCATCCTGCTGGCCGCGATGGTGCGGGCCCGGTTCAACATCGTGGTGTCCGGGGGCACCGGCACGGGGAAGACCACGTTCCTCAACGCCATGTCGGCGTTCGTGCCGACCGACGAGCGCATCGTCACCATCGAGGACTCCGCCGAGCTCCAGCTCATGCAGGAGCACGTGGTGCGGCTGGAGACCAGGCCGGCCAACATCGAGGGCCGGGGTGAGATCGCCATCCGCGACCTGGTCCGCAACGCGCTGCGGATGCGCCCCGACCGCATCATCGTCGGCGAGGTGCGCGGTCCGGAGACCATCGACATGCTCCAGGCCATGAACACCGGCCACGACGGCTCCCTGGTGACCGTTCACGCCAACTCGGCCGACGACGCCATCTACCGGCTGCAGACCCTGGCGACGCTGGGCGACGGCAACGTGCCCTACGACGCGATCCGCGACCAGATCAACAACGCGGTGGACGCCATCGTGCACCTGGGGCGCTGGCCGGACGGGTCCAGACGGGTCAACGAGATCGCCGTGGTCTCCTCACGCCGCCGGGAGGAGTTCCGGCTGGACCCGGTGATGACCTTCGACGCCCTGCCCACGGGCCCCAACAGGTCCGTGTCGGGCGAGTTCCGGCACTACCCGATGCCGCGGCACATGGCGGGACGGATCTACCACGTGGGCGAGGCCATCCCGGCGGCGTTCGGCGTCGTCCCCGACGAGGGCGTCGCGGGCCGATGGTGACCCCCCTTCCCGAGCCCTCCGGGGCGTGCTCGCCCCCCACCCGATTGGAGTCCCGGTGACCTGGCAGTTCGTGGCGATCCTCGGCGGCCTGGCCGTGGTCCTCGCCGTGGCCCTGTGGGGGCTGTGGGAGTTCGTGGCCAGCGCCGAGCAGCGTCGCATGATCGCCGCCCGCAGCGCCCTGGACCGGGCCGAGTACGAGGCGTCCACGCCGGCCGCCCGCCTGGACGCGGCCATCTACCGCACCCAGTGGGGTTCGCGTCTGTACCGCCGGATCGCCAGGTCCGGGGCGGACGTGCGCCTCTCGACGTTCGTGCTCGCGCTGACCGGCGGTTCGCTCCTGGCGGTGATCGTGGTCTGGCAGGTCCTGGCCCCGTTCTTCGGCCTGCTGGCCGCGGTCGGGGTGGCGTTCCTCTTCTTCTCCTACCTGAACCGGGCGGAGGCCAAGCGGCGCGAGGAGTTCACCGCCCAGCTGCCGGACCTGGCGCGGGTCCTGGGCAACGCGACCTCCGCCGGGCTGGCGCTGCCCACGGCGGTGGCGATGGCCGCCGAGGAGCTGGACGGGCCCGCCGGGGAGGAGCTGGGCCGGATGGCGGAGTCGATGAAGCTCGGCGCCGCCTTCGAGGAGGCCGTGCGGGAGCTGCGCGAGCGGATGCCCTCGCGTGAGCTGGGGGTGCTGCTGTCCACACTGGTGGTGGCGTCGCGCTCGGGAGGTTCGCTGGTCACGGCGCTGCGCAACATCTCCGAGACCCTGGAGAACCGCAAGGAGACCCGGCGCGAGGTGCAGACGATCCTCAGCGAGACGACGAGCACCGTGTGGGCTCTGGGGTTCATGTCGGTGGGCGCCCTGTTCCTGATCAACGGCATCGAGCCCGGGATCATGCGCGTCATGACCACGTCCGTCGCGGGGGTGACGGTGCTGCTGGTGGTGGCGGCGCTGTTCGCGCTCGGTTTCCTGCTGGTGTCCCGCATCACCAAGTTCGACCTCTAGAAGGACTCCCCCGATGAGTGTGCTCCCCACCCTGGTCCCGCTCGCCGCGGCGCTGGCCGGCGCCCTGGTCGTGCTGACCGCCTGCTACGGCCTGTACCTGACCATGTCGCGGACCCGGGTGGAGGTGGGCGGTCCGGCGGCCCGCACGCCCCGGACCAAGTCGGAGGAGACGTTCTTCCTGCACCGCCTGACCGAGGCGATCGGCAAGCCCTTCGTCAAGTCGGTCCTGGCGTCGATGAGCCCGCGGATGCGCGCCTCCGTCACCGAGCGGCTGGAGGCGGCGGGGCGCCCGGACGGGCTGACCGTCGAACGGTACGTGCGGCGCAAGATCGGCGAGGTGGCGCTGTACGGCCCCCTGGGGCTGCTGATGTTCGCCGTGGGCAGCCCCCTGGTGGGCGTGGTCGTGCTGGCGTTCATGGGGCTGACCGATCTGAGCATGTACGTCCAGGGCCAGGAGCGGGCCGACCGGGTGCAGTCGCAGCTGCCGGACTTCCTGGACGTGCTCTCGGTGACGGTGAGCGCGGGGATGTCGTTCCGGGCCGCGGTGGCCAGGGTGGCCGAGTCGATGCCCGGGGTGCTCGCCGACGAGTTCACGCTCGCCCTCCGCCAGATGGAGCTGGGGACGTCCCGGCGCGAGGCCTTCGAGATGCTGCGGCGCCGTACCCGCAACGAGTCGCTGAGCAAGTTCGTGACCGCCATCCAGCAGGCGGAGGAGCTGGGCGCCCCGCTCAGCGACACCCTGGTGGACATCAGCCGGGACATGCGCCGTGCCGACGCCCAGTACATGCGCCGCAAGGCCCAGCGGATGAACCCGCGCGTGACGATGGTGACGGCGGTGACCCTGCTGCCGGGGCTGCTGATCCTCATCGTCGGGTCCATGTTCCTGGGCACAGAGGTCGACCTCGGCGCCATCTTCGGCGGCTGACCGCCGGTCCCCGGGGCAGCCCCCGACCGCGGTGGGGGGGGGGGGCCCCCGGGGGGGGGGGGGGGCCGGGGGGGGGGGGGGCCCCGGCGCCGGGGGCCCGGGGGGGGGGCGGGCGCCCCCCGCCGTGCCCGGGGGCGCCCCCGCCCACGGCGCGCTCCCCCGGCGGGTGCGGAGCCGTGCCCCTCCCCCCTCGGGGGGCCGGTGCGCCGGAGCGGGGCCCGCCCGGCTCACCGCGGGGCCGGGGCCCGGCCGGCGCGGTCCCCGCCGGTGCGGGAGCGGTCCCCGGGCGCGGGTCAGCGCCAGGTGGGTCCCCAGTTGGCGCTCTTGGACACCCCGGGCGGCAGGGGCGGCAGGATCCCGGTGCCGGGGGTCCCGGGGCGCTGGGCGGCCCGGCCCGGGGGCTCGGGCGCGGGGTCGGCGGACGGTGCGGGCGGTGCGGGGCGCGGCCCGGCCGGGGGCCGGGTGTCCGGCGTCGGCAGGGGCGGCACGGGGAAGGGCTCGGTCCACGGTTCGGCCGGGGGTGCGGCGGGGGTCGGGGCCGGTGCGGGCGCCTCCTCGGCCAGGAAGCCGCGCACGCGCCCGGGCTCGGGTTCGTCCACGGCCAGGACGGGTTCGGGGATGGGGGTGTGCTCGCCCTCGTCGTCGCTGGGGATGGCGGGTTCGGCCGGGGCGACGCGCTTCCACCACAGGGCGGCCTCCTCCCGGGGCAGTTCGGACTCCACCTCCAGCCATCCGCGGACCTGGGGGTGGCGCCGTCCGGCGTTCCAGGAGCGGGGGTAGGGCTGTTCGTCCAGGACCAGGACGGGTTCGCCGTCGACGGTGGGGATCTCGGCGGGCACGCCCTCGTTCCAGACCCAGGTGCCGTCGTGGGCGACCAGGTTCCACCAGCCGCGCACGGTCTGGGCGGCGGGGTCGGGGTCGCTGTCGCGGAAGGCGGCGACCCAGCGCGGGTCGGGCGGGTCCCCGGCCAGCCCCTGGCCGCGGGGGCCGACGAGGGCGTCGGCGAGCAGGGTGTGGAGCTGGAAGTTGTCGCCGATGCCGTCGAAGAGGACGCGGAAGGCGCGCTGGGAGTGGCGGTCCATGACCAGGGCGCTGGTGGCCTCGGTCATGCGCAGCAGGGCGCGGACCTCGTCGAACTCGTTGAGCAGGTCGCTGAGCTGGTTGGCGATGGCCATGAGTTCGGCGTGCAGGGAGGGTGTGCGGCGCACCAGGGCGCGCACGGAGGCCTCGCCGAGCATGGTGCGGGCGGCCAGGCCGTGGCGGCGGATGGTCCACCAGCACATGGTGGCGTTGGGGGCGTCGGTGCCGAGTTCGGCGGCCACGCGGGCCTCGGCGTCGGCGGTCACGGAGTCGGGGTCGGGGGGCGGGCCGCCGCCGGTGCGCTCCCAGGCGCGGACGAAGACGATGGCGCCCTTGCCCATGGTGCGCAGGCGGTGCAGGACCTCGGGGCCGGTGGGGCCGGGGTCGGTGCCCATCTCGACGAGGGCTCCGGCGACCACCGACAGGTCGGCGATGATGCCGGGGGCGGCGTGGTCCCCGGAGAGGAGGGGGGCCAGGGCCTCCAGGGCGAGTTCGCGCTCGGAGGCGGGGATGCGGGAGGCGAGTACGTAGACCGTGTGCACCGCCGGGGGGAAGTGGCGGGGGTCCGTGGCGACTGAGGCGTCGATCAGCTGCTGGAACGCCCTGCGAAACTCGTCGACCATGGGTCCGTCCCCTTTCTTACGCAACCAACCTAATGTCTCATCAGGGAAGGATCGCACTTTAACGGGTGATTTCATGTGCTGCTGGTGGGTTTGTTGACGTTTTGAGACGCCGGGGGCGTAAGGGCCCCGCGGGGCTCACAGCCCCAGTCGTGTGACCGCGTTGTCCTCCAGCGGGTTGGCGGTGCGGATGTAGTCGTGCACGGTGCGCGGGTTGGTCCACCGGCCCTGGCGCATGATCTCGCGGTCGGTGGCCCCGCCCAGGGCCGCCTGGGTGGCGAAGCCCGCCCTCAGGGAGTGGCCCCCGAAGTCGTCGGGGTCCAGACCGGCCCGCTCGGCGTAGCGTTTGACCAGCTCGTTCACCGCCCGCCCCGACATCGCCCGCTCCCCCACCCGGCCGTGCCGGGTGACCGTGGGCAGCAGCGGGCGCTCGGAGCCGTCGGCCAGGTCGGTGCCCCGCCAGCCCTGGCACCGGTGCGCCGGCGAGGCCGTGGCCGCCGTCCCCTCCACCAGGGCCCGCACCGCCTGCGGCCCGCCGTCGCG
This sequence comes from Nocardiopsis sp. NPDC006198, assembly GCF_040613895.1. Taxonomy (NCBI): domain Bacteria; kingdom Bacillati; phylum Actinomycetota; class Actinomycetes; order Streptosporangiales; family Nocardiopsidaceae; genus Nocardiopsis; species Nocardiopsis sp. NPDC006198. Next base: position 38,995 of record NZ_JBEXSY010000011.1, on the reverse strand, counting down.
GCGCGCCTCCAGCACCTGGGACCAGTCGGCCAGCGCGCACACCGGGCAGGTGTGGCGGTGGCGGCCCCGGGGCAGCGCCACGACCTGGCCGTGGCGCCCCTCCTGGTCGGTCTTGGTCGAGCCCAGCCGCACCACCAGGGCCGGGGTGCCGGTGGAGGCGTCGGTGCGCACCGCCACGTCGTCGAAGGTGAGCGCGGCCAGCTCGGCGCGGCGCAGCGCACCGGCGAACCCGGTCAGCAGCAGCACCGCGTCCCTGCGGCGGCAGACCCCGCCGGGGAAGCCGTCGGCGGGGCGCACCGCGAGCAGGGACTCCAGCGTGGAGAGCACCACCGGGTCCTTGCGGCGCGGCCGGCTCCTGCGGGTGCGGCGGATGCCGCGCAGCGTCATCCGGACCACCTCGGCGCGGGTGGGCGTCTCCAGGCCGTGGGCGCCGTGGACGGCGGCGATGGCCGCGGAGCGCCGTTCGATGCTGGAGGGGGCCAGCGCCCACCCGGCGCCGTCCTCGGTGCGGGCCTGGGCGCAGGCGGCCAGGTAGACGGCCACGTCGACCGGGTCGGCCGGGAGCGACTGGCGGTGCTCGGCCAGGCACCAGGCGGTGAAGGAGGTCCAGTCGGCGCGGTAGGCGCGCAGGGTGTTGGGCGACTGGGCGCTGGCCAGGTACCGGCCCAGGGTCCGGGCCTGTTCGTCGTCGAAGCGCTCGCGGACCCGGGCCAGGGCGCGGGTGTCCACCAGGACGCTGTGGGTGACGCGCTCCAGGCGGGCGCGCACGGTCGCGGGCAGGGCGGCCTCGTCGGCCGGTTCGGGGTCCTGGGAGGGGGTGGGTGTGTTCACGGTTATCCATGATGGCCCAGGCGCGGGTGCGGGCGGCACCGCGACGCACGGGGGCGTGCGGGGGTGGTGGCTGGTGTGCCGGGTGTCCTCAGCGCCGCCGGTCCGGTCCCGCGCGCGGGGGCGGTGTGGCGGGGGCCACGGCTCAGCCGCCGAAGTGGGCGCGCAGGGCGTCCCACAGCTCGGCGGGCGGCATGACCCACAGCAGGGGCGCCGCGGACAGGACCAGGGCGGCCGTGAACCCGATGGCGGCGATCCTGCGGCGCAGCACCAGGGCGGTGACGGCGCCGCCCGCCGGGACGCCCAGGGCCAGGACCAGGACCCACACCAGGGCGTTGCCGACCGCGTCCATCGCCTCCTGCGGGGCCGGGGCGGTGGGGTCGGCCGCGGCCACGGCGGCGTCCTGCAGGTCCATGGCCGTGAACAGCAGGTTGGCCAGGGCCAGGAAGGTGCCCAGGGCCCACACCAGGGTCAGCACCACCCACAGCAGGGTGATCCTGCGGTCGGGCGGGTCGGCCACGACCACCGGGGTGCGGCTGATCCTGCCCCCGGTGCGCGCCGGGGGCGCGTCGGCCTCCCGCGTGCGGGGGGCGGTGGCGGACACGGGGGCGGTGGGCCGGTCCTTGCGGCGTTTGCGTTTCTTGGGTGACACGCGCCTGTCCTTGGTGGGGTGGGTTCGCTGGTCGCCGCACCCGGCCCGGGGTCCTCGCGGACGGGCGCGGCCGGGAAGTCGGAGCCTACCCGCCCAGCGGGGTCAGGTGGATGGCCGACACGAACACCACGGGCCAGGCGAGCAGTGCCAGCGCCCACAGGGCGGCTCTGCGGTCCCCGGCGACGGTGGCCACGGCGGCGGCCAGCAGGGGGATGCCGACGGCGGCGCCGAAGGCGAGGGTGAACCACTCGGCCGCCGAGCCGGCGTGGGAGTGGGCGTCGACGCCCATCAGGTAGCCCACGGGCCCCAACACCAGGGCGAACAGGGCGAGGACGGCGACGACGACGCGGATGCCGGTGGGGTGGCTGGTGTTGCGGCCACCGCCGGGGGCGGAGGGACGGTCAGACACGGGGGCCGTGGTGCCTTTCGAGAACGGGGCGGCGGGCCAGGGCGTCGACGGACGGGGGCATGCCCGGGCCCGGGGGCGCGGGGTGGGTGGGTCCGTCGGGGACGGCCCGCATCCGCCCGGGCGCGGGCGCGCCGGGTCGAGTGCGGTGCTGTGTAAAACGTACTCCACCTGGGGGGCGTCCGAAACCCGAGGGCGGGCCCTCAGAGCGCGGGGGGCCAGGGGCGGGCGCCCCCGACCAGGCCGGTGAAGGAGGCCAGCAGCCGGAGTTCGTCGATGCTGCGCGGGGCCGTGGTGAGCAGGTCGGGCGAGTGGACCACGGCCGCCAGGAGCTGGGCGCGCGAGAGCGCGACGTTGAGGCGGTTGCGGTCCAGGACGAACGCGGTGCCGCGGCTGGCCTCTGCAGCGTTGGAGGTGGTCATCGAGCAGATGACGGCGGCGGCCTCCTGTCCCTGGAAGCGGTCGACGGTGCCCACCCGCACCCCCTCCAGGGCGGGGTCGGTGCGGGCCGCGGCGGCCAGGGCGCGGCGCAGGGCGCGCACCTGGAGGTTGTAGGGGGCCACCACCAGGATGTCCTCGCCGGTCAGGGGGCGCGGCTCCAGGCCGGGGCCGGGGGTGAGCTTGTCCTGGACCAGGCGGGTGGCGATCGCGACGACGGCCTCGACCTCCTCGGGGCTGTGGGTGGTGCGGCCGTGGTGGGTGACGGGCAGGGTGTACACGCCGGGGTCCAGGGCGGACAGGGCGCGTTCGGCGGTGGAGGGGTGGGCGTGCAGGCGGCCCTGGTAGGACAGGGCCGAGACGGTCGCGCACACGTCGGGGTGCATGCGGCGGGTCTGGTCCAGGAAGTAGCCGCGGGCGGGGTCGATGATCTGGCGTCCGGCCATGAGGTGCTGCAGGGCGGAGGCGTCGGCGCCCTCGCCGTGGGTGCCCTGGACGACCTGGGGCAGCTGCTGGGGGTCGCCGAGCAGGACGAGGTTGTGGGCGGCGGCGGAGACCGCGAGGGTGTCGGCCAGGGCGAACTGGCCGGCCTCGTCGATGATGAGCACGTCCAGGGGGTCGGCGATCATCGCGGCGTTGGACAGGGCCCAGGCGGTGCCGCCGATCAGGACGGGCTGGTTGTCGGCGGTGCGCTTGGCGCGCCAGCCCATCAGCGCCTGGGGGCTGGTGGGCTGGTCCCAGGGCAGGTCGGGGTCGACGGCGTCCTTGCCGCGGCCCTTGGCGCGTTTGGCGGCGGCCAGGGACACCCCGGCCTGTTCGGCGGCGCGCAGGGCGGCGCCCATGACGTTCTCCACGGCCTTGTGGCTGGTGGAGCACACGCCCACGTTGCGGCCCTGGCGGGCCAGGTGGGTGATGAGCTGGGCGGCCAGGTAGGTCTTTCCGGCGCCGGGCGGGCCCTGCACGGCCAGGTAGGAGCCGTCCAGGCGGTCCACGGCGGCGATGGTGGCGGCGATGAGGTCGCCGCCGTGCTCGTCCGGGGAGGGCAGGGGGCCGGGGGTGCGAAGGCGGGGCGGGACGCGGCGCAGCACGTCCAGGCCGGGGTGGTGGGGCCACCGGGGCAGGGCGGCGACGGCGGTGCGGGCGACCGACTCCAGCGCCCCGTCCTTGGGCTGGGGGTTGACGGGCGAGCCGGGCAGGACCGCCACGGGCGCGCGGGAGCGGGTGTCGTCGGGGTCGCTGGTCTCGGTGACGGTGAGCGTGTCGGCGTCGGCGCGGGCGACGTTGGCCGGTACGGCGGTGGCCGGCCTGCCCGGGGCGCCGGGGTAGAGCAGGTGGACGTCCTGGCCGGTGGTGAAGGGGTGGGGGTGGGCGGCGTCCAGGCGCATGGACAGCTCGCGGCGGGCCTTGCGCTGGCGGCCGGTGGGCTCGGCCCACTCCCCCGTGTGGACCTGCCAGGGCACGGCGCAGTCGGTGTCGGCCTCCAGGTCGGTCAGGGGCGCGCTGGTGCGGCGGTAGTGCTCGCGCCAGGGCGGCAGGTTCTCGCGCTGGTAGTAGCCGACCAGGGCGGCCAGGGAGGCGCGGGTGCGGTCCTCCTCGCCGCGCTCCTCGGCGGTGGCGGGCAGGTCCGCCAGGAGGGGTTCGGTCAGGGCGGCGTGGCGGGCGAGCTTCTCGGCGCGCTTGCGGGCGCGTTCGGCCTCCTCCTCGGTGAGTTCGAGCTGGACGGGGGGCCGGTCGGTGATGCCCTGGCGGACGCGGTGGTCCTCCAGCCAGTCGCGCAGGCGGGCGGTGGAGTGGCAGTCGTCGCGGTTGTAGGCGCCGATGTCGGCGAGCACCCGGGCGGCGCGGTCGTGGTCGCCGTGCTCGGCGGCGCGCAGGTAGGCGGCGTAGGCGTCGATGCTGGAGGTGGCGGTGGTGACGTCGCCGGAGCGGGCGGCGCCCAGGTAGAGGGGTTCGAGGTACTTGATGGAGTAGGAGCGCTGGGACACGCGCAGGCTCTTGCGGACCACCGTGTACAGGTCCACGAGCCGGTTCTCGCGCAGGAGCCGGTTGACCTCCTCCTCGCGGGTGGCGAACTCGGAGCTGAGGTGTTTGAGCCGGTCCACCTCGTAGGAGGCGTAGTGGTAGACGTGGGCGTTCTCGTCGGCGTCGATGCGCGCGCACGCGAAGTCGACGAAGTCCTCCAGGGCCTTCTTCTCCTGGGCGCGGTCGTGGGCCCAGAAGGTGTGGAAGGTCTCGGCGCCGTGCTCGTCCTCGGTGGTGGCGCCGAACAGGTACTCCAGGCCGCGTCCGCCGTCGCGGGAGTGGTAGGGGTAGCCCTCCATGTCGAAGAACACGTCGCCGGGGCTGGGGGCGGGCAGGGCGGCCAGGCCGTCGGGTGAGAACACCTCGGCGGTGACGGTGCCCTGGGGGTTGTGGGGGGTGCGCGTGGTGTCCTGGCGGACCTGGAGGGCGGCCTGGGCGCGCAGCTGGTCGAAGGAGCGGCGGGGCAGGGTGGCGGGGCGCTGGTCGTCGCCGGCGCCGGCCAGGGCGTCGATGGTGTCCAGGCCGGCGTCGGTGAGTTTGGCGGCCTGGTCGGTGCGCAGCCCGGCGACCAGGGACAGGTGGCGGGCGGCGGTGCGCCCGCCCGAGCACCAGGTGCCGTAGCCGCAGCCCTCGCAGCCGGGGCGGGGTTCGCCCCAGGTGGGGGCGGGCAGGGCGGGGGGCTGGGCGAGCCGGTCCAGCAGGCGGGTGGTGACGGTGGTGAGGATGGGGGCGAAGTCGGCGGTGTCCAGGGTGTGGGTGTGGCCGTCGCCGGTGAGCAGGTGCATGCGGTCGGGGGTGCGGCCGGTGGCCACGGCGACGGCGTGGGCGTAGGCGGCGAGCTGGACGACGGCGCCGGGGCCGGGGCGGCGGGCGAGCTTGGTGTCCCAGGGCTCGTAGGACCAGGGGTCGGGTGCGGGGTCGCGGCGCTCGCCGGTGGCGGGGTCCAGGTCGGAGCGGATGAGGAAGTCGGCGCGGCCGTGGAAGGCCACGGCCGGGGCGGTGGGGGTGGCCGCGGTCAGGGGGTGGTGGAAGCTGCCCTGGTAGATGACGGGCGCCCCGGCGGCCATGGCCTGGGCGGTGGCGGTGGCGGCGGCCGCGAGGGAGGCGTCGTCGGCGCGGGGCTCCTCGATGCGCACTACCTCGCCGAACAGGGCGGTGAGCCGGTCGAGTTCGGCCTGCTCGTGGACGTGGCCGTGGTGGGCGACGAGGGGGTCGACCTTGTCGGGGGCGGGGGCGCCCTCCATGCGGGCGGCCAGCGCGGTCTTGAGGGCGCTGCGGTGGTCGCACTCCAGGGTGTCGACGAGGTCGGTGGGCGAGACGACCCAGCCGGTGGTGGTGCGGAACAACGCCCCTGCTCCCTGTGTGTCGGTGGTGGGTGGGTGCTGGGGATTGTTCCACGTCGAGGTGACGTGTGGGGTCTCACACGCGCGTGTGCCCCGCCACGGGGTGTCGGGGCGCGTCCGCGCCCGGCCGGGTCCGGCCCCTTCCGCGGCGGCCCCGCCGGGGCCGGTGACGCGAACGTGACGCGGGTCGGGGGAACCGGAGGGGCGCGGGGGGCGTCCTCACCGGTGGTCGGCGCGGATCGGTCACCGGAAGAGGTGTCCGCACCGGCGGCCCCGAAGGAGAGTGGATCCCCATGGTGTTCCCGCGCAGTCTTGCGGTGATCGGTGCGAACGCGCTGCTGGTGCTGGCGTCCTCGGCCTCGTGCGAGGTGACGTCGGGCAGCGGGGCCAGGTCCGCCACAACCTCCTGCCAGAGCCGGGACTGCGAGGTCACCGTCAGCGGGGCCCAGGGCACCGGCGACCTGTGGGAGCAGGGGAACACGACGATCGGGTACCGCATCCTCCTGGCCGAGGACCAGGAGGCCGACGTGCGGGTGAGCGTGCAGGAGCGGGCGTACCGGGAGTCGGAGGAGGCCGTTCTCGTGCCAGGGGACTCCGCCGAGGTGGGCGGCTACACCGTCACCTACGTCGAGCACACCGGCGACGCCGCCGCCTTCGACTTCACCTGGCAGGACTGAGCCGGCGCCCTCCCGCTGCGGCGGTCCGCTGCGGGCGGTGGCGGGGCCGCGGCCGCCCGGCTCGCGGGGCCGGGACGGGGCCGCAGCGTCCGCTGCGGCGGCGGTCGGGCCGGGCGGAGACGGGTGCGCCCCGCCCCGGGGTGTCGTGGCGGGGCGCACTGTGAGGCGTGCAGCGGCGGCCGTGGTGGCAGGGCCGGGGTCAGGCGGAGGCGTTCTTGAGGGGGCCCAGGAAGGCCGACCAGGCCGCTGACGGGTAGGCCAGGTGGCCGAGGCCGCGGTGCTCGGTGTCGCGGACCAGGGTGGCCGCGCCCTCCGACACCTCGACACAGTTACCAGCGGAGCCGCTGTAGGTGCTCTTGTGCCACGGAGCGTGTTCGCTCGACACCGGGGTCACCCCTCGGTTTTCACGTGCTGGAGGAGGGCGGTCCAAGCGGTGGCCGGGTACTCCAGATGACCCAGTTCACGGTGCTGGGTGTCACGCATCAGCACTGTTGCACCCTCGGACACCTCGACGCAGGCGGAACCATCACCGCTGTAGGTGCTCTTGTGCCACGGAGCCATGTCGGTCGTCATTTGAACACTTCCCTCGCCTTGCTGATCTGTTCCAGCGTCTCAGTGACCGGAAGCGCCGCGGCTTGGAGGGCGCCGAAGACCACCTCGCACTGCCGCAGCTTGGCCATCTCGTCGAGAACGATCTCACCGGTCATGTACTCCGCCGAGGCGAGAGTGGGCTTGTCCGGGAAGCTGTAGATCCGGAACGGGCCGGACTTCCCGGGGTTGACCCGCGCGTCCATCGGCAGCACTTGCAGGTGGATCTTCTCGTCCTCCACCAGTGTGGTCAGGTGGTCCAGTTGTTCCTGCATAGACGCATCCGTGCCTACGGGGCTGCGGAGCACGGTGCCACTGATCACGAACCACAGTAGCGGGCGCCGCTCGTCGTCCAACAGCTCCCACCGTTCGAGCCTCGCATCCATCATCCGCTCGATCTCGTCACGTTTGGCCCATGGTTTAACCGCTCGGAACAGGGCCCTGGCGTAGCGCTCGGTCTGAAGGAGCCCCGGGATCAGCAGTGGCTGGTACTCGCGGATCTCGGAGGCGGCGCGCTCCAGTTCCGGCACCCGGTAAAACCATTCGGGCAGCCGTTCGGGACTGACCATCTTCGTCCACAGGCGTATGACCTCGTCGCCGCTCTCCAGGACCTCATCGAGCCTGACGGCGTGTTCTCGCAGGCAGAAGCGCCTGCCGCGCTCGATGGACGAGTACATCGTGGGTGAGAGGCCGATACCGAGGGCCGTGGCCGTCCCCGTCAGTCCCCGTTCCTTGCGGAGCCTCCTCAGACCCGCGCCGAACGGTATCCATTCCGGTTTCATCTTGCGGTCCACGCCGATCCCCTTCGCCGTTTCCACCAGAGAGCGGCACCAGTATGCGCCGATGCACAGTCGAGGTGTGCCGGTTCGCTCCAATCTCCTCTAACTGGTGAAAGCCCTAGCGGCGTACCTGCGCCAACGCTCATGGTGTTGCCCACGGACGCATCACGGTCGCAAGTTCGGTCCCGACCGAATCCCGGACCGGGCGTGAGGGCCGTAACCGACGGAACCGTCCGTGACTCAAGGCGACGGTTCGGATGGGATGGGTGATGGGAGTGGGCGCAGTGATCGAGGTGGACCCGGGCCGGTTCCGCGCTGACGGCCAGAAGGCGGGGGCGGCCCCGCGTCCGCCCCGGCGGGTGTCCGACCCGCGCGAGCGGGCGCCGATCGTCCTGGACCAGAGGGCGGAAGGTGTGGGCTCGGCGCTGGTTCTGGCCGGTGAGCCCGCGCAGGCGAGCGTGATGCGCCACCACCTGCGGCTGATCGCCGGAACCCGGCGCCGGGAGTTCCCGACCGTGGAGTCCCTGGCGAGCGAGCTGTTCAACAACGCGATCACGCACTCGCGCAGCGGCGACACGGGCGGGGAGGTGACCGTGGCCGTGGTGAAACTGCCCGACCGCGTCCAGGTCAAGGTCACCGACCAGGGGCCGCGCGAGGGCCGGGCCCAGTGTCCGCACCTGCGCCCGCAGGCCCCCGACGCGCAGGGAGGGTTCGGACTGCGGATGGTCGACGCGCAGGCCAGCCGGTGGGGAACCGTGCACGAGGCGGGGCGGACCACGGTCTGGTTCGAGGTGGACCGCCCCGAGCGCACGTCCTGAGCCGGGCCCGGCGCACGCGACCCCTGACCGACTTCTGCACATGTGAAAGGCCTGAACGTGGTCGACACCACCGTTCACGACCGCCCCCTCCCCCGTGGGGCGGGCTCCGGCGGACCGAGGGGCTCCAGCGAGTTCGGTCCGCTCCTGCCGCGTCCCCGCGCCGACGACCCCGTCGCCCACGGCTACACCGCCGTGCAGGTGGTGCGGTTGGCGGTGTGGGCGGCGCGGGAGTGCAACTGGGTCGACGGCATGGCCATGACCCACCGCGCCGAGACCGCCTGGGAGGCCATCTGCGAGCACCTGCACCTGGTGCGGGAGCGACCCGAGGAGACCGAGCTGATCGCCGTCGGTTGGAAGGCGATGAAGTCCCAGCACTACCAGGACCTCAAGGCGCACGGGTGGGGCGGTCAGGACAAGAAGGTGATCTCCAAGGCGTTCGTCCGTTACTGGACGAGCTTCGGCGCGCCGGTGCACGGGCACGAGGACCATGTCGTGGACCGTCTGGCGCTGGCGCAGATCTGGGTGGTCCTGAGCGCGGAGAACCGGGACGTGCTCATGGCGCTGGCCGAGCACGGGGACCGGCGGCGCGCGGAGAGGTCGCTGGGGATGGAGTCGGCCGCGTTCACCCGGGCGCTGGGACGGGCGCGCAGGGCGTTCCTGGCGCTGTGGCACGAGGGCGAGGCGCCCTCCGAGGTGGGGGCAGGACCGTCCGGGGGCGCGGCACCAGAACGTGATGTACCTCGTGCGGTTGCGCAAGCGCAAGGCCGCCGAGCGCAGGGCCTCGGGGAGGGTTCCGCGCAAGCCGCGTCCGCCGGTCAAGGACCTGGGGGTGCCCGACAGCGTGCTGCTGGCGCGTTACGAGGCCGGGGAGACCTACCGGGCCATCGGTCAGGGGTTCGGGGTGGGCCGGGGGCTGATCAAGGACCGGGTGGACAGGGCCCGCGCCGAGCGGGCGGCGGTTCTGGACCAGGGCCCCTTCCCCGGCGGACCCTGAACGGTCCCGGGGGCCGCCGCGGCCGCCCGGCTCGCGGGGCCGGGACGGGGCCGCAGCGCCTACTGCGGTGGCGGACGGGTCGGGCGGAGACGGGTGCGCCCCGCCCCGGGGTGTGGGGGCGGGGCGCACGGGGTCCGTGTGGAGGGGTCGGCTAGCCGACGACCTGCCATTCGACCTGGCCGACACCGGCCCCGGTGCCGATGATCTGGTCGAAGGCGGCCGTGGACAGGTCCAGGCAGCGGCCGTCGATGTAGGGGCCGCGGTCGTTGATGCGCACGGTCACCGACTTGCCGTTGCTGGGGTTGGTGACCTGGACCTGGGTGTTGAACGGCAGGGTCTTGTGCGCGGCCGTCATGGCGCTGGGGTCGAAGGTCTCGCCGTTGGCCGTGGAGTTGCCCGCCAGGTCGGCGCCGTAGAAGGAGGCCTGGCAGGTGCCGCCGTCGCCGGAGGCCTCGCCTCCCCCGCCGCCGGTGTCGGCCTCGGGCTCCTCGGCCTCCTCCTCTTCCTCGGGTTCCTCCAGGACGTCGGAGGCGTCGGTGCTGGTGCTCTGGGTGGCGGAGGTGACGGCCTCCTGGGCCCGCTGGAGGGCGTCCTCCCCCGCCTGGGGCGCGGCGTCCTCGGCGACCAGGGGGTCGGGGTCGGCCTCGGGGATCCCGGCGGCGTTGGCGGCCGTCTCGGGGTCGGCGCCGGAGGCGATGACGGCCGCGGTGGCGGTCCCTCCCACGAGCAGGGTCAGACCCGTGGCCGAGGCCAGGATCATGGTGCGCTTGCGTCGGCTGCGCTTGGCGGCGACGCGGGGGCCGACGGCGGGGGCGTCGGTGCGGTCGTCTTCGACCGGCGGGGTCTGGGGCTCGTGTTTGCCCACGGCGGAGTCCTTACGAACGGGAACAGGGCGTGGCGGCCCGCTCCTGGTGCGGGGTGTGTGCGACGCCCCGGACGGGTGCGGGAGGGCGTGGCACGGGCGCGGAGCCGGGACCGCCGGTGGCGGTGCACGGGGTCTGGGCGCAGAGCTTAGGGGTAACGCGAGGGTAACGGTACCGGAAAGCGGGGGTTTGTGGAACTTGTCACCCGGTGATGTGGGGTTCGGGCAGTTCGGGGCGCCGGGGCGGGACGCCGTCGGGGAACAGGCGCAGGGCGGGGTCGGGCAGGTGCACCCCGCTGAGCTGGGCGACGGCCTGGGACAGGGAGGGGTTGTCCAGGTGTCCGCCCACGGCGCGGATCATCGCGGCCAGGGTGGGCAGGGGCGGGGCGCCCAGGGAGGCGACGGCGTAGCGGGTGGCCACGGCGGGGGTGCGCGAGGCGCCCGCCCAGCAGTGCAGCAGGACGCGTTTGCCCTCGGCGCGCAGGGCGGCCACGGTCGCGGCGGCCTCGTCCAGGGTGAAGTGCAGGTTGGCGTTGGCGGTGGGGCGGTCGTGCATCCACACCCTCACCCAGTCGGCGTCGGGCAGGTGGGGGGCGTCCTGGGGGTGGGTGCGGCACAGGGAGACGACCGCGTCCACGCTCTCGGGGTGGTGGCGCAGGTGGTCGAGGTTGCCGAGCAGCACCTGGGGGTCCAGGGGGTGGGGGACGGCGAAGGGCGGCAGGCGGCGGGGCTCCTGGAGCAGGACGGGGTGTTCGGGCCAGGCGCCGGGGCGGGTGCCGTGTACGGCCGTCAGCGCGGCGGTCGTGAGGGCGTGGGGGGCCAGGGTCTCGGACATGCGGCGCAGGGCGTGCAGGGGCACGGCGGAGGCGCCCCACAGGGCTCCGGCCAGGGCGCCGGTGTGCATGGCGGCGTCGTCCCCGGCGGCGGTGTACGCCGACCAGACGGCGTCGACGAGGTGGGCGCACGCGAAGGACCCGCTCGCGGGGTCGTGGGCGGGGCGGGGGGTGCGGGTCAGGGCCCGCCAGGAGGCGCCCAGGGGGTCGTCGGCGGTGGTGTGCTCCAGGGCGGGCGCCGACCCGGGCGGGGTGCCGGTGCGGGCGGTGCTGCGCAGGACCTGCGCCCAGGCCTGTTCGGTGGGGTCCGCGGGCGGGGCGGGGGTGCGCGCGGTGGCGGTCAGCTCGGTCAGCGCGGTCCGGATCAGGCGGGGAAGCCGCGCGGAGGCCTCGGTGAACCCGCGGGTCAGCGCGGCGGGGGCGCCCACCAGCGCGGCGGCCACGGGCGCGCCGAGCATCGCGCCGATGGACCGGTCGGCGGCGGGGTCGTGGAAGTCGGGTGCGGGGGCGGGTACTGCGGACATGGCCGTCCTCGTGGGCGCTGCGGTCTGGTGCGGACTGGTGTCCCAGGGGTGGTCTTCCCGCGGGGGCCCGGTGTTGCGCACGGGTTGCCGGTTGTGGCCATCCGGGGTTCGGGGGGTGTACACCGGTGGCTGCGCGCAGGGCTCCTGCGCCGGGTGGGGAACCCGGTGGGCGGCCGGGGTGCGCGCAAGGGCGCCCGGGCCGCGCGGTCCGGTGCGGAGCGGCGTGGGCACGTGCCGAGGGGCGGGGGCCGGCGGTGTGGGGGCGCGGGAGGTGCCGTTCGTCGGCCGGGGGCGGTACGGCCGGTGCCCTTCCTCGCCGGGCCCCTGCCGGTGCGGGGCCGGCGCTCGACTCCTGCGGCCCCCCGGGCCGGGGCCGCGGCCGGGCGGGGCCGCCCCGCCCGGAGGCCGCTCAGGCGTGCTGGGGAAGGGCCGCGCGGTGGTAGCGGTCGGCCACGGCGCGGGCGACGGCCGGGTCCGGGCACAGCGGACGGGCCACCGCGTCGGCTCCGGCCAGGGCGAGCCGGTCGTGGAACAGGCCCGGTGCGAGCAGCCAGGAGGCCACCGCGACGCGGCGGTGGCCCCGGGCGCGCAGGCGGGCGACCTGTTCGGCGACGGTGGGGCGGCCGGTGGCGATGAAACCGGTCGTGACCGGGGCGCCCAGGCGCCGGGCCAGGCGGGCGGCGGCGCGGGACAGCTCGGCTCCGGCGCGCGGGTCGGTGGTTCCGGCGCAGGCCAGCACGACGGCGTCCCCGGGGCGGTACCCGGCCTGGTCCAGGCGGCGCACGGCGGTGTCCAGCACCGCGGGGTGGGTGCCCAGGGCGGGGGTGAGGACGGCGTCGGCGCGCCCGGCCCGCAGGAGCTGGTCGGGGATGTCGGTGCGCACGTGGTAGCCCGAGGCCAGGAAGGCGGGCACGACGACCAGGGGCCCAGGGGTGTCGGCGGCCACCTCGCCGACGGTGGGGGTGAGCACGTCGGCGAAGGCCAGGCGGGTGGGGCGCCCTGTCAGCTCCCCCACGCGCAGGGCCAGGGAGTGGGCCACGGCGGTGCCGTGGGGGTTGCGGGTGCCGTGGACGGCCAGCAGCAGGGTGGGGTGTCTGTTCATGGCTCTCGGGTGTGGGAGTGCGTGTGCGGTGGGGCGCGCCGCCGGGCGGCTCAGAGCTCGGGCGCGCAGTCGTGGGTGTCCAGGGCCAGGCGGTAGCCGCGTTTGACGACGGTCTGGATGATCCTGGCGTCGCCCAGCGCGGTGCGCAGGCGCGCCACCGCCGTCTCCACGGCGTGCGCGTCGGCGTCCTCGCCCAGGCAGGTGAGCAGGCGGGTGCGGTCCAGGACCTGACCGGGGCGGCGGGCGAGTTCGCGCACCAGGCGCATCAGGGTGGGCGAGAGGGTGTGCACGGTGCCGTCGACCAGGACGGCGTGGCCGCGCAGGCGCAGCCGGTGTCCCGCCACGCCCAGGGTGGGAAAGCGCGCGGGCAGCTCCTCGGTGAGCTTGCGGACCTGGGCGCCGATGCGGGCGCGTTCGGGCCACACGGTGGGGATGTCGTGGGCCATGAGGGGGCGGGCGGTGACCGGTCCCACGCACATGGCCAGGACGTCGCCGCGCAGGGCCTCGACCAGGGGGCCGGTGCGGCCGGTGGTGCGGGCGCGGGCCAGCAGGCCGGCGGCGGCGGGGGCGCTGGTGAAGGTGACGGCGTCCACTCCCCCGCAGGTGACGGCCTCGATGAGCCGGTCCAGGGGGGCGACGTTCTCGGGCTGGGTCCACCGGTAGACGGGGACCTCCACGACGTCGGCGCCGGCCAGGCGCAGGGCCGCGGTGAAGTCGGGCAGGGGTTCGCCGTGCAGCTGGATGGCCACGCGCAGGCCCGTGACGCCCTGTTCGAGGAGGTAGTCCAGGACCTCGGCGGAGGACTCCGAGGGCGGGGACCACTCCTCGGTGAGCCCGGCGGCGCGGATGGCGCCCTTGGCCTTGGGGCCGCGGGCCAGCAGGCGCGAGGAGCGCATGCTGGCCAGGAGGGGTTCGACGGTGCCCCAGGTCTCGCACGCCTCGATCCAGCCGCGGAAGCCGATGCCGGTGGTGGCGATGACGACGTCGGCGGGGCGGCGGGCGAGTTCGTCGGAGACCGAGGCCAGGCGCTGGTCGTCGCTGAGCGGGACGATGCGCAGGGCGGGGGCGGCGATGACCTGGGCGCCCTTGCGCTGGAGCAGGGCGCTGAGCTCGTCGGCGCGGCGGGCGGCGGTGACTGCCACGGTGAACCCGGCCAGGGGCGCCGTGGTCGCGGGCGCGCCGGCCTCCGCCCCCGTGCCGCCGGCTCCGCTCGCGCGGTCCCGGTGCGGGTCCGCGGCGGGCGGGGTGTGGGAGGACGGCGCGGACGCGGATGTGCTCAAGGTGACTCCTCTTCGGCGCGGGCGCTGATCTGGACGGTGGCGCCGGTGTCGCGGACGGCCCAGGTGCGCAGGCGCACCTGGGGGTCCTCCAGGCTCTGTCCGGTCAGCAGGGAGAACACATTCTTGAGCATGGGCGAGGCGATGGTGGGCTCGCCACGGCGGTCGCCGACGATGCCGCGCGAGATGACCGCGGCCCCGGTGAAGGGGTCGATGTTGTCGACGGCGAACAGGCGGTTGTCGCGGGTGCGGAACAGGGCTGCCTGGCGGCCGTCGGGCAACAGGACGGCCACGCCGTCGTCGGCGCCCAGGCGGTGGGCGGGGCAGGCGTCGATCCACAGGGCGGGCGGGGCGTGGGTGGTGGTGGCGGTCATCGGGTGGCCTCCTGCGGGCGGGGGGCGGGCATGCCGAGGTCGAGAGCGGCGCCCGGGACGGGCTGGTCGCGTGTGGTGGTGAAGCTGATGGTGGGGTCGGGTGTGCCGGGGGCGTTGGCGAAGGACTCGAACCGGGCGAGTTTGGCGGGGTCGGCCAGGACGGCGGCCCACTCGTCGGTGTAGGAGCGCACGTGGCGTTCCATGGCGGCCTCGAGCTCCTCGGCGATGCCCAGGGTGTCGTGGACGACGACGTCGCGCACGTGGTCCAGGCCGCCGTCCATGGCCTCGATCCAGGGGGCGGTGCGCTGGAGGCGGTCGGCGGTGCGGATGTAGAACATCAGGAACCGGTCGATGTAGCGGATGAGGGTCTCCTCGTCCAGGTCCGAGGCGAGGAGTTCGGCGTGGCGGGGGGTGAAGCCGCCGTTGCCGCCCACGTACAGGTTCCAGCCCTGGTCGGTGGCGATGATCCCGAAGTCCTTGCTGCGGGCCTCGGCGCACTCGCGGGCGCACCCGGAGACGGCGGACTTGAGCTTGTGGGGCGAGCGCAGGCCCCGGTAGCGCTCCTCCAGGCGGATGGCCAGGCCCACCGAGTCCTGGACGCCGTAGCGGCACCAGGTGGTGCCCACGCACGACTTGACGGTGCGCAGGGACTTGCCGTAGGCGTGGCCGGACTCGAACCCGGCCTCGACCAGGCGGGTCCAGATGGCGGGGAGCTGTTCGAGGCGGGCGCCGAACAGGTCGATGCGCTGGCCGCCGGTGATCTTGGTGTAGAGCTGGAAGTCGCGGGCGACCTCCCCGATGACGATGAGCTTGTCGGGGGTGATCTCGCCGCCGGGGATGCGGGGCACGACCGAGTAGGTGCCGTTGCGCTGCATGTTGGCGAGGTAGCGGTCGTTGGTGTCCTGGAGTGTGGCCTGTTCGCCGTCGAGGATGTGCCCGCCCCCCAGGGAGGCCAGGATCGAGGCGACGGCGGGCTTGCAGATGTCGCAGCCCTGGCCGGTCCCGTGGTTCTCGATGAGGGCGGAGAAGGTGGTGGTGCCGGTGGCGCGGACGATCTCCAGGAGTTCGGCGCGGGACTGGGTGAAGTGCTCGCACAGGGCCTTGGACTGCTCGATGCCCGCCTGGGAGAGGATCTGCTTGAGCATGGGCACGCACGACCCGCAGCTGGTGCCCGCCCGTGTGCACGCCTTGAGGCCGGCGACGTCGCAGGCGCCCTGGGTGTGGACGGCGTCGGTGAGGGCGCCCTTGGTGACGGCGTTGCAGGAGCAGATCTGCGCGGAGTCGGGGAGGGCGTCGGCGCCCAGGGCCGCGCCGCCCTCGGGGGTGATGAGGGTGAGCGGGTCGCCGGGCAGGGGCGAGCCGACCATGGGGCGCAGGGTGGCGTAGGCGGAGGCGTCGCCGACCAGGATGCCGCCCAGGAGGGTGGTGGCGTCGTCGGACAGGACGAGTTTGGCGTAGCGGCCGCCGGCGGCGTCGTTGACGACCACGTCCAGGCAGTCGTCGGCGCGGCCGTGGGCGTCGCCGAAGCTGGCCACGTCCACGCCCAGGAGCTTGAGCTTGGTGGAGGTGTCGGCGCCGGTGAAGGTGGCGCCGCCGCCGAGGAGGCGGTCGGCGACGACCTCGGCCATGGCGTTGCCGGGGGCGATGAGCCCGTAGACGGTGCCGCGGTGGGCGGCGGCCTCGCCGATGGCGTGGATGCGGTCGTCGGAGGTGGTGCAGGTGTCGTCGATGACGATGCCGCCGCGTTCGCCGACCCGGAGGCCGGCGGCGCGTGCGAGGTCGTCGCGGGGGCGGATGCCCACGGAGAACACGACCAGGTCGGCGTCCAGGCGGGTGCCGTCGCCCAGGAGGAGGTTGCGGACGCGGCCGTCCGCGCCGGCCTCGACGGCGGTGGAGGCCGCTCCGGTGTGGATGTGCACGCCCAGGTCGGTGACGAGTCTGCGGAGCAGGCCGCCGGCGCCCTCGTCGATCTGGGCGGGCATCAGGTGGGGGGCGAGTTCGACGACGTGGGCCTCCACGCCCAGCAGCCGCAGGGCGTTGGCGGCCTCCAGACCGAGCAGGCCGCCGCCGATGACCACGCCGGTGCGGGCGTGGCGGGCGGAGGCGGTGATGGCGTCCAGGTCCTCGATGGTGCGGTAGACGTGGCAGCCGGGCAGGTCGTGGCCGGGCACGGGGGGCACGAAGGGGGTGGATCCGGTGGCCAGGACGAGCCGGTCGTAGCCCAGGGTGCGGCCGGAGGCGGTGGTGACGGTGCGGGCGTCGCGGTCCAGGGCGGTGGCGCGCTCGCCGACGTGGACGTCCACGCGGGGTCCGGACAGGTCTCCCAGGGACAGGTCCTGGGCGCTGGCGCCGTCGAAGTAGGAGGAGAGCGCGACGCGGTCGTAGGCGGTGCGGGGCTCCTCGCCCACGACGGTGACGTGCCAGCGGTGGTCGCTGTCGCGGTCGTGGAGGGCCTCGACGAGTCGGTGGCCGACCATGCCGTTGCCGATGACGACGAGTTCTTCCATGGTGCGCGGCTCCTCCTGCTGCGGGGTCGGACGCTTCTCAGGCAACCCGCAGGGTGTTACCCGCGGGTCAGCCTCGTGTGTCGCGGTTGTTTCGATGTGCTGTCACCGCAGGTGGGGGGTGCGTGATTCGTGCCGGGGGCGGAGAAGGGCCAGCCCGGGGCGGGTGCGGGCGGCGCGGGGGCGCGGATGGGTGTTCGGTCACACCGGGCGCCGGGGCCGGAGTGCGGGGGCGGTGCGTGGACAGCGGTGGCGGGGTCGGCCAGGATGGCCGGTGATGCACACGATCCCTGATCCGCGCCGGGCGCGCGCCCTGTCCTCCCTGTCCGCACTGTCCGTCGGCGACGCCTTCGGCTCCCAGTTCTTCGTTCCCGCGAACCTGCGCTTCCTGGAGGAGCGCGAGCTGCCCCCGGGGCCCTGGGAGTGGACCGACGACACGGAGATGGCGGCCTCGGTCCACGCCGAGGTGCTCCGGGGCGGGGCGGTGGACCCCGACCGGCTGGCGTCCTCCTTCGCCCGCCACCACGACTTCGACTGGGGGTACGGTCCGGCGACGGGGCGCCTGCTGCGCCTGGTGCGCGAGGGCGGTGACTGGCGGGAGCTGGCCGCGGGGCTGTTCGGGGGGTCGGGTTCCTTCGGCAACGGGGCGGCGATGAGGGTGGCCCCGCTGGGGGCCTGGTTCGCCGGCGACCCGGACGCGGCGGCCGGGCAGGCGGCGGTGACGGCGCGCGTCACCCACACCCACCCCGAGGCGGTGGACGGCGCGGTGGCGGTGGCGGTGGCCGCGTCCCTGGTGGCGGGGGGCGGGGCGGCGGCGCCCGGGCCGCTGCTGGACGGGGTGCTCGAGCGCCTTCCGGCGGGGCGGATGCGCGAGGCGGTGCGCGGTGCGCGCCTGCTGCTGGTGACCGCCGATCCGGTCGGGGCGGCCCGCGCCCTGGGCAACGGTTCGCGGGTCAGCGCCCTGGACACGGTGCCCTTCACCCTGTGGGCGGCGGCCCGGTACCGGTCGGGCTTCGCCTCGGCCATGTGGGCGACCGCCGCAGCCGGGGGCGACGTGGACACCACCTGCGCGATCGTCGGCGGGATCCTGGGCGCGGGCCTGCCGGGCGGCCGGGTGCCCGCGGAGTGGGCCGAGCGCACCGAGCCCCTGCCGGGATGGGCGCTGGAGGGCTGAGCGCGGTCTCCGCCGGGGAGGGGCGCGGTCGCCGTCCGGGAGGGGCCCGCGTGTGCGCGGCGGGCCGGGCGCGGGACCCCGTGCCGGGGCAGGGAGGGGTTCAGGTGCCGTCCGGGCGGGGGTCCCTGGCGCGGTCGTGGCGTTCGCGGGCGGCGCGGATGTCGTCGCGGTGCAGGATCGCCCAGCGGTCCAGCGCGTTGAGGGGTTCCAGGAGGGTGCGGCCCAGGTCGGTGAGGGCGTAGTCCACGCGGGGCGGGACGGTGGCGTGCGCGGTGCGGTCGACCAGGCCGTCGCGGACCAGGGCGCGCAGCGTCAGGGTGAGCATGCGCTGGCTGATGCCGTCGATGGCGCGGTGGAGCTCGCTGTAGCGGTGGGTGCGCCGCCCCAGCATGACGATGACGAGCACGCTCCACTTGTCGCCGACCCGGTCCAGGACCTCGCGGACCGGGCAGTCCTCGGGGGCGCGTTCGTCGGTGTGCCCGGTGGAGGGAACACCGGTGTGCGTTCGGGACGTCAATGTGCCTCCTTGTGCCTGGCCTGGGCTCACCTCATACTGACTGATAATGTTGTTACGCACAATAAGTATGCAAGGGGTGTCGTGAGCGTGAGCAGCCCGGAGCCGGGGGCCGAGCCGCGGGAGGCGGACCGGCCCGCCGAGGAGGAGCTCCCCCTGGACGCGGTCACCGGACTGGTGTCGCTGGGAACCGAGGACGCGCCGGCGTGCTCGGACGGAACGTGCTGGTGAGTGAGGGGATTGTCCGTGCAGGTCGAGGTGTGGTCCGACATCGTGTGCCCGTGGTGCTACATCGGCAAGCGGCGCTTCGAGACGGCCCTGGAGCAGTTCGAGCACGCCGACCAGGTCGAGGTCCTCTGGCGCAGCTTCCAGCTCGACCCCTCCTACCCGCGGGGGCGCGGCGAACCGGTCCGTGACGCCCTGGCCGCGAAGACGGGCGCCTCGCGCGAGCAGGTGCGCGCCATGACCGCGCAGGTGGAGAAGGTCGCCGCGGAGGTGGGGCTGGAGTACGACTTCGAGAACGGGTTCATGGTCAACACCTTCGACGTGCACCGGCTCGTCCACCTGGCGCAGAGCCGGGGGCTGGGCACGAAGGCGCACGAGCGCTTCATGCACGCCCAGCTCGTGGAGGCGAAGGACCTCTCCGACACCGCCACCCTGGTGGAGCTGGCCGTGGAGATCGGCCTGGACGCCGCGGAGGCCCGCCGGGTGCTGGAGGGCGACGACTACGCCGCACAGGTGCGCGAGGACGGCGCCACCGCGCAGCGCCTCGGCGGGAACGGCGTGCCGTTCTTCGTGATCGACCGGGCCTTCGGGATCTCGGGCGCCCAGCCCGTCGAGGTGTTCGCCTCGGCCCTGGAGAAGGCCTACCGGGCGGCGTCGGCCTAGGACGTCCCGGGCGCCAGAGCGCGGGCCGGAACGGTGGCGGTGGAGCGGGTTCCCCCTCAGGGGGGAGCCCGCTCCCGCTCGTGGGGGAGGTGTGCCCGGGGGTGCGCGCGCCAGGGTGGAGGCATCCACTCCGCACCACTCCGGGAGCACGCCATGACCGCCCTGCCACCCCTTCCCGCACCCCCCGCAGATCCGGGGCACGAACGGCACGACCGCGCGACGGCGGTGCCCTGGGCCGCGCTGGCGTGGTCGGCGGCGGCCCTGGCACTGGGCCTGGGCTGGCTGTCGGGGGTGCTGCCCCTGAGCGTGGCCGATGAGGAGGGGTTCGGCTCGCTCTTCGCCGGGCGCGGCGAGGCCCTGCCGGTGGTCCTCGTACTGGCCATGGGCGCGGTGGGCGTCGTGTGCTCCGTGCTGATGCTCCGGGGCGGCGGGCCCCGTACGGCCCAGGCGGGCGCCTGGGCCCTGGCCGTCCTCATCCTGCTGGTGTTCGTGGACGGCAACCTGCTGGCCCTGCTCGGCTACACGATGATCATGCCGGTGGTGGGCTGGATCGTGCCCGGCCTGGCCCAGACATGGGTGACCGCGCTGTTGGCGCCCGACAGCCTCACCGGCCTGTTCTTCACCGCCGGTGTGGGGGTGTGGGTGCTCGCGGCCCTCGCGTGCCGCCGGGCGGGGCGCCGCTCCTGCGCGCGGTGCGGCAGGAGCCCCCGGTGGTCGGCCGCCGTGGAGCGCGGGACCCGGGTGCGGGCGCTGAGGGTGGGTCGGATCGCGGTGGCGGTGGGCGCGGCGACCGCCCTGGTCTATCCGTCCATCAGGATCCCGTGGCTGTTCGGCGTCCCGGTCGGGATGAGCCGGGAGGACTTCGCGGTGCTCTCCGCCGACCCGTTCACGCTGGTCATCGGCGTGGGGTTGGGGTCGGCCGGCATCGTCGGCGCCGTTCTCATGCTGGGGCTGGTCCAGCGCTGGGGCGTGCGGTTCCCCCGGTGGACCGCGGGCCTTGCCGGGCGCCGGGTGCCGGTGCCGCTGGCGGTGGTGCCCGCGACGCTGGTCGCGGTGGCCCTGGTGGCGATGGGCCGCAGCAGCGTCACCGAGGTCCTTGCCGGAGGGGCCGGGTCGATGTTGAGCTCCAGCACCGTGCACGTGGTGGTGTTCTCCTCCATGGGGCTGTGGGGGACGGCCCTGGGCGTGGCCACCGCCGCCTACCTGGTGCGGCGCCGGTCCGAGTGCGGCCGGTGCGGGCGGGGGCTTCCCGAGGCGGAGCCCCGCGACATCCGGGCCGCGGCGGCCTGAGCGGGGACCGCACTTCCCCGCCCTCTCCCGGAGGCGCCCGCCCGGGGCGGCGCGTGCGGGACCGGTGCCCCTCCCCCGGCGGGGAGGGGCACCGCCTCGTGTGCGGCTGGAGTGCTGCGTGTGCGCCCGGCCCCAGGGCCGTGTCCCGACGCGTTCCGGGGGTTCGGCGCGGCTTCCGGGGACGGCGGCCCGGCGGGGCCACGTGGCCGGTGCGCGCTTCGCGGGAGGGAGGCAATGGGGCTGGTCATCGGGCAGGCAGAGGCCCGGTTCGGGCTCACTCCCGGCCGGCGCCGGGCACCCGCACGTGCGCGCACCGGCCCGTGTCCGTCTCCACCTGCCACCCGGCGGCGCGCAGCGCCTCCGCGTAGGCGCCGACCTCCGCGGTGAACCACCCCCCGTCCTCCCGCTGCGAGCGTCGGGCCTCGCCGTGGTACACGTACAGGAGCCGCCCGCGCGGCTCCACGTAGAAGCCCCGGGGTTCCCCCGCCGCCGTCCAGTCCACGGGCGCGTGCCCGGCCGCCTGCAACACGGCCACCGCCCCGAGCACCTCGGGGGGCGAGCCCTCCCACGCCGGTGTCCCCTGCCCGCCCCACCACTGCCTGCCCGGCGCCTGCACGGGCGCGGCCTCGCCCCGCGCGCGCCGCGCCAGGGCCGCGTCCAGCCCGGCACGGCAGGCCAGGACCCCGCGCTGGATGCCGTACTCGTTGCCGGAGCGGTGCGGCAGCCCCTGGGACTCGCGCTCCTCCAGGTAGTCCAGGTGCTCGCGCAGCGCGGCCAGACCCGCCGGCGTGACGCGGAAGGCGTAGCCGCGGTCGGGGGGATCGCACGGGGCGAGGAGCCCGGCGCCGATCAGCCACTCCCGGCGCCGCCGGTCGCCGACGGAGGTGCGGTGGGCGAGGATGTGCGGTCTGGCGCCCAGGTCGTAGAGGTCGACGAAGCGGGCCGGGGTGAGGCGGCCGGGCATGGGGGGCTCCCTGGTGTCGGGGTCGGCGGTGGGGCCTGCGCCCGGGGCGGCGCAGGCGTCCACCGCCACCTTGGCCGGTCCCTCCGACAGTCCGCACCCCCGACCGGCCCGACCGGGAGGCCGGGGCCGCGCGGTCATGGCCGCAGGATGTCCCGTGGAGCGCGGCACGGGGCGCCGACGTGCGGACCGGCCTCCGGGAAGGCCGCACCGAGCTCGTCGGGGAGACCTCCCACGGCCGCCCCGGCGGCTTTTCCAGAGCCCAGGCCTCACCGCCCGGCCCGCATAGGCCGCCGGCGACCTCAGGTGGCAAGAGGCCATCGTCGGAGGCAACGCCACCTCCTACAACCACCAGCCGGGGGCGTCGATCCTCGACGCGCACGGAAGCCCCTGGGAATCGCACGGCCCCAGCCCGCTCGAAAGCCTGACTGAGCACTAGTTCGGACAGACAGCGCGCCGAACCGACCGCCCCCGTCTGACCATGACAAGTCCTGCTGCTCCCGAACGTCCGGCAACAGGACATGCGGCCGGCGAGTAGCTCTTGTCGAGTGGCCGTTGCCGGACACGGCGCGGCCGGGATCGGCCACACCCCGTGCACGCGGGCCGGTCGCGGCGGTCGTGGAGCCGGGGGCGGCCACCCTCCCAAGCTGGACTTTCTGCTCGAAATGTGGCAAACCGGGTAGAGGTTCCGAAGCAGTTGCCGCCTCGCGAGATTGACCGGGGTCATGCCATGTCGCTCAAACACGGGTCCAACGAGCTGATGACGTCCCTGGTCAGGGCCGGGCACCTCGCCAACTTCGAGGAGCTCCCCTCCCTCGTGGCGGGCAAGGCCGCGGCCGCGGACCTCACCGAGATCCGCATCTACCTCGCCGACCGCCAGCAGCAGGTCCTGCGCGAGGTCACCGGCCGCGGTCTCGACGCCCATCAGGGCGGAGACGACCTGAAGATCGACGGGACCGTCGCCGGCGAGGCCTACATCATGGGCGTGACCGTGCCCGTCGGGGACCGGGGCCGCTACTGGGTGCCGATCCTGGACGGGGCCGAACGCCTGGGCGTGCTCCACGTGGCCTACAAGGGCGACCCCGACCGCTCCGCGATGCGCGACCTGGCCGCGATGGTGAGCCTGCTGATCATCGCCAAGCGCGCCAACAGCGACGCGCACGCCCGCCTGGTGAGGGTCAGCCCCATGTCCGTCTCGGCGGAGATGCAGTGGACCCTGATGCCCCCGGGCACCTTCGCCGACTCCCGGGTGACCATCTCCGCCGCCACCGAGCCCGCCTACGACAACGCCGGGGACTCCTTCGACTACGCCCTGGCCGGGGAGATCGCCCACCTGGCCATGTTCGACGCCATGGGCCACGACACCGCCGCCGGGCTGATCGCGAACCTGGCGGTGGGCGCCTTCCGCAACGAGCGCCGGCGCGGCGTCCCGCTGGAAGAGATCCCCCGGGGCGTGGAGAACACCCTGATCCAGGAGTTCGTCCAGACCCGGTTCGCCACCGCGATCCTGGCGGAGCTCAACCTGAGCACCGGCGAGCTGAGGTGGGTCAACTGCGGCCACCTGCCGCCCGTGCTCATCCGGGGGGAGGAGGTCCGCGCACTGGAGTGCGACCCCTCCCACCCCCTGGGCATGGACCTGGGGGTGCCCGTCGCGGTCTGCCACGAGCAGCTCGAGCCCGGCGACCGCCTGCTCCTGTACACCGACGGCATCATCGAGGCCCGCGACTCCGAGGGCCGGGAGTTCGGCGTGGAGCGGTTCGTGGACTTCGTCATCCGCCACCAGGCCGACAGCCTGCCCGTCCCCGAGACGCTGCGGCGCCTGGTCCACGCGGTCCTGGAGTACCACCACGGGCAGTTCGGCGACGACGCCACCGTCCTCTTCTGCGAGTGGCACGGCTGAACCCCGGGCGCGGCCCCGCGGCCGTCCGCGCTCACCCCGGGCGCCGGGCCACCACCGAGAAGTTCAGCGGGATCCGCGGGGCCCCCTCCGGGAGCCGCCACCCCTGCGGGCACGCCACGAGCCCGGGGAAGGCGGGCCAGTCCATGAACGGGTGCTCCCCGAGCGCCTCGACCACCAGTCCCGCCTCCAGCAGGGCTCCGGTCACCTCCGCCAGGCTGTGGCGCCACTGGTGGTTGACGGTGCTCGTGATGGACTCCGCCGTCCCGTCGGTGTAGGTCTCGGCCTCGTCGTAGGTGTCGGCGCCCCCGCCGCCGAGGTAGTCGCCGGTCACCTGCCACGGCTCGTAGTCCAGCGCGTTCAGGAGCGGGTGGTCGTCCCGGACCACGAACACCCCGCCCGGCTCCAGCAGGTCGTGGACAGACCGCGCCCACGGGCCCAGCTCGGGAAGCCACATGACGGCGCCCGTGCCGGTGACGACCACCTCGAACCGCCGGTCGACGGCCTGCGACGCCGTGCGCGCGTCACTCTCCACCCAGGTGACGTCCGCGCCGTCGGCGGCGGCGATGCGCCGGGCGTGGGCCAGCGAGTTCGCCGACAGGTCCAGGCCGTGGACGTCCACGGCGCCCAGCCGGACCCAGCACACCGTGTCGGTGCCGATGTGGCACTGCAGGTGCAGCAGGGACCTGCCCGCCACCGTCCCGCCGTCCAGGTGCGGCTCCAGGACCGCGAGGTCGTTGCGCACGACCTCCGAGATGTAGGAGGGGTCGGCGATCAGCCCATCGACGTCGTACATCGCGGACCGGGCGTGGACGTCGGCCCTCTGGTCCCAGTTCGCGCGGTTGTCGGCGACGGCCCTGTCGTGGTCGCTCATGTCCTCGGACGCCTCGTTCCGTGTGTCGGGGCGCCGGAGCGGATGTCCGCCCGGCCCTTCGGGGCATGGTCTCGGATCGGGGCCGGACGGGGAAGCGGTTTTTCGCGGGCGCGGGCCCCGTGCGGGCACAGGGGCGGAAGGCCCCCTCCCCGCACCGGGACCGGTGTGCCCGGGAGGGCGGGGCCCGGGTCAACCGGAGCCGGCGGCGGCCCCGTCCCCGTGGTCCCGGCCCGGTACCGAGGCCAGGTCCCGGCGCGAACGCAGCCCCAGCTTGGCCAGCGCGTTGGCCACATGGGTCTCCACCGTGCGCGGGGACAGGTGCAGCAGGGCCGCGATCTCCCGGTTGGTGCTCCCCCGCCCGGCCAGGGCCGCGATCTCCCCCTCACGCGGGGACAGGCGGGGGTCCCGCGGGCCGCGCCCGCCCGCCGGGGCGGCCACCACCCCGTGCGCGCGCAGCGCACGGCGCACCCGCGCCGCGTCCCAGGCCGCGCCCAGCGCCGTGTACTCCTCCAGCGCGGCCCGCAGCCCCGCCACGCCCTCCTCCTCGGACCGGTCCCCGGAGCGGTCCAGTCTCGTGTGGGCCGCGGCCTCGCGGACCTGGGCGGCGTCGTAGGGGCGCGGCATGGCCCGGTAGGCGGACGCGGTCTCGGCGTACAGGTGCAGCGCCCGGTCCCCCTGGCCGCGGTGCCGGGCCAGGGCGGCCTCGAACCGCCCCAGGGCCGCCGCGGCGGCCGGGGCGCCGGTGCCGCGCAGTCCCGCCCGGAAACGGGCGCACAGGTCCTGGGCCTCCGCGCCGCGCCCGGCCGGGACCAGCGCCTCCATGCCCGGGACCAGGTCGGCCGCCCACACCCACACGCCCTTGCTCGCCACCAGAGACACCAGGCCCTCCACCCGGGACCACGCCTCCCCGGCGTCGCCCCTGGCGATCGCCAGGCGGGCCAGCAGCCCGGCGGCGAACGCGCGCACGGGAACCGAGTGGTCGGGGTCGGGCGCCGCGGGGTCGTCCCCGGGGGCGGGTTCGAGGAGCGCCAGGTGGGACCGCGCGCCGGCCGGGTCCCCCTGGGCCAGGGCCAGTGCGGAGCGCACCAGGGTCAGCTCGGCGGCGACCGCGTGCAGGTGGGCCAGGCGCGCGGGGCCCAGGTGGCGTTCGGCCTCCTCGTCCAGGCCCGCCCAGTGGCCGCGCTGCCAGTCGAGGATCAGCCGGAGCGCCTGGGCGCTCTCGCGGATGTAGGGCACCTCCGAGGCGATCGACCAGGTGGCGGCGTCCGACAGGTGGCGGTCGGCGCGCTCGTAGTGGCCGAGCATGACCGCGGCGTCGGCCAGGTTGAGCGAGGCGCGGGCGAACTCGCGGCGCCGCACGAGGGCCTCGGGCGTGGGCCGCACGTGCGGGGAGCCGGGGTCGGGCAGGGCCGCTGTCCAGGCGGCCGGGTCCCCGACCTGGGCGAGCAGGGTGGCCTGGTTGACCGAGACGCTGTGGGCCACGGCCGGGTCCTTGCTGCGGTGGGCGGCCGAGACCGCCTGCTCCATCCACCTGCGGTGGGTGTCGACGGGGTCGGGGGTGCTGCGCGGCACGGCCAGGGCGCACATGGCGCGGGCCGCCAGGTCGGGGCGTGAGGTGAGTTCGGCGGCGGCCCGGACGAGTTCGCTGCGGGCGGTGCGCCCCTGCGCCGCCTGGTTGAGCAGGAGCAGGCCCAGCTCCATGCGCAGCTCGCCCCGGGAGGGCGCGGGCAGGCCGGGGGTGGCCAGGACGTCGCGCAGCAGGGCGATGGTGTGCTGGGCGGAGATCCCGGTCAGGGCGGCGCGGCCCAGTTTGAGGGCGAGGTCGCAGCGGCGCCCGGCGGGCAGGGTGGGGCGGGTCAGGGCGTCGCGCAGCAGGGTGACGGCGTCGGCGTCCTCGCCCTGGGACAGGGCCTGGTCGGCGGCGCGTTCGGCGTGGTCGGTCCACTCCTCCACGAGTCCGGCCTCACGGGCGTGGCGGGCCAGGCGGGCGTGGGGAGGCGCGGGGCCCCGGGACAGGGCGCTCAGGGCGGCCCGGTGCAGGTGGCGGTGCTTGCCCAGGGGTAGGGAGTCGTGGCAGACCCGGCGCAGGAGAGGGGTGCGGACCTCCAGGGCCGCCGGGCCGGCGGGCCGCAGCAGGCCGAGCCGGCAGGCGCGGGAGAGCGCCTTCTCCGCGCGGGAGGGGCCCAGGTCCGCGACCCGGGCCAGGACGTCGTCGGCGGCGGGGACCTCCAGGACGCAGGCGGCGCGCACCAGGTGGCGGGTGTCGCGGTCCAGGGCGTGCAGGCGTTCGAGGAACCAGTCGCGCAGGGTGGGGGGTACGGGCGGCTCCTCCGGGACGGCGGGGCCTGCGCCGGGCCCGGTGCCGGCGCGGGCGCAGGCCAGGTGGTGCAGGGTCTCCACGGCGGCCAGGGCCAGGCCTCCGGTCCAGGCGTGCAGGCGTTCGGCGTCCTCGGCGGTGACCCCTGCCCCAACCCCGGCCCCGGTCCCGTCCGGGGGTGGGGCGGCGGTCTCGGCGGCCGGGTCGGCGGACGCCGTGCGCGGCGCGGTCGCACCGCAGGGGCCGGCGTCCAGGAGCCGGGAGGCCAGTGCGAACAGGTCGCGGGGGTTCAGCGGGGCCAGGGCGAGTTCGTGGTGCGGGGTGCCCGGCGGGGTGCGGGCGGCCAGCGCGTGGACGGGGAAGGACCGGGGCAGTTCCTCGGGTCTGTAGGTCAGTACCAGGCACAGGTGGGCGGGCAGGCGCGGCGCCAGGTAGTACAGCAGGTCCCGGGTGGCCGGGTCGATCCCGTGCACGTCCTCCAGGACGAGCACCGTCGGGCCCAGGGAGTCCATGAGCTCGGTGAGGGCCCGGTAGGTGCGGTGGCGCTCGGCCGCCGGCGAACAGGTGGGCGGGGGCGGCGGAGGCAGCCGCTCGGCGTGCTCGGGCATGAGGGGGTGCAGGGCGCCGCACAGCGGGCTGAGCCCGCCGGGGATCGTCGCCCGGCGCAGGGCCTCGATGACGGGGGCGAAGGGGAAGGGTTCGTCCCGGGAGGGGCAGTACCCGGTCAGGACCGTGGCGTCCACGGCTCCGGGGAGCTCCCGGACCAGGCGGGTCTTACCCGATCCGGCGGCCCCGGACAGCAGGACCAGGGACCCGGGGACCGCCGCGGTGCGCAGCTGTTGTCGTTCCTTCTCACGGCCGACGAGCGGGGGGAAGCACACCTACCGACGGTATAGCGGCAGGAGGCGGCGGAGAAGGGGTTCGGGGCGCGCACTCAGGTGTTGACGCGCCGGAAACACAGGACACCGTGCCCGGGCGCCCCGCAGGGCGACAACGGTCCCGGCCGCCCGCGTCCGCAGGGGCGCGCGACCACCGGTTCCGGGCATACAATCCGCCCAGAGGACCGCGACAACAGGAAAACCGGGGTACGAAATGGCGGACATGGTGTACGCGGTCGTCCCGGTGGCCGCCACAGTGTTGACGGGCCTGTTCGCGGGGCTGTTCTTCGGGTTCTCGATCGCCGTCATGCCCGGCCTGGGGCGGGCGGGCGACCGCGCCATGATCGAGTCGATGCAGGGCATCAACGTCGCCATCCTCAACCCCCTCTTCGCGGCTGTGTTCATCGGCGCCCCGGTGGGGGCGCTGGCCTCGGTGGTGCTCCACACCAGTGCGGCCGAGACCGCTTCCGCGGTCTGGTTCGGCGGGGCGCTCGCCTGCCTGGTGGCGGCCCTGGGCATCACCTTCGGGGTCAACGTGCCTCGCAACAACGCCCTGGACCAGGCCGGCCCCGCCGAGCGGATCGCCGACCCGGCGGCGGTGCGCGGCGCCTTCGAACCGGTGTGGGTGCGCTGGAACCACCTGCGCTCCCTCGCCTCCGCGGTGGCCCTGGTCTGCGCCGTCGTGGCCCTGACCGTGCGCTGACCGACTGCCGGAGAACCCCCTGGCACCCGGGTCGACGGCGCGACCGCCGGGTGCGGCGGTAGCGCCCACGCAACGCCCCGGCCGTCGCACCCCGCCTCAGGGGAGGCGGTGGACCTGCCGGGTCCGGGGCCGCCCGATCACCCGGGACCGCCCCGACCGCGCCCCGGCCCGGGGGCTCGGGGTCGGTGCGGCCGGGGTCTACTGTTGCCTCCCATGACCCGCACCGAGATCGACATTACGGGGGAGCTCGTCCGCGGCCTGCTGCGTGAACAGCACCCCGACCTGGCCGACCTGCCCCTGAGCCTCGGTGCGCGTGGCTGGGACAACCAGCTGTGGCGGCTGGGCGACGATCTCGCCGTCCGGCTGCCGTGGGCGACGGAGTCCGCCGACGCGCTGCTGCACAAGGAGTACGCCTGGCTGCCCTTCCTCGCCCCGCGCCTCCCCCTCCCGGTCCCCGTCCCCCAGCGCCTCGGCGAGCCCTCCCAGCGGTTCCCGCGGCCCTGGATCGTCACCACCTGGGTGCCGGGCACGCCCGCCGACCGCGCTCCCGCCACGCGCGCCGGGGCCGCGGCCGACGGCCTGGCCGCCTTCCTCACGGCCCTCCACCGGCCGGCCCCCGTGGGGGCGCCCGCCGGCCGCGACCGCGGGGGGCCGCTGGCCGGGGCCGCCGAGCAGTTCGCCGAGCAGCTCGACACGGCCACCGGGCTGGGGCTGGTCCCCGACCCGGACGCGGTCCGCGCCGTCTGGGAGGACGCCGTCGCCGCTCCCGTCTGGACAGGCCCGGCGCTGTGGCTGCACGCCGACCTGCATCCGGCCAACATCCTCACCGAGAACGGCGCCTTCTGCGGGGTGGTCGACTTCGGGGACCTGTGCGCGGGCGATCCGGCCTACGACCTCGCCGCCGCCTGGACCCTGCTGCCGGACGGCGCCGCCGACCGCTTCCACGACGCCTACCGCCCGGGCGCGGACGCCGCGACCCTGCGCCGTGCCCGCGGTTGCGCGGTGCTGCGCGCCCTCGTCGGGATCCTCGTCGGCGACGCCGGCGAGCACGGGCGCCCCGGCGGCAAGGCAGCCTGGGGCCCGCCCGCCCGCGCCGCCCTGCGGCGCCTCACCGCCCCGGCCCGCTGAACGGGGCCTGGGCAGGGGGTCGAGACTGGCAGGAGTCGTTGATCGAGTGATCTGTATTCTCCGGGGCTTCCGCCGCCGCGATCACTGTGAGTGGTCGCTGGGGGCGTAGCGGTTCCAGGTCCCGCCGACCTCGGCAACGACCTGGGTGGTGGTCTTGTCGTGAAATCCCAGCGCCTGGGCGATGACCGGAGCCGGGGCTTGGAGCACGAGTTGGCGCAGTGCGGAGGTGCGCACCGCTGTTCCGGGGATAGCGTGTTCCGCCGGATGTGTCACGTAGTCGCTGACTTCATCTGATGAAATAGCGGTTCCTTGGAGGATTGCTACAGGATTTAGCGCCAGACCCCGCTGGATGTCACGGCCGGATCTCGACACCCCCCGCGTGACGCACCGTTGCGCGGGGGCTTCTTTGCCGGGGCGCCGACACCCCCTGGAGCTGGACGAGGCAGACCAGTCCGAGAGAAGCGGATCGGGCGGCGCCTAATCTGGAGCTGTCCGCCTCCAAGGATTCGGAGCATCCCCCCATGCGTCTCCTCACGCCCATGGCATTGTCCCTGGTGTTGATCACCGCCTGCTCCGCCTCACCTGCTTGCTGGAGATCGGCGCGGTGAGCATGTTCGACACCGACGACGACCCTCTCGTCCCCGAACTCATCGACCTGGCCGTGCAGACGTTCGCTCCTGAACTGGAGGAAGCACTGGCCGAACAGGTTGACGCCTACCACCGCGGGGCCTGGTCCGGAACCCACATCGTGGGAGAGGACATCGAACCAGGGACCTACACCACCACGGCCCGTGACGGCGAACTGTTCGAGAACGCCTACTGGGAGCGCGCATCCGCTTCAGGGGACATCATCGCCAACGACTTCGTGAGCTCGGCTCAGAGCGTCACAGTGACCATCGCTTCCACCGATGGGCAGTTCACGGCTAACGGGTTCGGCTTCTGGTCACGTGTGGATTGAGCCCCTCGTGGAGTCGGTGAGATGCGGTACCGATAGGCCAGCCTGAGGCTGTCTCAGCGACGCTGGTGAGGGTCGTGTTCGGCGGTGATGGCCTGTCGGTAAGGAGCGTGTCAGGAACGGGGACGAACCAAGTACGCCGGAAAGGAACGAAGAGCCCGCCGGCGCCGTGTCTGGCCCCGGCTGCCCGGCCTGCCAGAGGCGGTGGAGGATGAAGGCGGTGTCGTGTCGGACCAAGGGACGGAAAATCATGAAGCGGTTCTCGCGTGCGATGGCTCTGATAACGGCATTGGCCATCACTGTGGGGACGGGCTGCTCCTCCCCGTTCGTGCTGCGGTACACACCTGTGGCCCAGGTCCGCGAGGTCGAGCCGGAGGAGGTCGTGGGCACCTGGGTGGGTGCCTGGCAGGAGGTGCACACCAGCGAGGTCACCTTTCACCAGGACGGGACCGTCCAGTTCTCCTGGCTGCACAACAGCCACATAGGCATGGGTGATGACTTCTTCGTGACCGGTGCGGGGACCTGGGAGGTGTACGAGACCGAGAACATCGGCCCCCAGGTCCTGCTGCACATGGCCGAGGTCACCGAGTTCGATGAGCAGCCCTCGGTCTCGCCCTACCACCAGCCCGGCGATTCCCCGAGAATCCCCCGGGACTACTCATGGGAGTTCGGCCTGGACCGTGAGTCCGGCGAGCTGCGCATGTACTTGTTCCTCAGCGATGAGGACCTGCGTAACTACCACTGGTTCGAACTGGCCGGGCAGGGGTGACCGCTCAGGCGTCGAGGAGGGGGCGAACCAAGTACGCCGGAAAGGGGCCACGGGGTTCTCCAGCGAAACCCAGGGGTGGTCTAACCGCTCTTATCAACGCGGTCAGGGGTGCCCCTCCCGGGCTCACCTTGTCCGTTCCCGAAGTAGGGGTCCCGGACCGGCAGGCTCGCGCGCGTCCGGCTTGCATCCGATGCAATCGCGGTTCCTTGGAGGATTGCCGCAGGATTTGGCGGTAGGTGGCTGTCCGTGCCGCGTCCACTCCCGGACACGGAGCGGCCGGTCCCGGGCGGTGGGGCATGCTCACCGGGATCGGGCGCAGCCCGAGCGCCCCGGAAGGGAGCACCCGTGTTCACACCCCTCGCCCTTCGCCCTCACCCCCACCGCCGAGTCCGGGCCGGCGCGGGTCAGCCCGTTACGGGGTCGGCGAGGACGTGGGACAGGATGCGCCGCTGCACGCCTCGCTGGTCGGGGCCCGACAGCCCGGCCATGGTCACCAGCGCCTTCCACAGCGCCCAGCCGCGGGCCCTTCGCCAGGTGTCGGACGGAAGGCCGACAGCCTCGCGGAAGACCGGGCGCTCCTCGGCCGTGAAGAACGTCCAGGCCATGACGAGGTCGCACGCCGGGTCGCCCACGGAGCAGCAGCCGAAGTCGATGACCGCGGACAGCGTGCCGTCGGTGGTGAGCAGGTTCCCTACGGCGACGTCGCCGTGGCACCACGTGGGAGCTCCCGACCAGGTTGAGCGCACCGCCTCGGCCCAGATGCGCCGACAGGAGGCGGCGTCCACGGCGCCGCCGAGCCGCTCCAGGGCCTGCTCGACCTGATGGCCGTACACGCCGGGGTGGCACCCGCGGTGGTGCGAGTGGGCCCCGGAAACCGGGCCCGGACCGGTCGGGGCCCGGCGCAGGGCGGTCAGGAAAGCGCCGAGGTCGCGCGCCAGCCGCGTTCGGTCGATGCCGGTCGCGGCCTCGACGGTCACGCCGGGCAGCCAGCGCCGCACCGACCACGGGAACGGGTAGGCCGCCGCCGGCCGGCCGGTGGCGACCGGCACGGGTACCGCGAGCGGAAGGTGTCCGGCCAGGCTGGGAAGGCAGCGGTCCTCCTTCGCCACGGCGGCGACGTAGCCCTCGCCGCTGGGCAGCCGCACGACCAGCTCGTCGCCGAGCCGGAACGTCCGGTTGTCCCAGCCCTGGGAGACTACGGGGCGTACAGGGAGGTCACGCCACCGGGGGAACTGCTCGGCGACCAGGGCGCGCACGAGCTCAGGGGTGATGTCGGCCATGGCCGACAGTCTGCAGGAGCCCCGCCCCCTCCGCAGCCTTCACCGCGGGGCCCCGCGCCCCGGTGCGAACGCCGCACGGCTACGTACGGGCCTTGAACTCGAGGTCGTCCATCGCACCCCTTCAGAGATGGGGTGTTGCAACGACCACTAGAACTCAAGTCATGCCGGACGAAGGGGCCTTTTCTGCGTTCCGGGGCTCAGCCGGAGATGCGCGCCACGACCCGGGCGTACTTCTCCGCCTGCTCGTCGGTGTACGCCCACATGGTCGGCGCCGTCGTCCCGATCGGGGAGATCCTCCAGATCGCCCCGGCCCCGTGGGCACCGGGTGGCAGGCTGGTGAAGCCGACGTCCGGATGACGCTGGGAGAGCTCGTGCTGAGTGGCCATGGCCGTCACGGTAGCCGGATCCGCCGCCTCATGGACCCCTTCCCGCGGTACACGTGCGCGAGGTGCGAGGAGTGGAATCCCAGGGGCGGACCGTACTGCTTGGGCCTGCGGTGCCAAAAGGCCCCAGTGAGCTCCGTGCTCACGAACCTGCGGCGAGAGGCAAGAGCTCACCGCGGAGAGGGCGGGTCCTCGCCCTTGACCACCGTGGCGAGCAGCCCCACAGCGGCACCCAGGGCCGCTCCGGCCGCCTCTGGCCAGGACGCCCGGTCCACCAGCCGCAGGGCACCGGCCAGGGCAGCGCACCCGGCGGCGCCGATCAGGATCACTGCCATCCGAACAGTCATGTCAACCACCTCCGCCCTGCCAACGCGGATGCCCGCCCAGCAATACGCAAGTACGGAGACTTTCTTGGGGGCGGGGCCGAGGAGGATTCCTACAGGGGGGCGGACCAAGTACGCCGGGAAGCGGCAATGGCCCAACGCTTCCGCAGGTCAGGGCAGGCGGACCAATTCGGCCGCTTTGAGTGGACTGATGGTCAAGGAAGTGGTCACTCCGGGCTCACGACATCCCGATGCAGGGCTGCCAAGCTCGAAAACGCCCCCATCCTCCAGCCTGGAGACACAACACATGATGCGCCGTATGATCCCCCGCGCCTTCGCCCTGGTGGCATCCGTCGCCACGGC
The DNA here is from genome assembly GCF_040613895.1 of Nocardiopsis sp. NPDC006198. Lineage (NCBI taxonomy): Bacteria > Bacillati > Actinomycetota > Actinomycetes > Streptosporangiales > Nocardiopsidaceae > Nocardiopsis > Nocardiopsis sp. NPDC006198. The sequence continues at coordinate 5,277 of NZ_JBEXSY010000011.1, read as the reverse complement.
CCTGTCCTTGACCTCTGCTCCTGCGGCAGCGGAGGACACCACACCCGCCCCGGCGACGTCGAGCGCCGACATCGAGCGCCTGCTCGACTCCGTCGACGCTGCGGTCTGCGTTGAGGGCACCGACACGCGGCTGCGCTGCTATGCCACTGACGCCGACTACCGGTCCGCTGAAGGGCTCGCCCCTGCCGAAGCGGGCACACTCGCCATGTACGACTGCCCGTCCGGCTATTTCTGCCTGTGGGAGTGGACCGAGTTCAACGGCAGCCGTGTGCAGTACCGGACTTCCGGGACCAAGGACCTCTACTCCTACTGGCGCGACCGGGGAACCAGCTACTACAACCGGCGTGAGGCCGGCGGCCGACTGGTCGACATCCGCTCCGGGATGCCCGATCCGAACCTGTACTTCCCCGCCGGAGGTGTGCACAGAGACCTCGGTCGGCAGAGCTACGTCTACGGCGGCACCTGGAACAACAAGGTCGACCGCATCGTCCTGAGCTGATTCGTTGGTCCGCTGCTCCCGAACGCCCGGCAACAGCACATGTGACCGGCGAGTAGTTCTTGCCGAGCAGCCGTTGCCGGACACGGCGCGGCCGGGGTCAGCCACACGCCGGGCCCCGGCGCCGGGGGCGGGGCATGCTCGGGGGGCGGACACATCGTGCGCCCCGGAAGGAGGCCCGATGTTCGCCCCCCGCGCCGCCCCCGGTCTTCACCCCCACCGCCAAGGGCAGCGGCTCTGGCACAGGGAGTCGGGTGCCGAGCGAGCCGTGCAAGACCGGCGAGCCCGAGTGCCCCACGCCGTCCCCGGACAAGGACGAGAACTGAGACGGCCAAGCCCCCACCCCGGACACCGTGGCCGGAGCAAGGGCTTCGTTCGGTTGCTCCTCAACGCCCGTGTCGGGGACGCCAGCCCACGGGGGCGTCCTCGACGGAGTCCCCGTGCGCCCCGGATCGCCCACCAGACAGTGAATACAGCCCCCAGAGCCGCTACGCTGATCGGCCGATCGACCCCGGCGTGGCGCGACGCTCCGCCGGGGAGGGAGCGTGGTGGCCATGGAAGCAGCCAGACGGTACCGGGGATTGGGGGTGGCGGTCGGCCTGGGCCTCGTGCTCAGCGGTTGCGCCCCCGGAGCACCGGCGGACGAACCCTGCCTCGACCCGGCAGGCCGCCTCATCGCCCACGTGAACAACGACGAGTACCCCGACGCCGTCACCGGTACCGAGGGCATCGGCGAGGAGCTGCGTATCGCCTTCGGGGAGGAATCCGGGTTCGGGGAACCTCGCGCCCCCGCGACCTGGTCGGCTTCATGCACCGGTACCAGGACGATTTCTACGCGGCGGTGGCCGACTTCGACGGCGACGGGTGGCTCGACCTGGCGATCGCGGCCTCCGAGGAGACCACAGGCGACAGTCCGGGCCGCTCCCCAGTGACCGAACTTCGGATGGGCCCCATCTCGGGATGGGGCAGAGGTCAGGAGACCCACAGTCTCCTTGAGGTGCACATGAGGGGTCTGCGCGCGGTGGACTACGACGGCAACAACCACCCCGACCTGGCGTTATACGGATACGAAGGGGACGGGAGCTACGCGGTGCGGGGCTACGAGGGCGACCAGGAAGAGGGGCTGTCCTACCGGAACGAGCACTACGAAATGTATGCGCCGGGATGGGCGGAGGACGACCTCCCACCTCCGCTCGACATGGACGGCTTCTACCCGGCGTGCGGTGCGTGAGTGGGGAGCGAACCAAGTAGGGCCGCTTCTCCCGAAGCTACGAGGAGCCGCAAGGTAGCCCGGTCGAGGGTGGCTGCTCCCGGACACTGCGCGGCCGGGGTCGGCCACACGCCCGCCCTCGGCGATGGGGGCGGGGCATGCTCGGGGAGCGGGCGCACCCCAGCGCCCCGGAAGGAGCCCCGATGTTCGCACCCCCCGCCCCACCCCTGGTCTTCACCCCCACCGCCAAGGGCGGGTCTGGGGTCGGCGGTCGGCGCCCCGACGGCACCCGGGACAACGGCGAGCCCGTCCCGGCCCCTGAGCATCCCGCGCCGGCCCCGGACAAGAACGAGGACTGAGACAGCCGAGGCCACGGCCCGATCACGACAGCCCCTGCGCAACGTCGCGTTGCGCGGGGGCTCTCTCGTGCCCGGATCCGTCAACCAGGGTGACTCACCGCCAATAAGGCTCACTTGTCGGGGATGAGGTTGAGAAAAAGGCGCGCCCCCTGTTTGAATGCGAAGGTGAGGAGTCGACATCCTTGTTTTCCTCAACCTCATGAAAGCAGGGTGGGACCCTCGGCCTCTTCCGCCACTCGAGGAGCCCATGCGAATGTCGGGGGTCTGCGATATGACGGGTGCATGGTGACACTGCCGCTCTCCGATGTCCTCTCCCCACAAGGACGAGCCTTCCGGGCTGTGCCCCAATCCCACGTGTGACCGCTACGTGCAGTTCTTGCACGAGACGAACGCCCCTGTGCGCACACGGGTCCGGCCCGAGTTCGGTTACCACGATCCACAGAACCTTCCCGTGGGCATGTACTACCAGGTCTGGACCTGCCCGGTCCGCAAGCGGTCGGTGGTCGTTTTCGAAGAGCGTGACGGCTTCGACGGCCTGGAGTTCTCCGCCGAGGAGGTCGCCGACGTGGCCGACCTCATCTACGATGCGCTCTTCCAGATCTACGTGCAGCCCGCCCAGCGTGCAGCGTTGCGGGCTTCAAGGAAGGCCAAGCGGAACGCGCACCGGGCTCGCCGGAAAGCCGAAGCGGCTGTCGTCCCCCCGGGTGATACAGATGCTCAGGGGCCTCTCGCGGAAACGACGAGCGAAAGCCAGGGACATCCGTCCGGTGCTGCGCTCCTCCCCGACCCACGGGCCCGCGCGAGCCCCCGCCCGTCCGCGGTCGGCGCCGACCGGCCCCGCTGCCGGGACGGGCGCACCTCAGCGGTAGGTCATCAGAGCGGGGCCGCCCTGCTCCAGGTGGGCGTGGTCGTTGAAGGACAGCACCTGGGTGCCGCCGCGCCCGTGCAGCAGCTTGCTCACCGAGCCGTTGACCACCACGCGGTTCATCGCCAGGAACCCGGCCGAAGAGGCGCCCAGCAGGGTCGAGCACACAGCGGCGACGACCCCGGCCGAGGTGAACACCAGCGCGGTCTCCCCGCGCCCCAGCCCCGCGACCAGGTCGGACAGGGCCGCGTTCACCCCCTCGCGGAACCCCTCCCAGGTGCCGGGCCCGCTTCCCCCGGCGCCCATCCACGAGGTCAGGGCCGCGTCCAGGCGCTCCTGGAGCGTGCCCGTCCCCGTGAGGTGGGAGCCGAGCAGGCCGAGGTGGTCGTACTCGTCCCAGCGGGGGTCGGCGGCCGGTGCGGTGTCGATGCCCGCCTCGGCGAGGGCGGCCGCCGCCGTCTGGCGCTGGCGGCGCAGCGCCCCCGTGGCGACCGCGCCGATCCGGAGGTCGCGCCGCTTGAGCTCGGCGCCGAGCAGCCGGGCCTGCTCGTGGCCGGTGGGGCTCAGCTCGTCGTAGTCCTCGGCCTCCGGAGAGGCCTTCCCGTGGCGGATGAGATAGATCGCTGGCATCGCCCCAGGGTACGAGCGGGCCCCGGACCGCAGGCGCACCGGGGCCCTGTTGACATACCGTCCGGTCGGTTCGGGGTGGTGGCGGGCGGTGCCGACCGCGGGAGCGACCCGCGACGGGCCCGGCGGAGCCGGGGCGCCCCTGCGGCTCGGCCCGGGAGGGGCCCGGCGGCGCGCGTGCGGCGTGCGGCGCGCGGCAGCCGGTCGCCTCCGCGTTACCGTGGCCACACGCGACACGGAGGGATGACCATGGTCTTCCGGTATTCGAGCGTGGTGCCCGCACCGCGCGACGAGGTCTTCGACTGGCACGCGCGGCCGGGCGCGTTCGCCCGGCTGGCCCCGCCCTGGCAGCCGGTGCGCCTGACCGCCGAGGCGGACTCCCTCGCCGACGGCGTGGCCGTGCTCTCGTTCCCCGGTGGCCTGCGCTGGGAGGCCCGCCACCTTCCGGAGCGCTACGACCCGCCCCGCAGGTTCGCGGACCGGCTGGTGTCCCAGCCGCTGGCGGCGCTGCTGTCCTGGACGCACGCCCACGACTTCGTCGCGGAGACCGGGGAGAGCACCCGCGTCGTCGACCGGGTCGCCACCTCCGTCCCCGAGGCGCTGCTGCGGCCCATGTTCTCCTACCGCCACGCCCAGCTCGCCGACGACCTGGCGGCCGGGGCCCGGGCACGGGCCTGGCACGACCGTCCGGTGACCGTGGCGGTCACCGGATCGGGCGGGCTGGTGGGGCGCTCCCTGTGCTCGCTGCTCACCACGGGCGGGCACCGGGTGGTCCGGCTGGTGCGCGGGGACCCCGCCCACGCGGGCGAACGGCGCTGGGACCCCCGGGAACCGGCCGCCGACCTGCTCGAAGGCGTCGACGCCCTGGTGCACCTGGCGGGGGAGCCGCTGTTCGGGCGGTTCACGGAGCAGCACAAGGACGCCCTGCGGGACAGCCGTGTCGGCCCCACGCGCGCCCTCGCCCGCCTGGTGGCCCGCAGCGGGACGCGCGTGTTCGTGACCGCCTCGGCCATCGGCTACTACGGGCCGGACCGGGGGGACGAGGTCCTCACGGAGGACAGTCCGCGCGGGACGGGGTTCCTGGCCGACCTGGTCGCGGACTGGGAGGAGGCCGCCGAACCCGCGGCCGGGGGCGGCGCCCGGTGCGTGCAGGTGCGTACGGGCATCGTGCAGAGCCCCGCCGGAGGAGTGCTGGGGCTGCAGTACCCGCTGTTCGCGGCGGGGCTGGGCGGCCGGATCGGCGACGGCCGGCAGTGGATGTCGTGGATCGGCGTGGACGACCTCGCGGACGTCTACGTACGCGCCGTCCTGGACGGGGCGCTGACGGGCCCCGTCAACGGGGTGGCGCCGAACCCGGTGCGCGGCGCCGAGCACGCCGACGTGCTCGCCGGCACCCTGCGCCGTCCCGCGGCGCTGCCGGTGCCGGGCTGGGGGCCGGCTCTCCTGCTGGGACGGGAGGGCGCGGACGAGGTGGCGCTGGCGGACCAGAGGGTGGCCCCGGCCCGCCTGGAGGCGGCGGGGCACCATTTCCGGTACCCGCGACTGGAGGGGGCGCTCGCCCACCTCTTCGGCAGGGAGCGCCCCGTGTGAGGCGGCGGCGCGGCCGTCCCCCCGGCGGGCGCCCGCCGGGGGCGGGGGGGGGGGGCCGGGGGGGCGCCCCCCCCCCCCGCGGGGCCCCCGGGCCCCCCCCCCGGGCGCGCGGGGCCGGCGCACCGCCCCC
>NZ_JBEXSY010000010.1:0-155511 GCF_040613895.1 Nocardiopsis sp. NPDC006198 | reverse complement strand
GGCGGCCCCGGGGCCGCCGGACCGGGCCCCGACGCGAACGGGCGCCGTCCCCCCTGGGGGGCGGCGCCCGTTCGCGTGCGTCGGGGTCAGTGGACCTTGTCGGGGTCCTTGTCCGAGTCCTTGCCGCCGTCGAGGTCGGTGTCCCCGTCGAGAACGGCCGCGTAGGCGACGGCGTGGTCGTCCTCGGCGTCCTCGTCCTCGGCCTTGGCGGGCCGCTCGCTCCCGTCCGGCTCCGCGTCCCCGGCCCCGTCCCCCGGGCCGTCGGCCGCATCGCCCTCCGGCTCCGGACGGGTGGGCGCGGGGGTGGTGTCGGGGTCGGCGGTGCCGTCGGCCGCGGGGACGCCCTCCGCGTCATCGTCGCCGTCCCGGTCGGACCGCTCCGCGACCGCCCCGCCGTCCTCGGGCTGTGGCAGCCGGTAGCTGAACGCCGACGTCCGCCCGGTGTCCGCGGTCTCCCGGTCGCCCTCCGCCTCGTCGGCCCCCTCTTCCGCGGCATCGCCCCGGCCGGGCAGGCGGTAGGTGAAGGCCCCGTCCGCGTCGTCTGCGGACTCCGCCTCAGGGGCGGGGTCCCCGGTGTCCGCGGCCTCGGCTGCGCCGCCCGTACCGGCGGCGGGAGCGTCCTCGACGCGCCCGCCGTCCTCCGGCACGGGGTCGGCGTCCGTGTCCTGCGCCTCCGGGGCGCGGGCCTCCGCCGACACGCTCGTGTCGGTGTCGGTGTCGGTGTCGGTGTCGGTGTCGGTGTGCGCCGAGGGTACGGGTTCCGCCTCGGAGGAGGCGTGCTCGCGCTCCCCCTGCGCCGCGGTGTCGTCCGTGTCGGGCTCGGAGGCGGGGCCCTCGCCGTCGGCCGTGGACCCGGGTCCGGTGTCCCCGCCGGTCGCGGGCTCGTCCTCGCCGCGCTCGGAGTCGGCCTCCGCGTGCTCCACGGCCTGCTCGGCGCGCAGGGCCTCGTCGGCGTCCGGGCGGGCTTCCCCGTCGCCGTCCGCGGAGGCGTCGGGCGCCGGGGCCTGCGCCGTGTCCGGGTCGCCGGTCTCCGGGTCGTCCTCCGCCCGCTCGGTCCGGTCCGCCTCGCCGGGGATCCGGTAGGAGAAGGCGTCCGCCTCGGGGGCCCCGGCGCCCGCGATCCCGTCGTCGGGGTCCGCGGTCGCGTCGACCGGGGCGGCCCCGTCCTCGTGCGAGGAGCCCTGGCCGGGAATGCTGTAGGTGAAGGGGGCGGGGTCCAGTTCGGGCCCGTCGTCCCCCGTGTGGAGGCGGGAGGGTGCCTCTCCGTCCTCACCGGCCCGTTCACGGGCCTCGGGGATGTCGGCGGTGACCGCCGTGTCGGCCGGTTCCCCGTCCGTCCGCGCCTCGGAGGCGGGAGCCGCGGGGCCGGCCTCGGCCGGGGATCCCGCGCGGACGGTGCTCCCGGCGGGCGCCGTGTCCGGTTCCGGCCACTCGTGCGCGGTGGGGGTCTGCCAGCGGGGGACGTCGTACTCCGGTTCCCCGTGCCCGGCGTCGTCCGCGGCAGCCCAGACGGGCGTGTCCTGCGCGGGGGCTTCCCGTACCGGCCCTTGGGCCGGTACGGGAACGCGCCCGGAGTACTCCGGCACGACGTGGGGGCCCGCTGCCGTCGCCGCCGGAGTGGCGGCGCCGGTCGGGACGGACGACTTCCCCAAACCGTCCGTTCCGGGGCGACCCGTCCTGCTCTCGGCGATGCGTCCCTGGACCATGCCCCCCAGGAGGAGGAGGACGCTGGCGCCGGCCAGTCCGAGTGCGATGTACACCAGGACAGTCTCGGCGAGGGCCAGGGCAGCCGCGATGACGGCGATGGCCGCCAGCACCGCCACGGTTGCGAGGATGCTAAGGATCACGGGTCGACCAGGGCCTTTACACGTGTTGTATCCGGAGTCTTCAGTTGTTCGGAGCCGAATGCCGCTGGTCTAGCGACGCTCGTGCGGAGCCTCACCCGGGTGGAATCCACCGTGCTGGGCGGGCTCGGGCTGACCGAACGGGTTGCCGCCGGGGCCGTGCTGGAGAGCGGGGGCGCCACCGGCCTGCGGAGCCATCGTCTGGAAGCCGCCCGTGGTGTTCGGGTTCGGCTCGACGGGCTTGCCCTCCTCGTTCAGCTCGCGCAGCTGGCGCTCGAAGTAGTCCTTCAGACGGCTCCGGTACTCGCGCTCGAAGTCCTTGAGCACGTTGACCTTGTGCTCCAGCTCCTCACGCTGCTGCACCAGGCTGCCCATGACCTGGCGGTGGCGCTCCTGGGCGTCGCGGTCGAGGTTCTCCGACCGTGCCCGGGCCTCACCGATGATCTGGTCCGCCTGGCGGCGGGCCTTGCCGAGGATGTCCTCGGACTCGTGGCGGGCGCGGCCGAGGGTCTCGTCCGCCTCACGGCGGGCGTCGGAGATCGCCTGGTCGGCGGTCTGCTGGGCGAGGGCGAGGACGCGGGCGGCCGTGTCCATGTTCTCCTCACCGCCCATCCCCATGTTCGCGCCGGTCATCGGCATCTGCTGCTGGACCGGGGGCTGCGGCTCGACGGCCTGCGGCTGCTGGACGGGCTCCGGGCGCATCTGCTCGTGCTGCTGGGGCTCCGGCGCCTGGTCCTGGGGCTGCTGGAAGTCCTGCATGCCGGCGTTGGGCACCTTGCCCCGCAGGCATTCGGCCAGCTTGCCGCGCAGTTCCTCGTTCTCCTGGATCAGGCGGTCGAGCTCGGACTCGACCTCGTCGAGAAAGGCGTCGACCTCTTCTTCGTCGTACCCTGGCCGGAGCCGGGTCGTACTGAACTGCTTGTTCCGCACATCGGCGGGTGTCAGCGGCATGTTCGTCTCCTTGGCGCGCTTGGAGTCTGTCCGTAGGGACGCTACCTGATCGTGACCTTACGGCAATCCAGATCATGACCAAGACCACATAACGGAACCGGGGACCTGATACTTGCCCCCGCGCCCCTTCCCTGCTAGGCGAGGCTCCCGATGAGAGCCATCAAGATCCACACGATGATGAAGAGGACGAGGACACTCAGGTCGAGTGCGACGCTCCCCAGTCTCACCGGCTTGATGAACCGTCGCAGGAACCTCAGTGGCGGGTCGGTGACGGTGTACACGATCTCCGCGAGGACGAGGACGAACCCGGTGGGCCGCCACGTCCTGGCGAAGGACTGCACCATCTCCAGGACCACCCTCGCGATCAGCACGAAAACGAACAGCTGTAGCGCGAAGAGCAGCACTGCAACGACGATACTCACGGTCGTTCCCCGACCCAATCTCTGGACAAGTGTGATGGTCTAGCTCTGATTGAAGAACCCTCGCTCGGCGATCCGGGCCTTGTCTTCGGCGGTGACCTCGACGTTGGCCGGTGACAGCAGGAACACCTTGTTGGTCACGCGTTCGATACTGCCATGCAGACCGAAGATCAGACCAGCCGCGAAGTCGACGAGACGCTTGGCGTCGCTGTCGACCATCTCGGTCAGGTTCATGATCACCGGTGTGCCCTCCCGGAAGTGCTCTCCGATCGTACGCGCCTCGTTGTAGGTGCGCGGATGGAGCGTTGTGATCCGAGCGAGGTCGGCGGTTGAGGCAGTCGTGGTCGTTCCACCGCGTCGTTCACCTGTACTCAGGTAGTCGCCGGTGTCCGTCACTGCGGTGCCTCGTGTTTCCTCGCCACGCGGAGAATCCGCAGCGCGATCGCGCTGCTCCTCCACGGCCTCGTCGAAATCGTCGAACTCATCATATTCGTCCGCATAGCGGTGATCGTAACGGTCGTCCTCCACGAGGCCGAGGTAGACCGCCATCTTGCGCATCGCGCCGGCCATCTCATGTCCTCCGTCGTCCCCGCGGCCTTCACCGCAGCCGACTCCTCCGTACTGGCCCGCCGTCCCCGCGTTCCACGGGGTGGGGCGCCCTTTCGGGCGAACTCCACAGACGGGTTCCAAGGTCTATGTGGGGACATTACCCCACGATCGGTCCGCGGTTGCCGAGCAACGCCGTACCGAGTCGCACGTGTGTCGCTCCTCGCTCGATCGCCGATTCGAGGTCCGCGCTCATTCCCGCCGAGATCACCGTCGCCAGAGGATAACGATCACGGACACGACTCGCCACCCCGTGGAGGCGGGCGAAGGCCTCGGCCGGGTCGCCCCCTCGGGGGGCCACCGCCATCACGCCCCCGAGTGTGAGCGACTCGTGCGCCTCGATGTCGGCGGCGAGCGCGAGCGCGTCCTCGGGGTCGACCCCGCCGCGCGGCCCGATGACGCCGGCCCGCGAGTCGTCGTCGAGGTTCACCTGGACGAGGCAGGTCAGACCGCGTCCGGCCGCCGCCGCCCGCTCCCCCAGCGCACGGGCCAGCCTGGTGCGGTCCACCGAGTGCACGACGTCGGCGTAGGAGGCCACGGAGCGTGCCTTGTTGGTCTGCAACTGCCCGACGAAATGCCAGGTCAAGCCGAGGTCAGCGGTCTCCGCCGCCTTCGGCGCGGCCTCCTGGTCCCGGTTCTCGCCGACGTCGCGGACACCCAGGGAGGCGAGAATCCGCACATCGTCGGCCGGATAGGTCTTGGTGACCGCGACCAGCGACACCTCCTCGGGCGCGCGGCCGGCGCGCGCGCAGGCCTGCTCGATCCTGGCCCGCACGGCCGCGAGGTTGGCGCGGACCTGCTCGACGCGAGCTGGGTCGACGTGTGGCACGGTGCTCCTTCTCTTTCCCCGTCGGGTGGGTCCCCGGGGTCCGATGCGGTCTCCGGGGTCGTGGGGCCCGCGTTTCGGACGCGTCACCGCAGGAGGGGAGGTCCCTGGCGGTTCCGGCGGGTTCCGAAATCCATCCTGGCGGCCCGGTACGACAGTCAGGAACGCCAGATGAACGAGGCGAATCTTCCGGTCGGCGCGCCGCCCCGGTGGGAGAACAGCTCAGGGCTCTCCAGGGTGCAGCGGCCGTCGGCCCGGACGTCGGTCACACCGGCCCGCCGCAGCTGGGCGGTGACGGCCGCGAGCATGTCCACCCCCGTGGTGCCCTTCCGGGTGGTGGAGGCGGCCTCGGGGGTGTCCCGGGCCGTCTCGGCCTGCACCTCCGGGGGCACCTCGTAGCACTTGCCGCAGATGGCCGGACCGAGGAAGACGGTGATGCGGTCGGCACGGGCCCCCTGGCCGACCATCGACCCGACGAGGTTGGCCGCCACGCCGTTCGCCGTCCCGAGGCGGCCCGAGTGCGCGGCCCCCAGGACACCCGCCTCGCCGTCGGCGGCCAGGACCGGCAGGCAGTCGGCGGCCATCGAGGCCAGGACCAGGTCGGGGCGGGTCGTGACGACCCCGTCGCAGGTACCCGCCCCACCCGGCGCGTCCGCGACGAGCACGTCGGCGCTGTGCACCTGGTTCATCCACACGACCCGGTCGATGTCGAACCCCAGGCCGGCGGCGGCGGTCCGCCTGTTGGCGAGGACGGCCTCCCGCACGTCGCCCGAGCCCAGCCCCAGGTTGAGCGAGTCGTACGGCGGGGCGCTGACCCCGCCGTGCCGTTCGGTGACGGCGGCACGCACGCCGTGCCCCAGATCGATGACGTTGCCCATCCGTGTGACCGCGGTCCTTCCCTCGGCCCGCCGGGACGGCGCCGGCGCGGCCGGCGCGCGCTTCCCCGGGGGCGGCGACGGCCCCGCCGCATGGGTCGGGGCCGCTGACACGTCGATGGTACCGGGACGGTGGTGCGCTACTTCAGGAACTCGGGCACGTCCAGGTCGTCGGGGTCGTCGAAGATGACCCGGCGGCGGGGCGTGGGCACGTCCCCCCGCCGTTCGGCGGTGGAGTCGGAGACGGCGTGGACGGGACCGGACTGGACCTCGCCGTGCTGCGAGGGCTCCTCCCGCTCCCCCGCGGGCCGCCCCTCCTCGGAGGACCCCGCCGGGGCGGGCGCCTCGTAGGAGGCGTGGGACTCCGAGCCGTGGGCCGGGGTCTCCGTGCGCGGCTGCTCGACCGGGGCCTGCTCCTGGCGGACGGGCTCCGGTTCGGACGGGAACCGGACCGGCGGCATCTGCGCGGACGCCGCCTCCGGCTCGGTCCGCTCCGGGCGGGAGGGCGTGATCCACGGCATGGAGGTGGCCGCCGTCCCGCCCGCGTCACCGGCGGGGGGCGTCACCCTGGTGGGCTGCTGCTCCCTGCGCGACGCGGAGCCCGCGGTGTGGGCGACGGCCTCAGGAGGGTCCACCGGCTGCCGCTCCCGGACCACGGGTCCGGTGACCTCGGGTTCGTCGAACCCCGCCGCGATGACGGTGACCCTCACCTCGTCGCCCAGGGCGTCGTCGATGACGGCGCCGAAGATGATGTTGGCCTCGGGGGCCGCCGAGTTCGCGACGAGCTGCGCCGCCTCGTTGATCTCGAACAGGCCCAGGTCGGAGCCGCCCTGGATGGACAGCAGCACCCCGTGGGCGCCGTCGATGCTCGCTTCGAGCAGCGGCGAGGAGATGGCCATCTCCGCGGCCGCGACGGCCCGGTCGTCCCCGCGTGCGGAACCGATGCCCATCAGCGCCGACCCCGCCCCGGACATGACCGACTTGACGTCGGCGAAGTCCAGGTTGATCAGGCCCGGCGTGGTGATCAGGTCGGTGATGCCCTGCACACCGGAGAGCAGCACCTGGTCCGCCGCCTTGAAGGCGTCCAGCACGCTGACCTGGCGGTCGGAGATGGACAGCAGCCGGTCGTTGGGGATCACGATGAGCGTGTCGACCTCCTCGCGGAGCATCGCTATCCCCGACTCGGCCTGGGTCGCGCGCCGCTTGCCCTCGAAGCCGAAGGGGCGGGTGACCACGCCGATGGTGAGGGCTCCCAGGGAGCGGGCGATGTTGGCGACGACGGGAGCGCCCCCGGTGCCGGTGCCGCCGCCCTCACCAGCGGTGACGAAGACCATGTCGGCCCCCTTGAGGACCTCCTCGATCTCCTCCCGGTGGTCCTCGGCCGCCTGGCGGCCGACATCGGGGTTGGCTCCGGCTCCCAGGCCGCGTGTGAGCTCTCGGCCGACGTCGAGCTTGACGTCGGCGTCACTCATCAGCAGCGCCTGGGCGTCGGTATTGATGGCGATGAACTCGACGCCTTTGAGCCCCTCTTCGATCATTCGGTTGACGGCGTTGACACCGCCGCCGCCGATGCCGACGACTTTGATGACCGCGAGGTAGTTCTGCGGTGCTGCCACGACGAGGGGCCTTTCCGCTCGCATACGCCGTTCCGTGAACGCTCCGGTGGCTCTCGCCACCGGGTACGCCTCCGGACCGGCATCCGGTTCTACAGTGTGCGTTTCGGGTCCCTGCGACGGCGTTCTCGACGCGTTTGTCCGGGGACCCGGGGTCACCGGAGCCGTTGCGATCCTGCCCGGGGAGGGCTGGCGCGATCCGCTGTAGGAGCGGAGCAAAACGGTTCCTGCGTACCCCGAAAAGCGTGTTTTGCTGCTTTGTTGACGTTGGCTGTGCTTCCCGACAGTAAGCGGACCGCCGACCACGGGCAACCGATGACGAGGTCAGCCTAACGGCGTATAACGCAAGGAAGCGATGTGCGCACTCGGCGCGTCGCGTCTGGAATGTCCCCGCCGGATGCCCGGGAGTCCGTCCGGAACCCCCTCACGGGCGCGCTGCGCGGCCCGCCGGACGGCGGTTCGACTTTCCGTGCCACGCCTCTTCCTTTGCCTGGAGCTGGGTACTTCTTCACCGTACGATGGCGAGATCGGGGGTTCCGACGTCGTAGACGCGCCCCTCCTCGGGCGGGTGCTCGCGCAGCAGCACGCGCAGGACGTCGCTCTTGTCCGCGGTCCCCTCGGGCGTCCCCCACTCCACCGTGGAGCCGTTGCCGAGTGCGATGGTGATCGCCCCGGGGTCGGTGGCGTCGATGAGCTGGATCTGGGCGATCAGCGAGTCGGGCGCCGCCTCCACGATGTCGGCGGCGGCGCGGACCGCCTCGTTGCCCTCGACCTCCCCCGTGACCCTGACCACGGGGTGGGTGCCGGGACGGGTCTTCGAGTCCTCGATGCGCACGCCGTCACCGTCCACGAGCCGGTACTCCTCCCCCACGGGGACTGCCAGCACGGGCTGGCGCTCCACCACCTCGACCTCCAGGGTCGCGGGCCAGCCGCGTCGCACCGTGGCCTCCTCCACGAGCGGGAGGGACTCGGCGCGGGCGCGGCTCCGGTCGAGGTCGACCCTGACCAGGGGGGTTCCGGTGGCCACGTCCACCGCGGACACCACCTCCTGCGGCGACATCCGGTCCAGCCCGGTGACCGCGACGTCGCGGACCACCAGCAGGCGGGAGCCGAGCAGCACCCAGGTGACCACGCAGACCAGCGCCACCACGAGCAGCGCCACGAAGGCGACCTTCCACGGATCGGATCCTCCCCGTGGTGCGGCCCCGTCCGCCGCCCCGCCCTCGTCCGCGCTCACCCGTGTCCTCTTCTTCTCTCCTGCGCCTACCGGCTTCCGGGCGCTTCGTCGGCTGCCTCGGCGATCGCGTCCACGATCAGCGGCCCCAGCTCGGTCACGTCCCCCGCGCCCATGGTGAGGACGATGTCGCCAGGCCGGGCCAGCCCGGCCACCGTCCGCACGACCTCCTCGCGACCCGGCACGTACCGCACCCGGTCGTGGGGGACGCGGGAGGTGATCAGCTCGCCGGTGACCCCGGGCTCGGGGTCCTCCCTGGCCGCGTAGACCTCCATCACCACGACCTCGTCCGCGAGGCCCAGCGCGGTCGCGAACTCCTCGGCGAAGATGCGGGTACGGCTGTACAGGTGCGGCTGGAACAGGGCGACGACCCTGCCCCCGGGCACCGGTCCCCCCGCCTCGCCCGCGTCCTCGGCGAACGAGTCCAGCGCGGCGCGCGTGGCCCTCAGGTCGGCCTCGATCTCGGTCGGGTGGTGGGCGTAGCTGTCGTAGACGGCGACGCCACCGGCCTCGCCCTTGATCTCGAAGCGGCGCGCGGCCCCCGCGAAGTCCGCGATGCCCTCCACCGCGACCTCCAGGTCGTGGCCGAGCTCGTCCGCCACGGCGACGGCCGCGGCGGCGTTGAGCACGTTGTGCCGGCCGGGGACGGCGAGCGTGCCGTCGATGGGCTCGCCCCCGGCGGTGCGGATCGTGAACTCGGTGGTGAAACCGCGGGCGCGCACCCGGGTGACCCGGTAGTCGGCGTCCTCGGCCTCGCCGTAGGTCAGGACCTTCTTGCCGCGCTCGCGGGCCAGCTCCGCGACCTGCCGGGCGCCCGGGTCGTCGATCCCGACGATCAGGGTGCGTCCGACACGGTCGACGAACGCCGCGAAGTTGGCGTGGATCTCCTCGATGCCGCTGTAGTTGTCGAGGTGGTCGGCCTCCACGTTGGTGACCACGGCGACCTTCGGGGAGAGCATGAGGAAGGAGCCGTCGCTCTCGTCGGCCTCCACGGCGATGACCTCGCCCAGGCCGGCGTCGGCGCCCAGGCCGGTGGTGACCAGCTTTCCGCCGATCACGTAGCCGGGGTCGACCCCCAGGTGCTGGAGCACCACGGTGACCATGGAGGTCGTGGTGGTCTTGCCGTGGGTGCCGGAGACCGCGATGCCCTCGCGGCCCAGCAGGAGCGCCCCCAGGGCCGCCGCCCGGGGCAGGACGCGCAGGCCGCGGCGGCGGGCCTCGACGAGTTCGGGGTTGTCCTCGCGGATCGCGGAGGAGACCACGAGGGTCTCGGCGGTGCCGAGGTTGCCCGCGGCGTGGCCGACGTGGACGTCGGCGCCCATCTGCTCCAGCTCGCGCAGGGTGTCGCTGTCACGGGCGTCGCTGCCGGACACCTCCACCCCGGACTGGAGCAGGACCCGGGCGATGCCGGACATGCCGGCCCCGCCCAGGCCGATGAAGTGGGTGCGGCCGAGCTTGTCGACGGGAACCGGCTCGGTCGGGCGGACCAGGCTCATCGGGCGTCCTTCCCGTCGTCGTAGAACGCGTCCTCGCCGTCGTCGTCGGACAGGGGGATCTCGGGGGTGGGGCGGTCGCCGCGGGCGACGGCCATGACCTCGCGGGCGAGTGCCATGTCAGCGTCGCGGCGGCCCATCCGGGCGGCGGCCTCGGACATGGCCACGACCCGGTCGGTGTCGGTGAGCAGCGGGATGAGCTGGTCGACGATCCACTCCACGGAGATGTCCGCGTTGTTGATCATCAGGCCCCCGCCCGCCTGGACGATCGGCTCGGCGTTGAGGGCCTGCTCGCCGTTGCCGATGGCCAGCGGGACGAAGGCGCCGGGCAGGCCGACGGCGGTCAGCTCGGCGCAGGTCATCGCACCGGAGCGGCACATGGCGACGTCGGCGGCGGCGTAGGCCATGTCCATGCGGTCCACGTAGGGGACGGCCACGTAGGGCACGCCCGCCTGGGTGAGGTCCTGGGGCTCCTCCGCGTTCTTGGGGCCGACGACGTGCAGGACCTGCACGCCCCGGTCGCGGAAGGCGTCACGGGAGGCGAACGCGGTCTCGTTGAGGCGCTGCGCGCCCTGGGAGCCGCCGAAGATCAGCAGGGTGGGGAGGTCGGGGCGCAGGCCGAAGTAGGTGCGCGCCTTGTCGCCCATGGCGAGCCGGTCGAGGGTGGTGATCTGCTGGCGCAGGGGGATGCCGACGAAGCGGCCGTTGCGGATCTGGGTGTGGGGGTGTCCGGTGAACACGTGCGGTGTCATGCGCGCGCCGAGCCGGTTGGCCAGGCCCGGGAGGGGGTTGGCCTCGTGCACGACGATGGGGATCCGGCGCCGGCGCGCCGCCAGGTAGCCGGGGGTGGCCACGTAGCCGCCGAAGCCGACGATGACGTCCGCCTGCAACCGGTCCAGGTGTTCGCCCGCCGCGCTCAGCGCGCCGGCGAGCTTGCCCGGGACGCTGAGGAGCTGCGGGGTGATCTTGCGGGGCAGCGGGACCGCCGGGATCAGGCCCAGCTCGTAGCCGCGCATGGGCACCAGCCGGGTCTCCAGACCCCGCTCGGTTCCCAGGCAGAGGATCTCCGTGCTGGGGTCGATGCGTCGAAGCGCGTCCGCTAGGGAGAGCGCGGGCTCGATATGCCCGGCCGTGCCGCCTCCGGCGAGGGCTACCCTCATCGTTGCCGATTCCTCCTTGGCCGGTCACCCGCCGGGACCGGTCCGTTCCTGTGCTTGGCCGTTGTCCTGCCGCCACGGGGGCCCGGCGTACGCGGACCCCGTCCTGCGGCGACGCGCCTGGAGACCGTTCCGCCCCGGTTGTTCATCGAGGCCACGAAGTTCTCCAGGCCCAGCCAGCTTAGAGCCCTTTGTACCTGACTCGGACCCCGGGCCTCCAGCGCCCTGGCGGCCTGGGGCTCGGCCTTGGCGAGCGCGAGGAGCACGCCGAGGGCGACCATGGTGGTGATCAGCGACGAACCTCCGTAGGAGACCAGGGGCAGGGGGACGCCGGTGACGGGCAGGAGCCCGATGACCGCGCCCACGTTGATCATGACCTGTCCCATGAGCCAGGTGACGATCGCGAAGGAGGCCAGGCGCGGGAACGGCTCCTTGACCCGGGTGGCCACCCTCAGGCCCGCGTAGCCGAGCACGCCGAACAGGGCGAGCACGAGGAGGGTCCCGATCAGGCCGAACTCCTCCCCGATGATCGCGAAGACGAAGTCGGACTCGGCGAAGGGGAGGAACCCCCACTTCTCCCGGCTGGCCCCGATGCCGACGCCGAAGATCCCCCCGGTGCCCAGCGCGTAGAGGCCGTGCAGTGACTGGTTGCCCGAGCCCAGCGGGTCGGCCCCGGGGTCGAGGAAGGAGGTGACGCGCGCCATCCGGTAGGGCTCGATCGCGATGACGATCACGGCGAGGGCCAGGACGAGGCCGAACATGGTGACGAAGAGCTTGCCCGGCGCCCCCACCACCCACAGCAGGCCCAGGAACGTAATGAGGAACACCAGGGCGGTGGAGAGGTTGGACCCGAGGAGGACCAGGAGCACCAGGAGCCCGCACCCTGGCAGCAGCGGGATGAGGAGGTGCCGCCACTCGGTGAGCTCGCGCAGCTCGTCCTTGCGGGCGAGGATGTTGGCGCCCCACAGGGCGAAGGAGAGCTTGGCGGGTTCGGAGGGCTGCACGACCAGGCCGCCGACGTCCAGCCAGCGGGTGGCGCCGTTGACCTCCACGCCCTGGAAGACGGTGAGCAGCAGCAGGGCCACCGAGAGGATCATGGTGGGGTAGCCGACCAGGCGGAACAGCGCCTGGGGCATGTGCGAGGCCAGGATCATGAGGGGCAGGCCCACGACGGCCGACACCAGCTGCTTCTGGAAGAGCGAGAAGGAGGAGCCGGTCTCGGTGATGGACTTGACCATCGTGGAGGACAGCACCATGACGAGGCCGAGGGCGATCAGGAGGACCGCCGTGCCCAGGATGAGGTAGTAGGAGGTGAGGGGGCGGTCGAGGGACCTGGCCCACTCACGCCACAGGGCGTGCCCGCGCCCTCCGGCGTCCGTCCTCGCCTTGGCCCGGGCCATTCCTGGAACCGCTGTCGTCGCCATCCACACCCTCCGCACGATTCGCGCCTCAATACTGGCGCACGCCCGGGTCGGGAACCGTGGACATTTCCCGCGTGTTGGCCATCTTTGGCGGCCGGCCGGGTGGCGGTGGGCACAGCGGACGCCGCCCGCGCGGACTTCGTCACGTACGGGCGGCGTCCGGTCACTCAGGGCAGGCGGCTCACGGCCTCGGAGAACAGGCGTCCGCGCTCGGGGTAGTTGGTGAACATGTCCATGGACGCGGCGGCCGGTGCCAGCAGCACCGTGTCGCCCTCGCGGGCCATGGCCGCGGCCTCGGCGACCACGGCGTCCATCACCGTGTGGCCCTCGGGCGCGTCCGGGGCCGGGCCCTCGACCTCGACCACGGGGACGGAGGGGGCGTGCTCGGCCAGGGCCTCGCGCAGCCGGGCCCGGTCCGCGCCGATCAGCACCGCGCCCCGCAGCCGACCGGCCGCCGCGGCGACCAGGTCGTCGACCGCGGCGCCCTTGAGCAGGCCGCCGGCGATCCACACCACGGACGCGTAGGCCCCGAGCGAGGCCGCCGCGGCGTGCGGGTTGGTCGCCTTGGAGTCGTCCACGTAGTCGACGCCTCCGACGGAGGCCACGTGCGCGATGCGGTGGGGCTCGGGCCGGAACGCTGCCAGGCCGGCCCGCACCGACGCCGGCGCGACGCCGATCGAGCGGGCCAGCGCCGCCGCGGCCAGGGCGTTGGCGACGTTGTGCGGCGCGGCCGGGCGGACGTCGGCGAGGGTGGCCAGCTCCTCGGCGCTGCTGCCGGGGTCGGCGCAGAAGGCGCGGTCGACGAGCAGGTCCTCGACCACTCCCAGTTCGCCGGCCCTCGGGGTGTCCAGCCGGAAGCCGACGAGCGGGGCGTACGGATCGCCGTCCTCCTCCGCCAGGCGGACCGACCAGGCGTCGGCCGTGTTGGCGACCCGGATCGTCCCGGGCGCGAACACCCTGCCCTTGGCCCGGGCATAGGGGTCGAGGCCGCCGTGCCAGTCCAGGTGGTCGGGGGCCACGTTGAGGACGGTGGCGGCGTGCGGGCGCACGCTGCTGGACCAGTGGAGCTGGAAGCTGGACAGCTCCACGGCCAGCACGTCGTGCACGTGGCCGTCGGCGTCGGGCAGGACCGCGTCGACGATCGGCGTGCCGACGTTGCCGACGGCGAGCGCGTCCCGGCCGTCCGCGCGGAGCATCGCCTCCAGCATCCGCACGGTGGTGGTCTTGCCGTTGGTCCCGGTGATGGCGAGCCACACCTGGTCCGCGGGCTTGAGGCGCCAGGCCAGCTCGACGTCGCCGATCACCTCGGTCCCGGCCTCGGCGGCCCGGACCAGGAGCGGGGAGTCGGGGCGCCAGCCGGGCGAGGTGACGACCAGGTCGCAGCCCTCGGGCAGCGGGGTCCCGCCGAGGACCACCTCGGCCCCGGCGTCGGCGAGTTCGGCGGCGACCGGCCGGACGGTGTCGTCGTCGCGGCCGTCCACGACGACCACGCGGGCCCCGCGGGCCAGGAGCGCCCTGGCGACCGGGGGCCCGGACACTCCCAGACCGGCGACGCAGACCAGCCGTCCCTCCAGACCGGCCCCGCTCGGAGCGGGGTCGGCGGCGGGACCGGGCTGTGTGTCGGAAGAGTGGTGCGGCATGCCTTCTACCTTGGCATCCATTCGAGATAGAAGAGTCCGATGGCGATCGCCACGAACAGGCCCTGGATGATCCAGAAGCGGATCACGATGGTGGGTTCGGCCCACCCCTTGAGCTCGAAGTGGTGCTGGAGCGGCGCCATGCGGAACACGCGTTTGCCGGTGAGGCGGAACGACGTGATCTGGATCATCACCGACATGGTGATGATGACGAAGAGGCCGCCGATGAGCAGCAGCAGGAGCTGCGTGCGGGTGGTGATGGCCAGGCCCACGATGAGGCCGCCCAACGCCAGGGAGCCGGTGTCGCCCATGAAGATCTTGGCGGGCGGTGCGTTGAACCACAGGAAGCCGATGCACGCGCCGAGCGCCGCGGCGGCCACCACGGCCAGGTCCAGGGGGTCGCGGACCGTGTAGCAGCTGTCCGAGAGGTAGGACACGCACGACTGGCGCAGCTGCCAGTTGCCGATGATGACGTAGGCCACCAGGGACAGGATGGTCGCGCCGGTCGCGAGGCCGTCCAGGCCGTCCGTCAGGTTCACCGCGTTGGAGAAGCCGACGATGAGGAAGAGCGCCCACAGGATGAACAGGCCCAGCATCAGCGGGGGCCCGAAGTCGCGCAGGAAGGACAGGCTGGGCGCCGCGGGGGTGTAGCCGTACCCGTTGGGGAACTGGGTGACCCCGTAGGCGAAGCCGATGCCGATGACGGCCTGGCCGACCATCTTCGCGCCGCTGCGCAGGCCGAGGCTGCGGCGCTTGTAGATCTTGATGAAGTCGTCGAGGAAGCCGACGCAGCCCATGCCGACGAACAGGAACATCACGAGCAGGCCCGAGGCGGTCGGCCCCGTCGAGGAGGGCTGCACCAGCCACAGCACCAGGTGGGAACCGAAGTAGCCCACCACCGCGCCGAGGATGACGACGATGCCGCCCATGGTGGGCGTGCCCTGCTTGGTCTTGTGGCCCTCGGGTCCGTCGTCGCGGACCTCCTGGCCGAACTTGAACCGGTACAGCAGTTTGATGAGCGGCGGCATCAACGCCATGGAGACGATGAGCGACAGCGCCGCCGCGATGGAGATGCCGATCACTGGACATCACCCTTGGTGATGAGGTCGATAACCCTTTCGAGCGCTGCCACCCGCGATCCCTTCACAATGACGACGTCTCCTGTGCGCATGCGTTCGCGCAGCGCCGCCGCGGCCGCCCCTGCGTCCGCGACCCGGATGCACTCACCCCGCCACTGCCCCTGCCGGGCAGCGCGTTCGGCGCCGACGGCGATGCCCTCGGCCGCCTCTCCGACCACGATCAGGTGGGCCACGCCCGTGCGGGCGGCCAGCTCGCCGATCTGCTCGTGTTCGGCTCCTCCGTCCTCGCCGAGCTCCGCCATGTGGGCGAGCACCGCGATGGAACGGCGGTTGCGGGCGAGCGCTTCGAGTGTGGTCAGCGCGGCCCGCACGGACTCGGGGTTGGCGTTGTAGGCGTCGTTGACGAGCGTGGCACCGTCGTGTTCGGTGACCTCCATCCGCCACCGGCTGACCGGGGTCGCGGCGCCGAGGGCGGCGGCGACGGCGTCGATGTCCATACCGAGTTCGTCGGCGACGGCGGCGGCGGCCAGGGCGTTGTGCACCTGGTGCGCGCCGACGAGCGCCAACCTCACCGGGGCGGTGCGACCGCCCAGGTGGAGTGTGAAGGAGGGGGCGCCGGAGTCCCGGAGGACCACGTCGGTGGCGCGCACGTGCGCGTCCTCGCCCTGTCCGTAGGTGACGACCCTGGCCCGGGTGCGCGACGCCATCGCGCTCACCCGGGGGTCGTCGGCGTTGAGGATCGCGACACCGCCGGAACCGCGGTCCGCCGAGCCGGGCGGCAGTGCCTCGACCAGCTCGCCCTTGGCCTTGGCGATGGTGTCGCGGTCGCCGAACTCGCCCATGTGGGCGCTGCCGACGTTGAGGACCACGCCGATCCTGGGCGGGGCGACCTCGCACAGGTGGGCGATGTGCCCGACGCCGCGCGCGGAGACCTCCAGGACCAGGTTGCGGGTACCGGTGTCGGCGCGCAGCACGGTGAGCGGGTGGCCGATCTCGTTGTTGAAGGAGCCGGCCGGGGCGACGGTCGGGCCCAGCCCGCCGACGACCTGGGCGATGAGGTCCTTCGTGGTGGTCTTGCCGGAGGACCCGGTGACCGCGACGACCTCGGCCGCGTCCGCTCCGCGCCGGACGTCGCCGAGCTCCCGCGCCACGTACCGTGCGAGCCGGGCCAGGGCGGCGACGACCCCGTCGTCGCCCCCCTCCGCCAGCAGGTGCGGGGCCGCGACGGGGCGGGAGGCCAGGACGGCCGTCGCCCCGGCCGCGACCGCGGGTCCGGCGAAATCGTGTCCGTCGACGTGCTCCCCGGTCAGGGCGACGAAGAGCGCGCCTGGCGCTGCCTGCCGCGAGTCGATGACTACGGGACCGTCGACGACGGCGTCGGGGCGCGCTGATCCGCCGATGGCGGTTTGGGTGATCTCAGCGATCCGATCGAGCGTGAGCGCGATCAAATCCACTCCTCATGTCAGGCCCGGCCCACGGCACCACAGGGGCTGTTGGCCACCGGCCGGAGTCAGGTCAGGGGATGGCACCGCGGATGCCGTGCGCGCGGTGCCGCGCCGGCTCACCGGGGCCGCGTCGGCGGGCTACGCCATGGGCGCCACCGTGGGCGGTCGGGCTGCGATTGCCGGACCTACCTTAGAACACATTGCGGTGTCCGGGGTCCCGCCGGGCCCTGTGTGGAGCAATATGGTCCACTTCGTGACCGGCAGTGTCCGTGTGACCAGTGATCCGCGCGCCCCGGGCGGCGGGGACGCACGAGGGGCGCGGACGGTGTCCGCGCCCCTCGTCCCGAACGGAGGCCGCCCGGGAGTGTTGTCGGGTCATCCCTCGTCAGGGACCCTGTGGATGTCCTGGAGGGCGACGCCCAGCCGTTCGCGGGAGCTCACGGCGAGGTGGTCGCCGATGGCCCGGCGCAGCACCTCCCGGTCGTCGAAGGGCAGCACTTCGCCCTTGACGTACTGGCCGGTCTCGTGGCCCTTCCCCGCGACGACGATCACGTCGCCCGGGCGGACGCGGTCCACCGCGATGCGGATGGCCTCGGCCCGGTCGAGTTCGACCGTGACGTGGGCGCGCTGGTCCTCGGGGACCTTGGCCACGCCTTCGAGCATCGCCGCGGCGATGGAGACGGGGTCCTCGGTGCGGGGGTTGTCGTTGGTGATGACCAGCTGGTCCGCCAGGCGCGCGGCGGCCTCGCCCATCAGGGGGCGCTTGGCGCGGTCGCGGTCGCCCCCGCAGCCGAGCACCATGGTCACGTAGCCGTCGGTGGTGGAGCGGAGCGCGGTGAGGACCGCCTCGATGGCACCGGGTTTGTGGGAGTAGTCCACGAGCGCGGTGAAGTCCTGGAAGGCGCGGGGCACGTCGTCGACGACCACGGGCTCCATGCGTCCGGGCACCCCCGGGGCGGCGGCGACGCCGGCGATCGCGGTCTCCAGCGGCAGGCCCGCCTCGACCAGGCCGACGATGGCGGCCATCGCGTTGGAGACGTTGAACGGCCCGGGCAGGCCGACGGAGGCCTCCGCCTCCATGCCGCCCGGACCGACGATCCGGAACCTGCTGCCCGTGGCCCCCAGGTCGACGTCCACGGCCCGCCAGTCGGCCTCCATGGCCGTGGCCGGGTCGGCGTCGGTGCAGCCGTCCACGGCGAAGGTGGTGACGGGGATCGTCCCGTCGGCCTGCACCATGTCCACCAGGGCGCGGCCGAACCGGTCGTCGGCGTTGACGACCGCGATGTCGCAGTACTCGGGGGTGAACAGCCGCGCCTTCGTGTCGAAGTAGTCGCGCAGGTCCGAGTGGAAGTCCAGGTGGTCCTGGGACAGGTTCGTGAAGATCGCCACGTCGTAGCGGGTTCCGCCGACCCGGCCCAGGGCGAGGGCGTGGCTGGAGACCTCCATGGCTGCGGCGGTGACGCCCTCCTCGCGCATGAGCGCGAACAGGCCGTGCAGGTCGGTGGCCTCGGGGGTGGTGAGGGAGGAGGCGACCCGCTCGTCCCGGACGCGCATCTCCACCGTGCCGACGAGGCCGGTGGTCATGCCGGCCCGGCGGAGCCCGGACTCGACCAGGTACGTGACCGTGGTCTTGCCGCTGGTGCCCGTGGTGCCGATCAGCAGCAGGTCCTGCGCGGGCTCCTTGAAGACCCAGGAGGCCGCCGTTCCGAGCGCGGCCCGCGCGTCGGGGACGACGATCACGGGCAGGCCGGTCGCGGCGGCGCGCTCGGCCCCGGCGGGGTCGGTGAGGACGGCGGCGGCTCCCGCCTCGGCCACCTGCCCGGCGAAGTCGGCGCCGTGGGCGCGCGTTCCCGGCAGCGCCGCGTACAGGTCTCCGGGGCCCGCCTTCCGTGAGTCGTGGGTGATGCCGCGTACGTGCACCTCCCTGCCGGGCACCTCGGCCGTGTGGTCCGCGCCGAGGTCCGGGCGCAGGAGTGTGGCGTCCGGCCCGAGCAGCGCTGCGAGGGCGGACAGGGGACGAAGTGGCGTGTGTTCAGGTCGCATTACCGGTGGCACGTGTGGAGGTTAACCGCTGCGGACGACCGGTCGGTAATTTCCACGCTGCGTGCGGCGGGGATTCTCCGGCGGGGCCCCGAGGCTCCCCGGCCCTCCCGCCCCCGGTCGGCGCCGGGACCGGGCGGGGCACGCCTCGGGGCCGCGGACCGTGCCCGGAGGACGGGAACCGGGATCGCGGCTCCCGGGGACCGGCGGCCGCGCCCCGCCGCGCCTACCCTGGAAGCCTCACGGGGGAGGGTGGAGTGGTCCGAACGGTGCCGGGCGCGTCCGGCGTCCGTCCGCTGGTGCTCGACGGCGGGCTGGCGACCCGCCTGGAGTCCTACGGCGCCGACCTGCGCGGCGGCCTGTGGTCGGCGCGGCTGCTGGCCGACGGGCCCGAGCTGGTCCGCCGCGCGCACCGGGACTACTTCGAGGCGGGCGCCGACGTGGCGATCTCCGCCGGGTACCAGGCGAGCATCCCGGCCCTGGAGGCGCGGGGGCACTCGCGGCGCGAGGCCGCCGGGCTCCTCGCCAGGTCCGTGGAGCTGGCGCGGGCCGAGCGCGACGCGTTCGGCTCGGGCCTGGTCGCCGCCGGGGTGGGGCCCTACGGCGCGGCCCTGGCGGACGGGTCCGAGTACACCGGCGACTACGACCTGGACGAGGACGGCCTGTACGCCTGGCACCGCGAGCGGTGGCGCGTGCTCGCCGGCGCCGGGGCGGACCTCATGGCCTGCGAGACGGTCCCCTCCCTGCCGGAGGCCCGTGCCCTGGGCCGGCTCCTCACCGAGGTTCCCGGGCCGCGCGCGTGGATCAGCTTCTCCTGCCGCGACGGAGAGCACCTCAACGACGGCACCCCCCTGAGCCGGGCGGTCGCCGAACTCGCGCCGCTGCACGCGGCCGGGAGGCTCGTCGCCGCGGGCGTCAACTGCACCGCTCCCCGCCACGTCCCCTCCCTGGTCCGCACGGTGGCCGCGGCGGGCCTGCCCGCGGTCGCCTACCCCAACTCGGGGGAGAGCTGGGACGCGTCCCTCGGCCGGTGGACGGGCGTCGGCGATCCGGAGGGGTTCGGCAGGGCCGCGGTGTCCTGGTACGAGGCCGGAGCGGTGCTCGTGGGCGGGTGCTGCCGCACCGGCCCCGAGCACGTCCGCTCCGTGCGCGCCCGCCTGGACGCGCACCTGGGCCGCAGGGCCGGCCGGCGCCCCTGACCCCACGGGTTCCGCGGACCGGGGCCGGGCGCGGCGGCCCGCGTGCCGGGCCGGGGCGCGTTGCGCGGACGCCCCCGGCGGGCGGCGCGCTAGCCCGCGTCCTCCTCGAACAGCCGGATGGCGGGCGGGTCGGTGTCCGTCGGCGGGACCTTCAGGGACTTCAGCGCGAAGGACATGATGTCGTTGAACACCGGGCCGGCCGCCTCGCCGCCGTAGTAGGTGCCCTGCGGGTTGTGCAGGACCACCTGGACGACGATCTCCGGGTCGTCGGCGGGCGCGAAGCCGGAGAAGGACGCCGTGTACCCGCCGTCCTCGTAGGTGCCCGTCTCCGGGTTGATGCGGTTGGCGGTGCCCGTCTTGCCCGCGACCCGGTACCCGTCGATGCGGGCCTGCGGCGCCGTGCCCTCGTCCCCGGTGACCGCCTCCAGCATGAGCGCGAGCTGTTCGGCGGTCTCCTCGCTGAGCACGCGGCGCTGCTCGGGCTCCTCCGCGGGGGTGAACTCCCCGTTCGTGTCGACCGTGCCCGCGACCACCGTCGGCGCCACCCGCACGCCCCCGTTGGCGACGGTGGCGTACACCGAGGCCATCTGGGCGGCGTTGACCGTCAGGCCGTGCCCGATGGAGACCGACGGGAGCTGCGTGCCCCACCAGTCCTCGGGCGCCGTCAGCACGCCGGCCTCCTCCCCCGGCAGGTTCAGCCCGGTCGGCTGGCCGAGCCCGAAGTCCTCGATGTAGGAGTGCAGGACCCCGGCCCCCACCTGGTCGGCGATCTTGATCGTGCCGACGTTGCTGGACTGGGCCATGATGCCGTTGACCGTGAGGCGCTGCGTGCCGTTGTTGCTGGAGTTGCGGAAGGTCTGGTCGTAGTACTGGAGGGAGTAGGGCACGGTGTACACCGTCTCCGGCTCGGTGAGCCCCTCCTCCAGCGCCGCGCCGACCGTGATGACCTTGTTGGTGCTGCCCGGCTCGAAGGTCTCCGCGACCGCCCCGTTGGACCACTGCTCGGGTCCGGTGGAGTCGATGTCGGCCTGGGAGTACGTCGGGAAGTCGGCCATCGCGAGGATCTCCCCGGTGCCGACGCGCTCCACGACGACGCTGCCGGCGACGGCGTCCAGCTCCTCCACCCTGTTCGCGAGGGTCTGCGCGGCGTACCACTGGATGTCCTGGTCCAGGGTCAGCCGGACGTCCTGTCCGGGCACGGGCTCGCTGACCAGGCCCCCGGCCATGGGGATCTGGGTGCCGTCGATGCCGACCTCGACCTGCCGCCGGCCCGACTCGCCCGCCAGGGTGCTGTCGAGGTAGCCCTCCAGGCCCTCCAGGCCGTGTCCCTCCGAGCCGACGAACCCGACCAGGTCGGCGGCCCCCGTCTCCTCGGGGTAGACGCGGTCGTAGGCCACCTCCGCGCCCACGCCGGACAGGCCCAGGTCGCGCAGCCCCTCCCAGTCGCGCGGCAGGACCTTCGTGGCCACCACCTGGTAGCGGGAGGGCCGGGCGTCGACCTTCTCGGTGACCTCGGCCTCGTCCAGGCCGAACCGGGTGACGAGCTCGTCGACGAGCTGGTCCCGCTCGTCCTCCTCGACCTCCTCGGGGTCGACGAAGACGTTGCGCACCTCCACCGACAGGGCGAACGGGTTGCCCTCGGCGTCGGTGATCTCGCCGCGCAGGGTGGGGATGTCGATGGTCTGGAGACGGGTCTGCGAGGCCGCCTCGGCGTACTGCTCCGCCTCCAGGCCCTGGATCTGCACCAGGCGACCGGCGAAGAGGAGCATGATGACGACGATCAGCACGCCGCCGAACTTGATCCGGCTGCGCGGCTCCCCCCGCCGGAAGGTGCGGCGCAGCAGGGGCGGGGGCGGGGGCGGCCCCGACCTGCGGCGCGCGGAGCCCCGCTCCCCGCCTCGCCCACCGCGCGCGGAACGCCCCTCGGACCGTGCCGAGGAGCGTGCGCGGGTGCCGCCGTCGGGGCGGCGCGGTTCACGCTGGGGGCGCTTGCTCGGCCCGGCCCCGGAACGGCCCGCCGCTCCGGGCCTGCGGGGGTCCCGGGGACGCCGGTCCCTCGGCGCGCTCACTCACCGCTCCCGGCGCTCCCGGTGATCTCACCGTTCTCGGGGTCGAGGAAGAGCGGGGCCTCACCCTGCTCCATGCCCATGGCCTCGGCCTCCTCCGCGATCCGCTCCGAGGCCTCCAGGCCCGCGACCGTGTTGCGGCGCTGCTGCTCCTCGTAGGCCAGCTCCCGGTTCTCCGCCTGGAGGCTGGCGATGGTGAAGGCCTCCTGGGCGACGACGCTGCGCAGCACCAGCAGGGCGACCAGCGCTCCGCCCAGCAGGCACAGGACGAGGAGGACGAAGGGGATGCGCGGCGCCGGGCGGGCGCGCGCCGCCCCGGCCTTGCGCCCGGGGGCGCGCCCGGGCGAGGCGGGGGCGGCTCCCCCTCCCTTCCCGCTCCCGCCCTTGCGGGCCGGTGCCCGGCGCGTGTCCGTCCTCGTGCTCATCTGGTCTCCCTACTGCCGCGGCGGCCGAACCCGTTCGGCCGCCCGGAGGCGGGCCGACTGGGCGCGCGGGTTGCGTTCGTTCTCTTCGTCCGTGGGGAGCTCGGCCCCCCGGGTGAGGAGCCGGAGCTCGGGCTGCCTGTCCGGGAGGGGGACCGGCAGGTCCGCGGGCGTGGTGTCGGTGGCCAGCGCGGCGAGGGCCCTCTTGGTCATCCGGTCCTCCAGCGAGTGGTAGGACAGCACGGCGATGCGCCCGCCCACGCCCAGGCGGGAGACCGCCGCGGGCAGGGTGCGCTCCAGGATGGAGAGTTCGGCGTTGACCTCGATGCGCAGGCCCTGGAAGGCGCGCTTGGCGGGGTGCCCGCCGGTGCGGCGGGTGGCCGCGGGGATGGCCTCGCGGACCAGTTCGGCGAGTTCGCGCGTGGAGTCGATCGGGCCCTGTGCGCGCCGCCGCTCGATGGCCCTGGCGACGCGGGACGCGAAGCGCTCCTCGCCGTAGGTGCGCAGGACCCGCGTGAGTTCGCCGACCGGGTAGGTGTTGACGACCTCGGCCGCGGTCAGGGACTGGGTGCGGTCCATGCGCATGTCCAGCGGCGCGTCGTGGGCGTAGGCGAAACCGCGGTCGGTCTCGTCCAGCTGCGGCGAGGACACCCCCAGGTCGAGCAGGACGGCGTCGGCGCCGGAGACGCCCGCCTCGTCCAGCGCGCGCGGGATGTCGGAGTAGAGCGCGTGCACGAAGTGGGTGCGGTCGGCGTAGGGGGCGAGGCGCTCGGCGCTGCGCTCCAGGGCCGTGGTGTCGCGGTCGACCCCGACCAGGCGCATGGTGGGGCAGGCCTTGAGCAGGGCCTCGGAGTGGCCGCCCAGCCCCAGGGTGCCGTCCACGAGCACGGCCCCGGGCTCGGTGAGCGCGGGGGCCAGGAGTTCGATGATCCGGTCGAGCATGACCGGTACGTGCAGCGGGTCCGTCCCGGCGCGGGCCGCGGCGATGCGGTCCCCGATGCCGCTTCCCCGCCCGGTTCCGTCCCCGGTGTCCTGGTGTTCGCGGGCCGGGCCGTCCCCTTCGGGCTGCTCGTGCTGCCGGGTGTCCCCCATGCGGTGCTGTTCCTCCACGCTTTCGCCGTCTCCCCCTGGTCGCCGCGGTAGCGCCACGATGGTGCGCTCCGCGGTGTCCTTCGCGTGGCCCGGCCGGGTTTCGGCAAGGCCTTCCGGACACGGCCGCTATTGTCCACCGTTCGGCGGACCCGTGTTCACGACCTGGCACCGGGGAAGTCGCGCCAGCTCGTGTGCGCCGTGTCCGGAGGCCGTTGCCGACCCCCGGTCTGCAAGGGTGTGGACTGTCGTGCCGCTCGTTCCGGCGGTGGCTCCGCCGGGTTCACAGCACCCCGGGCAGCACCTCCTCGGAGAGCTGCGCGAAGGCCTGCTCCTGCTCGGCCTCGTACTCGGACCACGCGTCGGCGTCCCAGATCTCCAGGCGGGTGTTGGCGCCGATGACGACGCACTCGCGCTCGAGACCCGCGTACTCGCGCAGCTTCGACGGGATGGTCACCCTGCCCTGCTTGTCGCAGGTCTCGTCGGAGGCGCTGGCGAAGAGGACCCGGCTGTAGTCGCGAACGGACTTGGCCGTGACCGGGGTGCTGGCGAGCGCGTCGGTGATGCGCCGGAACTCCTCCGTCGGGAAGACGTAGAGGCAGCGCTCCTGGCCCTTGGTGACCACCAGACCCCCCGACAGCTCGTCGCGGTACTTCGCGGGAAGGAACAGCCGTCCCTTCTGGTCGAGGCGAGGCGTGTGGGTGCCGAGGAACACACTCCCACCCCCTCACTCCCCGAAGTGGAGAATTCACCCTCTCCACGATGCTCCACCTTACTCCACTCTTCCCCACCGTCAACAGCTCCAATCGGGATTCACACCCCGAAGAATCCACAAATGCGCAGGTCAGGAGGGTGGGGCGGGCGAAGCCCGCGCGGATGCCGCCGGGTGTCGTCCGGCACTCTCCCCCCACATACCCGCCGACCTGCGAAAACGACCCCTCCACGCGCACGGGCGCACGGAGGGGGCAGGGTGTGCCGCGTGGGCGCCGCCAATGCCCGGAAGAGCGATTCGGGCCCTTTGACCTCTTTGGTTGCCCGTGGAATCAATCGGCCGCCGATTCCGGCACTTTGGTTTGCAATCGCTCCGATTGGGCCTAGCCTCGGTTCCGAACACCGACACACGAAGCCATACGGAGCGGGAGGGGTCTCGTGTCACTCGGCACACACCACGGCGGTCGCGGGGGCGGTGTCCAGGAGGACGTCGGCGAGATCGTCGCCGTGGCGGACCGCGTCCGCGGCGCCATCGAGACGGTCATCGAGGGCAAGCCGGAGGTGCTGCGCATCGCCCTGACGGTCCTGCTCGCCGAGGGGCACCTGCTCATCGAGGACGTCCCGGGGGTCGGCAAGACCATGCTGGCCAAGGCCCTGGGACGGGCCGTGGACTGCTCCGTGCAGCGCGTCCAGTTCACCCCGGACCTGCTCCCCAGCGACATCACCGGCGTCAGCGTCTACCACCAGGACCGGCGCGAGTTCGAGTTCAACCCCGGTCCGGTCTTCGCCAACATCGTGCTGGGCGACGAGATCAACCGCGCCTCCCCCAAGACCCAGGCGGCCCTCCTGGAGTGCATGGCCGAGCGCCAGGTGAGCGTGGACGGGCAGACCCGCGCGCTGGAGCGCCCGTTCATGGTGGTGGCCACGCAGAACCCCTCCGACATGGAGGGCACCTACGCGCTCCCCGAGGCGCAGCGGGACCGGTTCATGGCCCGCGTGTCCGTCGGCTACCCGGCCCCGCAGGCCGAACTCGACATGATCGACTCGCACAGCTCCCGCTCCCCCCTGGACACCCTCGTCCCGGTGACCGACGCCGCACAGATCCGCGACCTCACCGACCGCGTGCGCGCGGTCCACGTCGCCCCCGGTATGCGCCGCTACGTCGTCGACCTGGTCAACTCCACCCGGACCAGTCCCGACCTGCGCCTGGGGGCCTCACCGCGCGCGACCCTGCACCTGGTGCGGGCGGCACGCGCGTACGCCGCCCTGGACGGGCGGCACTACGTCGTCCCCGACGACGTGCAGGCGCTCGCCGTCCCGGTGCTCGCGCACCGCCTGCTGCCCGCACCCGAGGCGCAGATGGAGCGCCTCTCCCCCGAGCAGATCGTCGCCAAGCTGGTCGCGCGCCTGCCCGTGCCCGGACCGCAGTAGCCGCGCCCCCGCGGGGGCGCGGCGTCCCGCTCCTCCCGCCTCCCCGCCTGTCCCGCCCGCCGGGTGCGGGCCGCCTCCGAGAGAGGGTCCATGCGTCCGCCCGACGTCCGACACCAGGCGCCTCCCGCGCACACCCCCGCACCGGGCGTCAGCCGCGGGACTCCCTCCGCGCCGCCGCCCGACACCCTCCACCCGCAGGAGCGCCCCCGCCGGACCCTCACCCCGCGCGGGGTGTTCATGCTCGTGTTCGGCGCGATCGCCCTCGTGGCCGGCCTCCTCGTCGGACAGCGTGAGCTGGTCGCCGTGGGCGTGCTCCTGGCCGCGGTGCCGCCGCTCTCCGCCCTCACGGTCCTGGGAGCCGCCTCCCGGGTCGTGCACAGCCGGACCGTGGCGCCCGTCCGCGTGCCGGCCGGCCACGACGCCCGGATCCTGGTCAGGATCGGCAACTCCTCCCCCGTCTGGCCGGTCGCCTCGCTGTCGGTCGAGGACACCCTGCCGGTCCCGCTGGGCGCCGAGCCCCGGTACACGGTGGGCCACCTCGGCCCCCGCTCCGTCCGCGACGTCTCCTACCTGGTCAGGCCGGCGACACGCGGCAACTACCCGGTGGGCCCGCTCCGCGTGGCGGTGACCGACCCGCTGGGGTGCGTGCGCGTCGGACGCCGTGTCGGGGCGCCGGCCCACCTGCTCGTGACCCCCGTGACCGTGCCCCTGGCGTCGCCGGGGTCCGCCGACGGCTCGCAGGGCGAGGAGAGCCCCCGCCGCTCGGTGACCGGGGCCGGGGAGCAGGACCCGGTGCCGCGCGAGTACCAGTACGGGGACGAACTGCGCAGGGTCCACTGGCGCTCCACCGCCAAGCACGGTGAGCTGATGGTGCGCCGGGACGAGCAGCACTGGCGTGAGAACAGCACGATCCTGCTGGACACCCGGTGGTCCGCCCACCGGGGGCACGGCCCCGCCGGATCCCTGGAGACGGCGGTCAGCGTCGCCGCCTCCGTGGCGCTGGGCCTGCTCGACGGCGGCCACGACCTGCGCTTCCACACCGAGCGCGGGCGGGTGCCGACCATGAGCGCCGCGGGCGTCCTGGACGGCCTGGCCGTCGTGGAACCCTCCGACACCCCGGGACTGCTCGGCGGCATCGGCCTGCTCGGCACATCCCGCGGCACGTCCAGCCTGGTCGTGGCGGTCCTGGGGGCGCTGTCCCCCGACGAGGCCGCCGCCCTCGCCCGGACCGGAGGACGGGGGGCTCGCGTGGCCGTGCTGTGCGCCCACGCCGCGTGGGAGGGTCCGGACGCCGCGGCCGGCGTCCGCGACATCCTCGCGTCCGCCGGATGGCGCGTCCTCGTCCTCTCCTCCCTCGCGGACCTGCCCCGGCTGTGGGCCCTCGCGGCCGTCCGCACCGGAACGTACGGCCCCGTCCGGGCCGCCGCGCCCCGCACCCCCGGAAAGGGTCCGCGTTGAGAGCACTGATGCCCCTGGCGTCCCTGGTCTGCCTGCTGTCGGCGCTGCCCCTGCTGGGCACGGTCGTGCGCGGCGAGACCTGGTGGGTCCCCGCGGCCTTCGTGACGACCGCGGTCTGCGGGATCTCCGCGCTGTACCGGCTGAGCGGGTGGAACTCCCTGCCCGTGCCGTTCCTCCAGCTGTTCGCGGTCGCGTTCCTCAGCACGCCCCTCTTCGCCCCCCACGAGGCCCTGCTGGGCCTCCTCCCGACCTGGGACTCCCTGGAGCACCTGGCGCAGGTGTTCGGGGAGGGCGTCGCCAGCATCGACGGCAACGCGCCGCCGGTGGCGGCCTCCTACGGGGTGACGATGATCATCGCGCTGGTGTTCGCGGTGTTCGCGATGGCCTCGGACTTCCTCGCGGTGACCGCGCGCTGCCCCGGCATGGTCGGCGGCCTGCTGCTGGCGCTGGTGGCCGTCCCGCTGGTGGTGGACGACGCCGGCGTCGGAGCGGTGGCCGCGGCCTCCTGCGCCCTCGGCTTCCTGTTCCTCCTCGCGGTGGACATGTGGGTGCGCGGACGCGAGTGGGGCACGCGCGTCCCCGACGGCCGCGACCCCTCGGCCCGCCTGCTCGGCCGGGTGCTCCGGGTGGCGACGGTGTCGGCGGCCTCGGCCGCGGCCGTGCTGCTGGCCCTGACGGTGCCGCTGGCGGTGCCCTCACTGCGCAGCGACGCGTTCTACGCCATGGCCGACGGGGCCTACACCGGCGGGGACGTCCTCACCACGACGCACCCGCTGGTCTCGCTCCGCCGGGAGCTGGGGGCCTCCTCCGACCGCACCGTGCTGACCTACCGGACCGACGCCGAGCAGCCCGACTACCTGCGCACGTACGTGCTGAACGAGTTCGACGGCGAGAACTGGACCATGACGCCGGTCAGCGCCTCGGGCGACACCCTGGTCAGCGGGGAGCTCCCGCTGCCCGCCGGGTGGGACGGGGAGCCCGACGGCGGCCCGGTGACGACGCGGATCTCTCTGGACTCCGACTCGCCCCGGATGGACTTCCTGCCGCTGCCGTACTGGGCGCGCGCGGTGGACGCCCCCGGGGAGTGGTACGCCGACCCCGACAGCCTCATGGTGTTCACCACCGACAGCCCTCCCACCGGCCTGAACTTCTCCGTGGAGACGGTGGACCGCGTCCCCACGGGCGACGAACTGGCCGGCTCCGGGGCCCCCGTCTCCCTCCCCGGCGACCACCGGAACCTGCCGAGCGGCCTGGACCCCTCGGTGCAGGCGCTGACGGACGGCCTCGTCGAGGGCGCGGAGTCGCCGTACGAGCGGGCCCTCGCGATCCAGGAGTACTTCACCGGGGGCCTGTTCACCTACGACCTGTCCCCGCCGGGGGTGCCCGAGGGCGCCGACCCGCTCTCCCACTTCCTGCTGGAGGACCGGGTGGGCTACTGCGAGCAGTTCGCCGGGGCCATGGCGGTCATGGCCCGGCAGGCCGACATCCCCGCGCGGGTGGCCGTGGGCTACACGGCCGGCGAGCGCATGGGCGACGGCCGGTGGGCGGTCACGGTGGGCGACGCGCACGCGTGGCCGGAGCTGTACTTCGAGGGTGCGGGCTGGGTGCGGTTCGAGCCCACCCCGGCCGCGAGCGGCGGCGAGGGGCAGGGCTCGGCGACGGTGCCCGACTACGCGTCCGGCGACGGCGGCGCCGGGGAGCGGCCCGCCGAGGAGCCCGGCGGCCCCGACACGGAGCCCTCCCCGAGCACGGATCCGAGCGAGGACGCCGAGGAGCCCGACGCCTCCCCCGGGGCGGACGAGGCGCCCGAGGACCGGGAGACCGAGCCCGCCGCGGCCTCCGGCGGCGGCTCCGACGCCGGACCGGACCTGTCCTGGCTCCCCGCGGCGGGGGGTGCGGTCGGCGCACTGCTGCTTCTGGCTCTGCCCGCCCTGGCGCGGGCCCTCCTGCGCTGGTCCCGGACGGCTTCGCTGTCGGGCGGCGAGCCGGCCGCGGCCGCGCACACCGCCTGGCGGGAACTCCGGGACACCTGCCTGGACCTGGGCGGCCCGTGGGCTCCGACCGAGAGCCCGCGTGCCACGGCCGAGCGACTGTCCCGCTTCGGGACGGGGACGGACGTCCCCCGCACCGACGACGTTCCGGCTCCCGTGCCCGCGGAGGCCGTGGCGGCGCTGTGGCGGCTGGCCCTGGCCGAGGAGTCGGCCCGCTACGCGCCCGCGCCGACCGGGGCCGGGGGGCTGCGCGCAGACCTGGCGGCGGCCTGTGCCGGCCTGGCCGCCGCGGCGGGGAGGGGGACCCGGGTCCGCGCGGCCCTGCTGCCCCGGTCCCTGGCGCCCTGGCACAGGCCCCGGCCCGCGCGGGACCTCGCGGCCACGACGCCCTAGGAGTTCCCCGCCCGCCCGCCCGCGCGGGGCGGCGCGGGCGGGCGCAGGGCCCTTCCCCGCCGCCGGGCGGGGCGGGCCCGGACGTCCCGGCACGGGTGAAGGGGCGGGGCGGCCGAGAGCCGCGGCAGCGCACCGTCCACGGGCCCGTCCCGGCCCCCTCCGGGCCCATGAACAGGACCCCGGGGGCGGGGTTTCGGCCAGCCTCGAAGGCGCGTAACAAGCGCAGACCAAAGAGAAGTCTGAACTATTCCACGACGGGCGATTCGTACGTGCCCCACAACACCGTGGTGGGGCCCCGCGATACCCTGCGGGACCCCACCACGTGTCGGTGCGCCCCCGGCCCGGGGACCGGCGCGCACCGGCTGCTAACGCGCTCCGCCCGGTCGCCGGTGGCGGCCGGGGAGGAGCGGTGTCACTCCTCGCCCTCCTGGCGACGGCGCCAGCGCTCCTCGAAGCGGTTCATCATGCCGGGGCGGCTGCCGCCCCTGCGCTTCTGCTTGGGCTCCGCCGCGGCGGCCGCGGCCTCGGCACCCCCGCCGGACGCCTTCCGCCATGCGTTGGCCCCCCACAGGAAGCACGAGAGCATGACGAGGAAACCGAGGACGCTGATGGTGACCTGGACAGCGGTGGACTGGAGCATCAGCCCCGTCATCAGCAGCACCACGCCGACGACGAAACCAAGCCCTGCCTTGATGATCCAGCGCTTGTAATGGACCGCGGGGTTCGTCTGCCGAACTGTGTTCGCGAACTTCGGGTCCTCGGCATACAGCGCCCGCTCGATCTGGTCGAGCATGCGCTGCTCGTGTTCAGAGAGCGGCACGGCGCCTCCCTACGACAGTCCCCGATTGGGGTGACGGGTACTGATGAACAGTCTCTTGGTCAGTGGTATGCCCAGAATACGTTGCACTAGCGCCTGGTGGAAAGAAAAGCTGCGCGCGCACCTGGCCCACAACGGCCACGATACCCTCGCCCTGTATCGGAAACACCGGCTTCCATGCCTCTCTTCTACCCTGACTCCGGTCGTACCCTTAGAACGCTCCGAGGGCCCCGGAAGTTGCCGCATCATACGTCGTTTTCGTCACGCTTGGCCAACACAGCCGACTGTATCGCGCCTGGACCGAAACGAGCTGTCACCTGGTCCATAACCCGTTCAACGTCCCGCCAACCGGAGTCCTCCTCTCCCAACGCCAATTGACGATGGGCCCGGTCCGCAGGAGCGACCCCCTCGACGCGTACGCCGATCAGGCGCAACGGTGTACGCCGCAGTCCGGAGGCCGCGTACAGATCGCGGGCGACGGCGCTGATCTCACGGGCCACGTCGGTGCTCTCGGCCAGGGTCCTGGAGCGGGTGATCGTGGAGAAATCCGCCCGGCGCAGCTTCACGCTCACCGTGCGCCCCACCTGGCCCGACGCCCTCAGCCGTCGCCCCACCTTCTCCGCGAGCCTCAACAGCTCCCTGTCCACCACGTCCGGGTCCGCGACGTCGTCGTCGAAGGTCTCCTCGGCGCCGACGCTCTTGTCGGCGGTCTCGGCGACCACGGTGCTGTCGTCCTCGCCCCGCGCCAGCGCCGCCAGGCGGGTGCCGGCCTTGTTCCCCAGCTCCATGCGCAGCAGGTCCGGCTCGTACCGGGCCAGCTGGCCGACCGTGCGCAGGCCCAGCCTGGCCAGGGTCTGCTCGGTCTTGTCCCCCACCCCGGGCAGCGCGCCCACGGGCAGCGGGTCCAGGAACCCCCGCACGTGGGCGGTGGGCACCAGCAGCAGCCCGTCGGGTTTGCAGTGGGTGGAGCCGAGCTTGGCGGTGAAGCGGTTGGCGGCCACCCCGACGGAGCAGGTCAGCCGCTGCTCGGAGCGCACGCGCTCACGGATCATCGCGGCGATCCGCACCGGTCCGCCCAGTCGGCGGCGGGCCCCGGACACGTCCAGGAAGGCCTCGTCCAGGGAGAGCGGCTGCACCAGCGGGGTCACCGAGCGAAGGATGTCCATCACGGCCTCCGACGCCTGCCGGTAGGCGGCGCCGTCGGGTGGGAAGACGGCGGCGTCGGGGCACAGGCGCAGCGCCCGGGCCATCGGCATGGCCGAGTGCACGCCGCGCGAGCGGGCGAGGTAGTCGGCGGAGGAGACGACACTGCGGGGACCCGTGCCCCCCACGATGACGGGCCGGTCGCGCGCCTCGGGGTGGCGCAGCTGCTCGACGCTCGCGAAGAAGGCGTCCATGTCCAGGTGCAGGATGTGGCAGTCGGAGTCGGGACCGGACCCGTCCGCGGGGAAGTCGGCGCCCAACGGCACGATGCCGTCGGGGGAGACCATGCCCCGTAGCGCGGCACCGCGTTCCAGCTGACGTCGGCTCATAGGACCAGGTTATGCCCTGCCCAGGCGTGTGCGCCCCCGGGTTCCCGACTCGGGAACCCCGCACGCCCGGGCCCCGGAGCGGCGGGCGTGGGCGGAACCCCGCCCCCGCGAGCGGCGCCCGGGAGGGCGTCAGCGGGGGTCCGGGGCGGGCCCCTCAGGGGCGGTGGGCGATGGCGTGCAGCTGCGTGGCGATCCCGGTCAGCTCGGGGTGCTCGGCGGCGGAGCGCTCCAGCTCCACCAGGTGCTGTCCGGCCTGGGCGTCGCCCTCCCAGGCGTGCCCGGGCACCAGGTCGGCGAAGACCCTGACGCCGCGGACGCTCCCCCCGGTCAGGCCGGCCCCGTCGACGAGTTCGAGGAGCTGCTGCCGGGTGAACCGGCGCGGCATCGGGTCGGCCTCGCCCCAGCGACCGTCCGGGTCGCCGAGCAGGCGCCGTGCCTCGGCGATGTGCCCGGCCAGGGCGCGGTGCAGCGCCCCTGCCGCCGCGTTGGTGACGAGGAGGCTCACGGCGCCGCCCTCACGGGTGATGCCGACCACGTCGCGCAGCGCCGCGACGGGGTCCTCCACGTACTCCAGCACGTTGTGCACCAGCACGAGGTCGGCACTGCCGGGCGCGAACAGGGACGCCAGGTCGCGGGTCTCCCCCTGCACGCCGCGCACGGTGACGCCCTGCTCGGCCGCACGGCGCTCGAGGGCCGCGAGGGAGTCGGGACTGGGTTCGACCACCGTCACGCGGTGGCCCAGCTCGGCGAGCGGGACCGCGGCTCCGCCGGTGCCCCCGCCCGCGTCGACGATCTCCAGGGGACCGTCGTCCGCGAGGCCCTCCAGCAGCTGTGAGAGGGCGTCCCACACGACCGCCGTCCGGGCCGCGCCGGCGGCCCGCGCCGGGCCGGTCGCCCAGCCCGCGCCGGAGCCGCTGCCGGTGGTCGCGCTCACGCCGGTCCTGTCAGTCACTTGCGTCCCCTCAAGCACGTTGCCCCGACCGTCCCACCCGTTCGGCGGTGTCAGAGCGAGAGCGTCGCCTTGTTCTCCATCAAGCGTGACAGAAGTCCGCTGATGAAGTTGGGCGACTCGTCGGTGGAGAGCTCCTTGGCCACACCGACGGCCTCGGCGATCGCGACGCCGTCGGGGATGTCCTCGGCCCAGAGCAGCTCGTAGGCGCCCATCCGGAGGATGTTGCGGTCGACGACCGGCATGCGCTCCAGCGTCCAGCCGATGGCGTAGGCGCCCAGGAGCTCGTCGATGCGCTCGCGCCGCCCGTCGACCGAGCGGGCCAGGTTCTCCGTGAACTCGTTGATCGGAGGTTCGGGCTGGGCCCGACGGCGCCCGATGACGTCCTCCACGGAGGTGCCGCGCACCTCGGCCTCGTAGAGGACCTCGACCGCGCGCCGCCGCGCCTTGCGCCGTGCTCCGCTCATCAGTTGACTCGCCCGAGGTAGTCGCCCGTACGGGTGTCGACCTTGACGCGCTCGCCCTCGGTGATGAACAGGGGCACCTGGATGACGGCGCCGGTCTGGACGGTCGCGGGCTTGGTGCCGCCGGTGGAGCGGTCGCCCTGGACGCCGGGGTCGGTCTGGGTGATCTCCAGCTCGACGGCGGCGGGGAGCTCGACGTAGAGCGGGTTGCCCTCGTTGGTGGCGACGGTGACCTTGGTGTTCTCCAGCAGGAAGTCGCTGTTGTCGCCGACGACCGTCGCGGAGACCGGGATCTGGTCGTAGGTCTGGGTGTCCATGAAGATGAAGGACTCGCCGTCGTGGTACAGGTACTCCATGTCGCGGCGGTCCACGCTGGCGAACTCGACCCGGGCGCCCGCGTTGAAGGTCTTGTCGACGATCTTGCCGGTGAGCACGTTCTTCAGCTTGGTGCGGACGAACGCGCCGCCCTTGCCCGGCTTGACGTGCTGGAACTCGAGGACGCTCCAGAGGACGCCGCCGTCGAGTCGCAGGGTCGTGCCGTTTTTGATGTCGTTCGTCGAGGCCACTTCGGTCGTCTCTCCAGGGGTGTGACACGTCGGGGACCGGGCGGGGCCCGGTCGGTGGTCGGTGGGGCGGTGCGCGGGCACCTCGGGGAGCTCCCCGAGTGCACCAGTGCGCACATCACCTGTGTGCAGTCTAGTGGCTGTGCGGGACCCGGGCGTCGCCGGTGACCGCGCGGTACGCCTCGTCCAGCAGTTCGGGGGCGGGGCCGCTGAGGATGGAGGGGGAGGCCGGGCCGTCGAGGACGACGAAGCGCAGGGTCGCCCCCCGGGCCTTCTTGTCCACGCTCATGGCGGCGCGCAGCTCCGGCCACGACTCCTGCGCGTAGGAGGTGGGCAGGCCCACCGACGAGAGCAGGGAGCGGTGGCGCTCGACGAGGCCGGCGCCGATGCGCCCGTCCAGGCGGGCCAGCTCCGCGGCGAACACCATGCCGATGGCGACCGCGTAGCCGTGCCGGAAGGTGTAGTTCTCGGCCCGCTCGATCGCGTGCCCGAGGGTGTGGCCGTAGTTGAGGATCTCGCGGCGGCCGCTCTCCTTGAGGTCCCCGGAGACGACGTCGGCCTTGACCCGGATGGCGCGCTCGATGAGTTCGCGCGTGTGGGCGCCCTCGGGGCTCGCGGCGCCCTCCGGGTCCTCCTCCACCAGGTCGCAGATGACGGGGTCGTCGATGAACCCCGCCTTGATGACCTCGGCGAGGCCGCCCACGTAGTCGGCCCTGGGCAGGCTCGGCAGGGTGGCGAGGTCGCACAGGACGCCGGCCGGGGGGTGGAAGGCGCCGACGAGGTTCTTGCCCTCGGGGGTGTTGATGCCCGTCTTGCCGCCGACGGCCGCGTCGACCATGCCGAGCAGGGTCGTGGGCACCAGCACGGAGCGCACCCCGCGCAGCCAGGTGGCGGCGACGAACCCGGCCAGGTCGGTGGCGGCGCCCCCTCCGACGCCCACCACCGCGTCGCTGCGGGTGAAGTTGAGCCGTCCCAGCCGGGACCACAGGTCGGCGGCGACGGCCGCGGTCTTGGCGGCCTCGCCGTCGGGGACCGGCAGGGAGTGGGCGCGGTATCCGGCGGCCTCCAGGGCGCCGACCACGGGGCGGGCGATCCCGTCCAGGCCACCGGGGTGGATGACGGCGACCTGGGCGGCGTCGCCGACCAGCGAGGGGAGCTCGGAGAGGACGCCGCTGCCGACGACCACGTCGTAGCGGCCGGAGGGGTCGCCGACGCCGATGCGGGTCACGGTCACTGCTGGGCCCTTCCGGTGCTCTGCCCGGTCAGCGTGGGCAGGATGGAGTCGACGATCTCTTCGGGGTGGAACCCGGTCGTGGGGACGGTGACGGTGGCCAGCCCCTCGTAGACGGGCAGGCGCTCGTTGAGCAGCTTGCGTAGCTGCGTCCGGGGGTTGCCCGAGAGCAGTGGCCGGGCCGCGTCCATGCCCACGCGCTTGGCGGCCTCCCCGAACTCGACGTGGAGGTAGACCACGTGGTGGTCCGCCAGGTCGGTGCGGGTGTCCTGGTCGAGTACGGCGCCGCCGCCGACGGCGATCACGCCCTCCCAGGCGCGCAGGCCCTCGGCGACGACCTCGCGCTCCAGGGCGCGGAAGCGCTCCTCGCCGTCCTCGATGAAGATGTCGCCGACGGGTTTGCCCGCACGCCGCTCGATCTCGGTGTCGGTGCACAGCAGGTCCGCCCCGAGCCGTCGGGCCAGCGCCTCGCCGACGGTGGACTTGCCCGATCCGGGCGAACCGATGAGCACCGCGATCGCTCTTGCCACGCTCTGCCTGCCTAGGTGGGATCCGGGCCACCGCCCGCGTGCGCGGGTTGTCCGGTGGACCCTGCGAGTGCTGTCAGCGCACCCGGCCGTCGCGTGCCCGTGGGGCCGCCGGCGGGTGCGTCTGCCCTCCTGTCTAGCAGA
The DNA here is from genome assembly GCF_040613895.1 of Nocardiopsis sp. NPDC006198. Lineage (NCBI taxonomy): Bacteria > Bacillati > Actinomycetota > Actinomycetes > Streptosporangiales > Nocardiopsidaceae > Nocardiopsis > Nocardiopsis sp. NPDC006198. The sequence continues at coordinate 119,884 of NZ_JBEXSY010000010.1, read as the reverse complement.
AACCCGGCGTGCAGGGGGCGGGGGGCCGCGTCACGGAGGTCCCGCCGGGCGCGGGGCGCGCCGCCCGGGAGGCGGGGCCCGCGGGGGCCGCCCCTGCCCCGTGGCGCCGGGGATCGGGGGCGTGCCGTGCGGGGCCCGCGCCCCGCCCCGGGAAGGGGCGGGACGCCGGCCGCCGGATCAGCGGATGTCGAGCGACTCCATGTAGCCGCGGAGGTTGCGCGCGGTCTCGGCGACCGAGTCGCCGCCGAACTTCTCGACGGCGGCCTCGGCGAGCACCAGGGCGACCATCGCCTCGGCGACCACGCCGGCGGCCGGGACCGCGGTGACGTCGCTGCGCTGGTGGTCGGCCCGGGCGGGCTCGCCGGTCCCGATGTCGATGGTGTCCAGCGCGTTGGGGACGGTGGCGATGGGCTTCATCGCCGCGCGCACGCGCAGGGGGTCGCCGGTGGTCATGCCGCCCTCGACCCCGCCCGCGCGGTTGGTGCGGCGGCGCACGCCGTCCGGTCCGGGCTCGATCTCGTCGTGCGCGACCGACCCGCGCCGGGCGGCGGTGCGGAACCCGTCGCCGACCTCGACGCCCTTGATCGCCTGGATGCCCATGAGGGCCCCGGCGAGCCGGGAGTCCAGGCGCCGGTCCCAGTGGACGTGGCTGCCCAGGCCGGGCGGCAGTCCGTAGGCGAGGACCTCCACCACGCCGCCGAGGGTGTCGCCGGCCTTCTTGGTGTCGTCGACCTCCGCCACCATGCGGGCGCTGGTCTCGGCGTCGAAGCAGCGCAGCGGGTCGGCGTCGACGGCGGCCAGGTCCTCGGGGCGCGGTTCCGGGGAGCCCTCGGGCACCTCGACCGGTCCCATGGACACCACGTGGCTGACGATCTCGACGCCGAGGGCCTGGCGGCAGAACTGCCGGGCCACCTCGCCGATCGCGACGCGGGCCGCCGTCTCACGGGCGCTGGCGCGCTCCAGGACGGGGCGCGACTCCACGTGCCCGTACTTCTGCATGCCGACCAGGTCGGCGTGCCCCGGGCGGGGGCGGGTGAGGGGCGCGTTGCGCGCCAGGCCCTCCAGCTCCTCGACGGGAACCGGGTCGGGCGACATCACCTTCTCCCACTTGGGCCACTCGGTGTTCCCGACCTCGATCGCGACGGGACCCCCCTGGGTGCGGCCGTGGCGAATGCCTCCGATGACGGAGACCTGGTCCTTCTCGAACTTCATCCGGGCGCCACGGCCGTACCCGGCGCGGCGGCGGAGCAGCGCGGCGGCGATGTCGTCAGAGGTGACGGACACACCGGCCGGGAGGCCCTCCAGAATCGCGACGAGTGCGGGTCCGTGGGACTCCCCCGCGGTCAGCCAACGCAACATGTGCACGATCCTCCCACGGATCGCGGGCCGGGGTGGCATCCGGGGCGGTGCGGGGGCCCGGCCGCCCGGGAGGGCGTCCGCCCCGCTCGGGGCGCACGCGGGCCGGGACGGCCTACGGCAGCAGGGGCTGCCCGGCGAGGACGGTCGCCAGGGTGGCGGCGAGCATGAACGGGCCGAGCGGGTAGGGGTCCCTGCGCGTGAGGCGGCGCAGCGCCATGAGCGCGAGTCCCACGAGGGAGAACGCGGCGAAGGCCCAGAAGACCGCGACGAGCGCTCCGAGCGGGCCCGCCGCCCACCCCGCGTACAGGCCGGTGAGGCCGGAGAGCTTGACGTCGCCGAACCCGATCCCGCCGCGGTGGACCCTCCACAGCAGCCAGTAGACCACCGTGACGAAGACCATACTGAGGAGCGCATCGGCGGCCCGCCCCGGATCGGGTCCGCTCGGCGGGAGGAGGACGGAGGCCCCCAGCAGCGCGGCGGCGACCGGGTAGGCGGGGGCGACGACGGCGTCGGGCAGGCGCATCACCCGCAGGTCGATGACGGACAGCGGGACGCCCACCGAGACCAGCCACAGGACGGCGAGCAGGCCGAAGGGCGACAGGTCGGGGCCGAGGGTGCACACGGCGCCCACGAGCCCGAAGAGGACGGCGGTGGCGGCGATCACGGCGGGGTCGGAGCGGATGGCCCGTTCGCAGTGGGGGCAGGCCCCGCGTCTTCGGAAGGCCCGGGCCTCCACGGCGGGGAGCCCGGGGAGGAAACGGATCTCGGCCAGGCAGTGGGGGCACCGCGGCGGCGGGGGTCCCTCGTCCTCCTCCTCGGCGGTCCCGGGGCGGGGACCGCCCCCGGTGGCCCCGGGCTCCGCCCCGGCGTCGTCGCGGCCCGCCCCGGGCGGGCCCTCCGCGGGCACCGGGACGGCGCCGGGGCCTCCCCTCGGCCGGGGAGGGCCTGCGGGCCCGAACAGCGGGACGACCCGGCCGTTGAGCCGGCCGACCGCCAGGCCGAGCAGGACGAGGGGGACGGCGACGAGGACCGTCCACAGGTACGGGGAGGACGCGAGCACCGCGGGGGTGGGCATGGTGGGAAGTTACCCTTCCGCCGCCCGCCGCGACACAACCCGGTCCCCCCTGTGGACAACCCCGCCCGCGACGGGGTCCCCCGGCCGTGTTCCGCGGGTCGTTCCGGGCTCGCGGCGATCGGCGCGGGCCGGGCCCCGCGGGCCGCGCCCTAGTCGCGCCTGGCCCGTACGACGGCGCTGAGCTCGATGCCCCCCGGCAGCACGTGCCCGAGCTCGGAGGCGAGCCTCTCGGCCACGCGGCGCAGCGCCTCGTCGTCGCGCTCCTCGAGTTCGAGGCGGATGCCGATCTCGCCCCGCTCGGAGGGGTGGATGCGCACGCGCTCGATGCCGAACTCGCCGTGGGTCACCCGGTAGACGAGGGCGAGGACCTGCGGGTCGTCCTTGGGTTCGGGAACGGCGCCGGTCTCGGCGAGCATGGTGAGGAAGCGGCCCTGGACGGTGTGGGGCACGGGGCCGGAGACGTCGACGACCAGGGCGTCGGCGCCCTCCTCCACGGCGGCCTGGCAGGCGTCCTTGGTCGTGAAGGGCACGGGGCGCGCGTCCGGCCGCCAGCGCCGCACCGCGTCGACCGAGGTGAAGGCGAGCACTCCGCGGCGCCCGTCCCTGCCCGTCATGATGGGGACGGCGACCTCGCTGCTCTTGTCCTTGGTCAGCCCGCCGACCCCCTCCTCGGTCCCGGTGGCCACGGCCACGACCGGGATGAGCAGGCGGGACCGGCTGAGGGCGGCGAGGACCTGGCGGTCGCCGATCTCGCCCGCCGCGTGCCGGCGCAGGCAGGACTCGACCTCCGGGTCGGCTCCGCCGTCGTCGTCACGGAAGTTCTGGGCGCCGATGATCGATGGTCTGCTCACGGGCTCCGACTCTACCCGGGGCCCGGGCGGCCCGTACTCCGGTCACACGGAGTCCTGTCCCCGGGAAACGGCTTCGTCACCTTCCAGCGCGTCGATGACGGCGGCGAGCTGCCGCACCTGCTCCCCGGAGAGCTTGTCGAAGACCAGGGAGCGGACCCGCACGGCGTGTCCGGGCGCGGCCCGGTCGAGGACCGCCGCCCCCTCGTCCTCCAGCACCGCCCAGAGCCCGCGCCTGTCGTCGTCGCAGTGCTCGCGGCGCACGTAGCCGTCGCGTTCGAGCCGCGCGACCTGGTGGGAGAGCCTGCTCTTGGACACGATGACGCTGTCGGCGAGCACCCGCATGCGCATACGGCGGCCGGGGGCCTCGGAGAGGTGGACGAGGATGCCGTACTCCACGAGCGAGAGCCCGGTGCGGTCCCGCAGGTCCTTCTCCAGCTCGTCGTAGATCCAGGCGTTCATCCTGAGGAACCCGCGCCAGACGCGCTGTTCGCCTCCGTCGAGCCACGCAGCGTTCTCCATGCGCCAAGCCTAGGCCGTGGCGGGCGGGCGCCCCTTGCACGGTTCCGGCGGAGACCCTAGAATCCTTCCCAGGAAGAATCTTCTAAGGTACTTTGTTCCTCAGTAGAGACCACCGGACCCGACCCGCGGGTCCGCCGAACCCGACAGGGAGACACACCATGGCAGCTCAGGAACTGAAGCCCGGCACCTGGACGATCGACCCGACCCACTCCGTCATCGGCTTCTCGGTGCGCCACATGATGGTCAGCAAGGTGCGCGGCCGCTTCGAGAAGTTCGAGGCGACGCTGACGGTTCCCGAGGACCCCGCCCTGTCCTCCGTCGAGGCCACCATCGACGCCGGCTCCATCAACACCGACAACGGCGACCGCGACAACCACATCCGGTCCGCCGACTTCTTCGACGTCGACCAGAACCCGCAGTTCACCTTCCGCTCCACCGGCATCGAGGCCAGGGGCGAGGACTTCGTCCTCAAGGGCGAGCTGGCCATCAAGGGCAGGACCAACCCGGTCGAGCTGGCCCTGGAGTTCAACGGCTCCACCCTGGACCCGTACGGCCTGGACCGCGCCGGCTTCGCCGCCAGCACGCAGATCAGCCGCAAGGAGTTCGGCGTGGACATCGAGATGCCCATGGACGGCGGCGGCGTGGTCGTCGGCGACAAGATCACCATCGAGATCGACGCCGAGTTCACCCGCCAGGCCTGAGACCCGCGGGACCCGGTGCGGCGGCGGGCGGCCGCCCCGGGACGGCCGGGACCCGGGGGCGCCGGACAGGCCCCCGGTGGGACACGGACACCGCCCGGCCAAGGTGACGACACCCTGTCATCATCCTGGGGGTCTCGGATATCGTCGGCGGGGGAGGGCGCACAGCCCTCCCCCGTTTCGTCCTTCCGTGACACCGCCCACCTCCAGGAGGCACATTGTCCCCGCCCAACCCCTTCTCCCCCGACGTCGTCGCCGCGGTCGCCGCGCACATGAACGGCGACCACCCGGAGGACACCCTCCTCATCTGCCGGGCCTTCGGGGGAGCGCCCGGCGCCACCGCCGCCCGGATGACCGGGCTGGACGGTGACGGGGGCGACTACGCGGTGACGGAGGACGGCGCCGAGCGGGTCGTCCGCGTCCCCTGGGAGCGGCCGCTGACCGAGCGTCCGCAGATCCGCGCCGAGGTCGTGCGCCTGTACCGGGAGGCCTGCTCCGCACTCGGCCTCGTCCCGAGGGAGCAGCACCCGGGCGGCGCCGGAGCGGCGGGAACCGGGCGGAACTCCACGGAGGCGTGAGGAGTCAAACGGGGTAGGAGGGAGACGGCGGACCCGCTCGCGGACGGTTCCGCGGCACCGGCGACGGTGCCGCACGGGACCTACCCTGGAAGGGTCCGTCGATCCCCCCGGACACCGACGACACCACCGCCTATCCGAAGGATGGCCCCGACCTCCATGGTCACGCCCGACCCCGGTGACGAGAACGCGCCGACCCAACGGATCGACCCCACCGCGACCACCGCACGGAGCGGCCCGGACCGCGCGGGAGCCACGCGCTGGGTCACGCGTGTCCTCCGCCCCGGCTCCGACGACCGCGACGGCGGGCCGGGTCCCACCCGCGTCGCCCCTCCTTCACCGGACCGCACCGGCGTCCTGCCCGGCGGCGGTCCGCCCGCCGGACCGACCGCGCCCGCCGGCCCCGGCGGACGGCGCCCGGCGCGGACCATCCCCGGGGACGGCCGCGACGACGGCCGCACCCCGTGGTGGAGGACGCTGTTCGGCCCGCTCCTGGACTGGATGGCCCGCCTGGTCTCCCGCGTGGTGGTCGGCCCGGCCGGCGACCTCGACTACGCCGTGCCCGCCGAGCTGCGGCGCCGGTACCAGGTGCTCGACCACGTCGGCGCGGGCGGCGAGGCCGTCGTCTACCTGGCAGAGCCCACCGACTCCCCCGGGCGCCGCCTCGCCCTCAAGGTGTACCGGCCCGGCCACGACATCAACCGCGAACTCCTGGACCGGCTCCGGGCCCGCGGCACCGCCTCGCCGCACACCCCGGCCATCCACGGGTACGGCACCGCGGCCAGCTCCTGGGGGGAGGACCTGGCCTGGGAGGCCCAGGAGTACTTCTCCCTGGGGACGCTGCGCGCCGTCATCGACCAGGCGCCCCTGGACGACGACCGGGCGCGCGCCGTGCTCTCCGCCGTGGCCGAGTGCCTGCACCACTGGCAGGACGAGCTCCAGCACAACCACACCGACGTCAAGCCCGAGAACCTGCTGGTGCGCTCCCTGGACCCGCCGGTCGTGGCCCTGACCGACTTCGGCGGGGCCGTGCGGGCCACCATGAGCCGCGTCTACGGCGGACTCGCCATCACCGAGGACTACGCCGCCCCCGAGGTCGTCGAGGGCCGCCGGGAGGGCCCCGCCTCCTGGTGGTCCCTGGGCGTGATGGTGCACGAGCTCGTGACCGGGCGCCGCCCCGAGCGCGGCGGCAACTGGCTGACCGCCCGCAACACCGAGGTGGACATCTCCGCGATCACCGACGAGCGCTGGCGCCTGCTCGTCCGCGGCCTGCTCGCACCCGCCCCGTCCGCCCGGTGGGGCTACGACGAGGTCGCCCAGTGGCTGGCCGGCGAGCGCCCGCAGATCCGCACCGCCCGCCGCCTGCGGCCCGTCAACTTCGCCGGGGCCAGCCACGAGGACCCCCCGAGCCTGGCCTTCGACCTGCTGGACCGCTCCGAGACCGGGGCCATGTGGCTGCGCAGCCACTGGCCGGAACTGCGCACCTGGCTCGACCGCGAGGTCAACGACTACACCTTCGACCGCGCCTACCTGACCGGGCTGGACGCCCGGCCCGAGCTCGCCCACGTGGCGATCAGCGCCCTGGCCGCCCGCTACGTGCCCGGTATGCCGCCGCGCTTCCGGGGCCACGAGATCAGCGCCGACGGCCTCCTGGCGCTGGCCACCGGCGACGCGAGCCGCCACGCGGTGGTGCGCGAGGCCGTGGAGTCGGGCGCGGTGGGCCTGGGATCCCAGCACTGGTGCCCGCACCCGGCCTGCCGGTCGGGCGGTTCGGGCCGGTGCGCCCTGCTGGAGCGCGTCCAGCACGAGGTGCCGCTGCTCATGCGACGGGTCACCGAGAACGTGGACCGCGTGGTCGGCTCCGGGCCCGACGCCCCGCGCCGCCCCGACGCCCACGAGACGGACACCGCGTGGGCGCGGGCCGTCGAACTGGTGCTCGTCCCCGACACCGCCTCACGCCACCGCTCGCTGCTGCGCCGCCAGTCCTGGCACCCCAAGCAGCGCAGCGACGCCCCGCACGCCCCGTGGTGGGCGGAGCTGCGCCGCCAGGCGCTGCGCGACGGCGCCGGTGGCGACGCCGTCGCCACCAGGGGCGCCGTGCTCACGGCGCTCCTGCTGCTGCCCGAGGCCGCCCGGGTCGGCGGGGCCGTCGCCGCCCGGGAGCGGGCCGACGGCAGGGCGCGCCGCCAGGACCGGTGGGCGGCGCTGGCCGGATCGGCCCGGGCCCGCTGGACCGAGGCCCGGGGGAAGGTGTCGACGGCCCGGCAGCGCCGGGCGGAGGCCGCCACGGCTCCCACCCGGCCGGACAACCAGGCCGTCCCCAACCCCTACGACCCCTCGGGCGCCGGGGAGCCGGCGCGCAACCGCCGCGACCAGGAGAGGGCCACCCGCCGGGTCGAGCGGACCATGAGCCAGATCCAGCGGGCGATGTCCGCGGGCCGCTGCCGCCGCTTCGCCTACCCCGCCGCGCTGCTGGGCCTGGTCGACGGCCTGGGCCGCGTGATGCGCCCGGAGGAGGGCTTCTACCCCGAGAGCGAGTTCGTGACCGGTGCGTACACGGGGCTGCTGGAGGCGGGCGGCGGCGGCCTCCTGGGGTGGCTGTCCGAGGTGACCGGGTCGGTGACCGGCCTGCTGCCCGGCGGTGCGGGTGACGCGTGGTGGTTCCCCGTGCTGCTGGCGGTCGTGCTGGTGGCGCTGGGCCGGTCCGCCGCCAGCAAGAAGCCCAGCGCGCGTGCCCGCCGCCGCCTGGCGGCGTTCCGCCTGGCCGTGGCGGGGTCCCTGTTCATGCTGGTGGTCCTGCTCTCCACGGGGCTGGTCGCCCTGGGCTCGGGCGTGCTGATCCCGCTCGACGGCCTGCTCGGCTGACGTCCCCGGCCGCCGGGGACGGGCCCGCGCCCGCCCCGGGCGGCGGGACCCCGCCGCCGCGTTCCCGCCGGGCCGAGGGGCCGCGCGCACCGCCGCGGCGCGGGCTCCGGCACACGGGCGGTCCCCACGGCACGTGCGCGACCCCACCCCGTCTGCGGGCGCCGGCCCGCGCACGCGGTCTCACCCCTTGAGCCGGCGCAGGGTGTACCCCTCCCCCGCCGGATCCAGTTCCCTGCCGGCCTGCTTGAACAGGTATTCGGCACGCGGATACGACAGGCGCCCGCGCCCCGTCACCGGGCACAGGTCCGCCTCGGCGGGCCTGCGGGCGGGGCCCGGACGCCGGTCCGCGAGGAAGAGCGGCCCCCGCTCCCGCCCCGCCACGAGCCGGGGCAGCAGCCGGGCCGTCCCCGAACGCCAGTGCACCCAGGAGCCGCCCGAGCGGGCGCGGCGGTCCTCCAGGTCCAGGTCCTCCACGTTCAGCGCCAGCACCGCGCCCACCCCCGCGCCGGACTCGTGCAGGAGCCGCCACAGGACCCGCTCCCGCAGGGCCCTGCCCTCCCCGTCCCACAGCGGGGCGAGCTGCGCGGGGTCGAGCGGCGGCGCCCCGGTCCGGGCCTCGGCGCGCCGCCCGAGTCCCGTGTCGAGGCCCTCCAGTCCGGCCCAGGCCCCGAACGAGCGGACCGCCGACCGGTGGCGGTTCCAGGTCCGCGGGGCCGCCTCCCCCCACGCCGCGGCGAACACCCGTGCCACGGCCCCGGCGTCGAGGTCGGCGGCCGGCAGGTCCTCTCCCAGTGACCGGCACAGGCGCCCCAGGGTCTGCCCGTAGGAGCGGACGGTCGCGGCGTCCAGGTCGGGGCGGCCGAGGAAGTCCCGGGAGAGGCTCCCCAGGGTCGGGCCCTCGGGCCGTGACCCGGCGACGGCCTCGGCGCGGCCGAGCAGGAACGCCCGTTCGACGGCGTTGCCGGCCAGGGCGGCGGCGCGCAGGAACTCCCTCCCCGCCTCGCCCTCCCGCCCCAGCCGGAGCAGCAGGTCGCCCCGCACGCCGGGGAGGAGGTGGTAGTCGCGCAGCGCCGGATCGTCGGCCAGCGTGTCGACCAGCGCCAGCCCCTCGGCGGGGCCGCGCGCCCGCCCCACCGCCACCGCCCGGTTGAGGAGGACGACCGGCGTCGGCAGCCGCTCGGCCAGCAGGTCGTACAGGACGGCGATCCGTTCCCAGTCGGTGTCCTCGGCCGTGGCCGCCCCGGCGTGGCAGACCGCGATGGCCGCCTGGAGCGTGTAGGGACCGGGAGGGCCGCCCGCGTCGCGGGCCCGGAGCATGGCGGCGAACCCGCGCCGGATGAGCAGCGGGTCCCAGCGGCCGCGGTTCTGCTCGTCCAGCCGCAGGAGTTCGCCGGAGGGCCCGGTCCGGGCTCCGGCACGGGCCTGCTGGAGCTCCATCAGCGCCACCAGGCCGTGCGCCTCGGCCTCGTCCGGCACCAGTTCGGCCAGGGTCCGGCCCAGGCGCAGCGCCTCCAGGCACAGCCCGGGACGCGTCAGTCCCTCCCCCGAGGTCGCCGTGTAGCCCTCGTTGAAGACGAGGTAGACGACGCCGAGCACGGACGAGAGCCGCTCGGAGAGTTCGGCGCCCGAGGGCAGCTCGAAGCCCACCCCCTGCTCGGCGAGCGTGCGCTTCGCGGCCGCCACGCGCTGGGCGATGCGGGCCTCGCCCGTGAGGAAGGCGCGGGCGATCTCCTCCGTGGTCAGCCCCGCGACCAGGCGCAGGGTCAGCGCGACCCGCTCCGCGGTGGCCAGTACGGGGTGGCAGGTGACGAACAGCAGGCGCAGGACGTCGTCGCCGTCCGGCTCCGGCTCGGGGCCGGTTCCGCGCTCCATGCCGTGGGCGATCAGCTCGTGCTTGCGCTCCAGGTTCCGGGAGCGGCGGATGCGGTCGACAGCCCGGCGCTTGGCGATCGCCATCAGCCAGGCGCCGGGGTTGTCGGGCACGCCCTTCTCGGGCCACTGCTCGAGCGCGGCCACGAGGGCGTCCTGGGCCAGCTCCTCGGCGGCGCCCACGTCGTGCACCATCCGGGTGAGCCCGGCGACGATCCTCGCCGACTCCAGTTTCCAGACCGCGTCGACGGTGCGGTGGGCATCGGTCACGGGCACGATGACAGCACCGCCCCGGGACGAACGCAAACCGGGGCGGTGCCGTGCGGTGCGGAAGGGCGCCCCCGCGCGGGGGGCCGGGTCCGGCACCGGCCGGTCAGGGGCCGAAGACCTGCTGGACCACGCTCTCGCCGTCGCCGACGATGCGGCGGAAGCGGCGGGCGACCTCCAGCGCCTCCTCCCTGGAGCGGACCTCGACCAGGGCGAACCCGGCCACCACCTCTCTGGCCTCGGTGAACGGGCCGTCCGTCACCGTGATCTCGCCCCCGTCCGACGTCAACCGGAGGCCGCCGGGCTCCAGCCCGCCCGTGGCCAGCAGGACGCCGGAGGCGGTGAGCTCCTCCACGAACGCGGCCATCTCGGTGTAGAGGTTCTCGTCGGCGGCGGTGTCACCGGGCTTGGTGGTCATCAGAAAGCGCATGCGGTCGTTCTCCCTCGTGGGTTTCCGGTACTTCCGGTGGGACGTCGATCAGGCCGATGTGACAGGGAACGGGGCCGTTCCCTGTCACATCGGCGCTTCGACGTGTCGGTGAGAACAGAGCAGCACACCGAGAGAGGAACCACCATGGCCGTCGCCCTGGAAACCGCCCCCGTCCCCGTCGGACGCACCGCGGCGAGCACCCGCCTCCTGTTGGGCGCGGCGATCGCCTCGGCCCCCCTCTGGACGGTGGTCTCCCTCGCGCAGGCCGCCACCCGTGAGGGCTTCGACCTGACCATGCATCCCCTGAGCATGCTGAGCAACGGCTCCCTGGGCTGGCTCCAGATCGCCAACTTCACCCTGGCCGGAGCGCTGGCCGTCGCCGGGGCGTTCGGCCTGCGGCGCGTCCTGCGCGGCACCCCCGGGGGCTCCTGGATCCCGGGTCTGATCCTGGTCCACGGCGCCGGGATGATCGCCGCCGGCGCGTTCGTCATGGACCCGGCCGCGGGTTTCCCCTCCGGCACGCCCCTGGACACTCCGGCGGCGCTCAGCGGACACGCCCTCGGACACATGGCCGCGGGAACGGTCTCCTTCTCCGCCCTGATCGCCGCCTGCTACGTCCTGGGCCACCACTTCTCCCGGAACGGGCGCCGGGGGACGGCCGCGGCCTCCCGTGTCGCCGGCACCGCCCTGCTCCTCGGCAACGGCTGGGCGATGACGGGGGGACAGGGCGGGTCCCTGACCCTGGCCGTGGGCGCCGTCACCGCGATGCTGTGGATCTCCCTGGTCGCCGCCCGGTGCCTGCGCACCGTCTGACCGTCCGCACCGCGCCCTCCCCACCGCTCCTCCGCCACCGGCCCGAACACGGACAGGGAACCACCGTGGCAGCGCACACGACCGTCGCCGACCACACCGCGCCCTCCCTGACGGCCTGCGGGCGGCGGCCCGGGCCCTCGTCGCCGTCGTCGAGGAGGCCCTGCCCGGGACCGGCGCCCTCCGGCACGGCCACCCCGCATGGAGCCTCGGCGCGGAGCCCGGCCCGTCCCCGTCTGCTACGTCAGGGGCTGCTCCTCGTACGTGACCCTCGGCCTCCGGAGGGGGACGGAGCCGGCCGCCCCCTCCGGCCGACCGGAGCCCGGGGCGAGGGGGACGGCCCAGGTCAGGCTCCGCTCGCCCGAGGACGTCGACGCCGCCCTGTTCGCCGACCGGCTCTCCCGGGCCCGCGCCCCGGAGGGGTCAGGTCCGTCCCCCGGCCCCGCGCTCCGGGAGCGGCGGGGCCGGTGAGACGCGGCCGGCGGACGTCCGGTGGGCTATGATCGGCCGGTTCGGCGCACGGCCGGACCGTGACGGGAAGGCAGGGGTACACGTGGGCGAGGTGATCGAGCTGCGCGCCGGGGAGTTCCTGGCCCGCGTCGACCGCACCGGGGCGGGCCTGCGGGCGCTCGCCTGGCGCGACCGCGACATCGTGTGGCCCTACGGCGACGAGGGCCCCCGGGCCTTCCAGGGCCAGGTCCTGGCCCCGTGGCCGAACCGGGTGGGCGAGGGCGTCTACCGCTTCGCCGGGACCGAGTACCGGCTGGAGGTCAACGACGCGGCGACGGGCACCGCGATACACGGCCTGGTCCACGACCGCGAGTGGTCGGTCGAGGAGGTCTCGGACGACGCGGCCACACTGCGGCTGGACTTCGGGGGCGCCCCGGGCTTCCCGTTCCCCCTGGAACTGGTCCTCGTCTACCGGCTGGGCGGCGACGGCCTGACGCTCACCGCCGAGGCCCGCAACACCGGTGACACCCCCGCCCCCTTCGGCCTGGGCTTCCACCCCTACCTCACCCTGGGCGAGCCCCTGTCGGTGCTCGCGGAGCGCGGCGACCTCACGCTGGAGGTCACCGCCGGCGCCAGGCTGCCCGTGGACGACCGCCTGCTGCCCGCCGGCGACCCGGTCCCGGTGGAGGACGGCCGCCTCGACTTCCGCACCCCGGGCAGGCAGCTGGGCGACACGGTGCTGGACACCGCCTTCACGTCCCTGGAGCGCGACGGCGACGGACGCGCGTGGGTACGGGTCGGCGGCCCGGAGCACCGGGTGTCGGTGTGGTGCGACCGCAGCTTCGACTGGTTGCAGGTGTTCAGCTCCGACACCCTCGGCGGGTCCGACCGCCGGGCCTACCTAGCGGCGGAGCCGATGACCTGCCCCGCGAACGCGCTCGCCTCCGGCACCGACCTGATCGTGCTGCCCCCGGGCGGCGCCACCCGGCACACCTTCGGCATCACCGCCGAAGCCCTCCCCCGCCCCTGACCCCCGCCGCCCCGGGACCGCACCGCCGCGGCCCCGGGGCCGCCCGGGCGGCCCGCGTCCCACCGCGGCGCCGGCGCTCAGACCGGGCCGGGGGCCTCCCCGCCCAGCAGCCCGGTGAGCCGCTCCAGGTCCTCGGCCGTGTCGATGTCCTCCGGGCTGGCGATGTCGTCGCAGGCCACAGCGGTCACCAAGTGCGAGTAGGCCCGCAGGAACGGGCGCGCGCCCACGTCGTGCACCGCCAGGCCGTAGACCGTCGACCAGTACTCCCGACCCAGCATCACCGGGTTGCGCTGATTGCCGTTGTACGTCGCCACGGCCGCGCGCACGCCCTCGTCGTGGGCCTCCACCAGCCGGTGCACAGCCTCCGGCGTCACCAGGGGCTGGTCGGCCAGGGCGATCAGGACGGCGTCCACCGAGTCCGGCAGGGCGTCGATCCCCGCGCGCACGGAGGACCCCATCCCGCTCTCCCAGTCGGGGTTGTACACCGTGTGGGCGTCGCGGACGACCGTGTCGGCCGCGCCCAGCACCACCATGACCGGCGCGCACCCGCCGTCTCCCAGGGTCCGCACGCCCCGGTCCACCAGGCGCTCGCCGCCCACCTCCACCAGTGCCTTGGGGCGCCCCAGTCTGCTGCCGGAGCCCGCAGCCAGAAGGAGGCCGGCGACCCGGCCCGCTCGCTCCCGCTCCTTGTCCTGCGCGTCCCCAGTTTCCATGACGCGATGATGCCACGCGTGCGGCCACGGGGCAGGTCACCTGGAGCAGACGGTCGGGTGACCTCTCACTCCGTCCGCACAGCACCGGCCGTGACCAGGCACATCAGCACGAGCACCATTTCGGTTCACGTCGCCGCGCGACCGAATCCGGCCGGAATCAGGGGGGTACCGGGGACATCCCGGTGAATTCGCCCACTGGTCTCGCTCAGCGCACGCCCGGTCCCGCCCCAGCGCGACCGCACCAGCTCGGCGGCGATCGACACCGCCGTCTCCTCCGGAGTACGCGCGCCCAGGTCCAGGCCGATCGGCGAGTGCAGGCGCCCCAGCGCCTCCTCCCCCACACCGGCCTCGCGCAACCGCTCCAGCCGGTCCTCGTGGGTGCGCCGCGAGCCCATCGCCCCGATGTACCCGGCGCGGGTGCCCAGGGCCGCCTTGAGCACGGGCACGTCGAACTTGGGATCGTGGGTGAGGACGCACACCGCCGTCCGCTCGTCGATCTCGTGGGCGATCTCGTCGAGGAACACGTGCGGCCACTTCACCACCACCTCGTCCGCGGTGGGGAACCGCTTGGCCGTCGCGAACACCGGCCGGGCGTCGCAGACCGTCACCCGGTAGCCGAGGTAGGAACCCAGGTCGGCCACGGCCGCGGCGAAGTCGATCGCGCCGAACACCAGCATGCGCGGGGCCGGCGCGAACGACTGGACGAACACCTCCAGCTCGTCGCCGCGCCGCTGCCCGTCCGAGCCGTAGCGCAGCAGCCCCGTGCTGCCCTGGGCGAGCATCCCCCGCACGTCGTCGTCCAGCGCGTCGGACAACCGGGCGCCGCCGGGACCCAGGTCCCCCTCCGCGTGATCCGGCCAGACCACGCGGCGCCGACCCGTCCGCCCGGCCCCCGACGGGTCGGACACCACGGTCGCGACGGCGACCGGCCGGTGCCCGTCGATGGCCCCGAGCACCGCGCCGAGCTGCCCGTAGGAGGCCCGGCTGACCGGTTCGACGAACATGTGCAGGGTGCCCCCGCACGTCAGGCCGACGCTGAAGGCCTCCTCGTCGCTCACCCCGTAGGTGCGGCGCACGGGGACGCCCGTGCGGATCGCCTCCAGGGCCTCCTCGTAGACGGCGCCCTCCACGCAACCGCCGGACACGCTGCCGACGACCTCGCCGGAGGCGCTGACCAGCATCGCCGCGCCCGGGTCCCGGGGCGCGCTCTTGTCGGTGTCGATCACCGTGGCCAGGGCGAACACCTCTCCTGAGGCGTAGAGGTCGGACACCGCCGTTCGGATGTCGCGCACGCGGCACCTCTTCCTGTTCGGTCGAGTGGCTCTCGGTACCAAACTATGTGCCCCACGCAACACGACGGGAGTCCCCGTTCCGTCAAGAAACGAGGACTCCCGTTGGAGGTACCTACGACCGGCCGGGCTCCTGTGCCTCACCGCGGTCGTGCAGCAGGGACCGGAACTCCTCCAGGTTGCGCAGGGCGAGCTCGCCGTCGGCGCTCTGGATGCCCATCACCGCCAGGGTGGTGCCGTCCGACAGGTCCACCGAGGGCCAGGGCTCGCCGACCGGCATCCGGATGTCGACGACCTCGGCCCACGACAGCACGTGGGTGCGGATGCCGTTGACCACGGTCACGCCCCCGTCCGCGGCGACGAGCCTGGGCCGGGCGATCAGGTGCAGGCCCGCGGCGATCGCCACGCCCAGGCCCACGAGCAGGAGCCTGTCCATGATCCGCCAGTCCCCGGGCAGGATCGCGGCGAGCACCGCCATGGTGGCCACGATCAGCAGGCCCAGGCCGTAGGCGACCATCCGCACCGCCCGGGGCCGCCACGTCCTCGGCAGGACCGGCTGCTTCGACGCCTCGTCCACCGGCTGTTCCTTCGTCCGCACCGACTGCTCCACCGTTCCACCAGACCTGGCCGGGATGACACCCGTGCGCGCGACGGGGTCCGGTCAGCGGCGCAGCCCCTTCAGGGCCACAGCCGTGTCCAGTGCGGCCAGCGCCGCCTCGGCACCCTTGTCCTCGATGCTGCCGGGCAGGCCGGCGCGGTCGCGCGCCTGTTCCAGGGTGTCACAGGTGAGCACACCGTTGCCCACGGGGGTGGACTCGCGCAGGGCCACCTCCGTGAGGCCGTGCGTGACCGACTGGCACACGTAGTCGAAGTGCGGGGTGCCGCCGCGGATGACCGCGCCCAGCGCGATCACCGCGTCGTGCTTGCGGGCCAGCTCCTGGGCGACCACGGGGATCTCGACGGCGCCCGCGACCTCGACCACCACCGGGTCGGCCGCCCCGGAGGCCTTCACGACCTCCAGCGCCCTGGCGAGCATCGGGCCCACCACGGCCCCGTTCCACCGGGTCGCGACGATGCCCACCGAGAGCCCGGAGGCGTCCACGCTGTGCTGGTCGGGACGTCCTTCACCACTCATGAGGGTCTCCTGTGTGTGAGATGTGCGGCTCCCGCGGGCCGGCGTGCGCCGGATCGGGGAGGGGCAGGGCTTGTTCTCGCCGGGACGGCCCCGGCCGGGGCCTCAGTCGGTCACGCCCGCCAGGTCGTGGCCCATGCGGTCCCGCTTGGTGCGCAGGTAGTCGATGTTGTCCTCCGTGACGAAGGACGGCATGCCGACGCGCTCCTCGACCCGGATGCCGTGGCGCTCCAGGCTCTCCGCCTTGTCGGGGTTGTTCGACAGCAGCCGCACCGAGGACACGCCCAGGTCGGCGAGGATCCGGGCCCCGGCCCCGAACTCGCGTGCGTCGGCGGGCATGCCCAGGCTCAGGTTGGCGTCGACCGTGTCCGCGCCGCGGTCCTGGAGGCTGTAGGCGCGCAGCTTGTGCAGCAGCCCGATCCCGCGGCCCTCGTGGCCGCCCAGGTAGACGACCACCCCGCGGCCCTCCGCGGCGATGTCGGCCATGGCCGCGTCCAGCTGGGCCCCGCAGTCGCAGCGGTGCGAGCCGAACGCGTCCCCGGTGAGGCACTCCGAGTGCAGGCGGGCCAGGACACCGGCCCCGTCCGCCAGGTCGCCGAGGACCAGCGCGACGTGCTCGGCGCCGTCGGCGGTCCCCTTGAAGCCGATCGCGCGCCACTCGCCGTGCCGGTTGGGCATACGGGTCTCGACCATGCGTGTGACCAGGGGCGGGTGCGCCTCCTCCTCGGTGAGGGTCTCGCCGAGGGCCGCACGGTGGGCCGCCAGCTGCTCCACCGACACCAGCTTGAGGCCGTGCTCGTCGGCGAACTCGCGCAGCCGGGGCAGGCGGGCCATCGTGCCGTCGTCGTTGACCACCTCGGCGAGCACCCCGGCGGGGCGCAGGCCGGCCAGGCGGGCGAAGTCCACCGACGCCTCGGTGTGCCCGCGTCTGGCGAGGACGCCGCCCGGACGGGCGCGCAGCGGAAGGATGTGGCCGGGACGCACGAAGTCGACGGGCCGGCTCCCCGCGGAGGCCAGCAGGCGCACGGTACGGGCGCGGTCTGCCGCGGAGATGCCGGTGCTCACGCCCTCGCGCGCGTCGACGGTGACCGTGTACGCCGTGCGCAGGCTCTCCTCGTTGCGCGCGGTCATCAGCGGCAGGTCCAGGCGGTCGAGGTCCTCCCCCTCCAGGGGCACGCACACCACGCCGGAGGTGTGGCGGATCATGAACGCCAGCAGTTCGGGCGTCGCGAGTTCGGCGGCGAAGATGATGTCGCCCTCGTTCTCGCGGTCCTCGTCGTCCACCACCACGATGGCCCGCCCCGCGGCGAACTCGGCGATGGCGTCCTCGATACGGTCGAGGACCACGGCCTTCCCGGTGTCGGAGGTGGACGGGGTGGCGTCGGTGACGGTCATTACCGCTCCCTGAGGTGGATCGTGCGTGTGGGTGGTGTGGTGGTGACGGCCCGCGCGTGCGGGTCCGTCCCGTGGCGCCGCGCGCCGGCGGTCAGGCCCGTGGCCGGCTCGCGGCCACGGAGGCGATGCGCTCGACGTACTTGGCGACGACGTCCACCTCGATGTTCACGGTGGCGCCGGCGGGGAGGCCCCCCAGAGTGGTGGCCCTCAGGGTCTCGGGGATCAGGCTGACCTCGAAGAACTCCTCGTCCGCACCGGGCGCGCTGACCGCGGAGACGGTGAGGCTGGTCCCGTCGACCGTGATCGACCCCTTCTCGACCACGTACGGGGAGAGCTCCGCGGGCAGGCTGAACCGTAGAACGTCCCAGTTGTCACCGGGATTCCGGGAGAGCAGGCGGGAGGTGCCGTCGACGTGGCCCTGGACGATGTGCCCGCCGAGGCGGCCGTCCACGCGGGCGGCGCGTTCGAGGTTGACCTCGGAGCCGACCGAGAGGCCGCCCAGGGAGGAGCGGTCCAGCGACTCCTTCATCACGTCGGCGGTGAAGGTGTCCTCACCCCGGCCGACGACGGTCAGGCACACGCCGTTGACGGAGATGGAGTCGCCGTGCCCCGCGTCGGAGCTGACCAGGGGACCGCGCAGCGTCAGCAGCAGGGACTCGCCCGTGGTGCCCGCTGGCTCGATGGAGACGACCTTGCCGAGTTCTTCCACGATTCCGGTGAACACGCCTGTGCATTCCCTTCGCCTGACAGGCTCCGGGGCAAGGGTGTGGAACGGGTCCACGACAAGGCCGGGGCTGGACGCCGCGGGTCACGGGGAGCCACGGGGGACAGACCGGCCCAACACGCGCTGCCTCCCATCCGGACTTTCACCGTCGGTACCGGAATCTCACCGGTTCAACCGGCCGATGGATTCGGCCGGGTCGCGGACTGTCACCGCCGGTTCGGAATTACACCGACCCCGGAGCACGCGTTTGACTGTTGTCTCAACGGTTCGGATCTTAACGCGTCGGTAGCACGGCCGCATAGTTGGTGTGACCGGAATCATTTCCCGTCGTCACGGGCGTGGCCGTCGCCGGGAAGGCCCCCGTGACCGCCCGCGAGCGGGGTGCCGCCGCCCTCCCCGGGACGGTGGGCCAGACCGCTGCGGATGAACATCTCGGGCGCGCCGAAGGCCGCCCAGAGGGCGATCCCGGCGTAGGCGGCGAACATCACGACCGCCTCCGCGAGGCCCGTGAGGCCTCCGGCCAGGAGGTGGACCACCACCTGGACCACCACGATCCCCGAGAGGCCGAGGACGAAGCGGGCGGCCCTGGCGGACAGGCTCCCCTCCGCGCTGTACCAGCCGCGTCGGGCGAGCAGCGTGAAGCCGACGAGCGCGCCGAGCAGACCGCCGGCCACGGTGAACAGACCGGCGAGGGTGTGCCCGGCCGGATCGGTGGGCGTGGAGCCGATCCAGTCCGCCGGGACCGACCAGTCCCCCATGGCCAGCGCCTGCCACAGCGCCGCCGCCAGACAGGGCACGACGGAGACGGCCAGGGCGCAGCCGACCCAGCGGACCGTGTCCAGGCCCAGCCACCAGGCCACGAGCCGGTCCTCCCAGCGCAGGGCCGCCCACAGGACGGCGCCGCCCACCAGCAGCCCCGCCAGGACGTCGCTGAAGAAGTGCACGCCCAGGTAGATCCGGGACACGCAGATCGCGGCGATGAGCGCGAGGGCCGCCCAGAGCCGGGTGCGGCGCCCCGACCTGAACCCCAGGTACCCCCAGAAGACGGTGGAGGCCTGGGCGTGCCCGGAGGGGATGCCGAAGCTCGATCCGCTCGCGTACGCGGTGACGTGGGCGCTGTACCAGTAGGGGCGCGCCCCGTGGAACACGGCCTTGCCCAGGTAGTTGAGCACCCCGGACGCGGCCAGGGCGACGAAGAGCCGCGCCCCGAAGCCGGGGTTCACGCACCAGAAGACGAGGGCGGTGAGGGGGATCAGGACGAACTGCGAGCCGAGCTGGGTGACCGCCACCAGCGGATGGGCGAGCCAGTCCCCCAGCCCCTGGAGCCACCCGATGGCGGTGGACTCGGGCTCCCACAGCACGTCCATGGCCAGGTGACCGGCCGTCCGAGCGTTCAACGCGCACTCCACGTGTCGGCGCCTGGCAACGCGCTCACGCCGCGCCGCTCCCCCGGGCGCGCGTACGCGGAGGGGAAGACGGAGCCGCGACCAAGCGGAATCCTCGACTTCTTCGACTGACGACTACGGACCGGAAGCATAGGGGCCGCGGCCCCGCGTGGCCAGGCGTGCACGGGGCCGGGCCGGGATCGTTGTGCGCGGCCCCTGGGCCGGGTGGGACCGGGGCCCGGTCCGGCTCACTCGGCCCCGGCCGCCCCGGCCGCCCCGGCGGCGAGGGCGCGCAGGCGGTCGACGGCCTGGGCGGGGTCCTGGGCTCCGTAGACGGCCGATCCCGCCACGAAGACGTCGGCCCCGGCCTCGGCCGCGCGCTCG
Source organism: Nocardiopsis sp. NPDC006198 (assembly GCF_040613895.1). Lineage (NCBI taxonomy): Bacteria > Bacillati > Actinomycetota > Actinomycetes > Streptosporangiales > Nocardiopsidaceae > Nocardiopsis > Nocardiopsis sp. NPDC006198. The sequence continues at coordinate 100,064 of NZ_JBEXSY010000010.1, read as the reverse complement.
ATGGTCTCGGCGCTGACACCGCCGTCGACCTGGAGCCAGACGGAGGCCTCCCGCGTGTCGAGGATCTCGCGGGCCCTGCGGATCTTGGGCAGGACCACGTCGAGGAAGCTCTGGCCGCCGAAGCCGGGCTCGACCGTCATGAGCAGGAGCATGTCCATCTCACCGACGATGTCGGCGTAGGGCTCGACGGCCTCGGCCGGGTTGAGGGCCAGGCCCGCCCGCGCGCCGAGGCGGCGGATCTCGCGCAGGGTGCGCACGGGGGCGGCGGCGGCCCTGGCGTGGATCGTGACGCTGCCGGCGCCCGCCTCCGCGTAGGCCGGGGCCCACCGGTCGGGCTCCTCGATCATCAGGTGGCAGTCCAGCGGGGTGTCGGTCGCCTTGAGCAGCGACTCGACCACCGGCAGGCCGAGCGTGAGGTTGGGGACGAAGTGCCCGTCCATCACGTCCACGTGGAGCCAGTCGGCGGACGGGGAGACCGCGGCGGCCTCGTCTGCGAGATGCGCGAAGTCGGCGCTCAGGATGCTGGGTGAGATCTGGATTGCCACGCCAGCAGTGTAGCCAGACGGGCCGCCGGCTTCGCCCCGGAGAGGGAGGACGAGCTGGGCGGACGCGGCTCCCGGCGGGCCGGGCCCCTCTCCCGTTTCCTCTCCTCACGTGGGAGCCGGACCCCACCCCTCGTGGCTTTACGACGTAGATCCCCAGTCTCGCCACGGCCGGTGGCGGACGCCCGGGAGGGAAGCTGCGAAAGCCCGGCGTCACCGGGCCCCGCGGGGGTACGCTCACCGCAGTCGGCCCCCCAGCGACCGGAGGTACCCCCATGGGCGACGGCGCCGAGACCCGTCTGGGAAGCGTCTGCGAGCACGCAGCCGAGATCCGCGGCCGCCTCGCCGCGGTGGAGGGAGGCCCCTCCCTCGTGGACGCCGTGCTCAGGGCCGCGGCCGAGGGGCGCGGGGCGCCGGCCGCCCTGGACGAGCTGCACGGCGCCCTGGTCGCCCTCGGCGACGGGGCGGGGCTGTACGGCTACTCCAACGCCGCCCACCGCGTGGGCGCCCGCGACCCGGCGCCCTCGGGCCTCGGCCTGCCCAGGCCCGCGTCCGCCGTGTACCGCTGCCCGCGGGGCCTGTGCGACCGGACCTGGGAGCCGAACCCGGCGGAGGACCCCCCGACCTGCCTGGTAGCCGGCGTCCCGCTCCGCTCCCCCAGGAGGGCGTAGGCCGTGGGCGCCTTCCTGTCGGAGCTGGGCACCAGGCTCGCAGAGCGGTGGGTGACCGCGCTCGCCCTGCCCGGAGCCCTGTACCTGGCGGTCGCCACCGCCGCCTACGCGCTCGGCTGGGACCGGGCCTGGGACGTGGGCCACCTGGTCTCGGAGATCACGCGCCTGGCCGAGGACCCGCGGGTGGACACCTTCGGCGGACAGGCCCTGGTGTTCGCCGCGATCCTGGCCGGGAGCTCCGCCGCGGGGCTGCTCGCCCGGGGGACCGGGCGCATCGTCGAGCGCCTGTGGACGGCCGCCGACTGGCACCGGTGGCCGCCCCCGCTGCGGGGCTGGACCCGCCGGTGGGTGGAGTCGCGCCGACGCAGGTGGGACGTCCTGCGCGGCGAGGTGGAGCGGGTCCGTGCGGCCGGGGACGGCTCGGGCGGCGGGCAGGGCGCGGAGGCCGCCTTCGCCGCCGCCTACGACCGCATGGCGCGGCTCTCCCCCGAGAGGCCCGAGCGCCCCACCTGGGCCGGGGACCGTATCGGGGCGGCGCGGACGCGCCTGGACCGCGACCACGACGCCGACCTCGCCGTGCTGTGGCCGCACCTGTGGCTGGTCCTGCCCGAGGAGGCCCGGACGGAGGTCGCCGAGGCGCGGGACGCGCTGTCGCGCTCCACGGGCCTGGCCGCGTGGGCGCTGCTGTACCTGCCGATGGCCGTGTGGTGGTATCCCGCCGCGCTCGCCTCCGCGGTGCTGGCCGCGATCGCGTGGGTGCGGACCAGGGCGGCGGCGGAGGCCTACGCCGCGCTGGTCGAGGCCTCCGTCCGGCTGTACGCGACCGACCTGGCCGACCGGGCGGGGGTCGGGCACGGGGGGCGTTTCGACCGTGACCTGGGCGAACGGCTCACCCTGCGGCTCAGGGCCAGCATGCCCCCGCCGCCGCCCGTCCCCGCGCCGGCGGCTCCCGCCGCACCCTCCGGGTCCCCGGCCGCGGCGCCGGAGAGACCGGCGCGCTGACCCGCGCGGCGTCGTGGTCACTGAACCGTCCGGAGGTGTCGTATTTCGCGACACCCGGTCTTCACGATTCCTCTTCCCGCCCTTGAGGTGGGAGGACAGCCCGTGCGCTCTCGTCCTCGAATGAAGCACCGGTGGATCCCGCGCGACGTCCGTCCGGGCCCCGCGGCCCCGTGGCCGCGGCTCCCCGGCACGGCGCGGCCCTGCTGCCCTGAGGCGGCCGCCCGCGCCCGTCGGCGGGCCGGGGCGGCCCTCGTGGGGCACGGGTCCCGGGTGCGTGCGACGGGTGCGGCAGGCTCGGGTCAGTCCCGGTCGGCCTTGCGGAACAGGGCCAGGAACATCGCGTCCGTGCCGTGGACGTGCGGCCAGAACTGGACGTAGTTCCCGTCCGGGCCCGCGGCCAGGTCCGGCACCTCGTCCAGGTAGTCGGCCGCGCGCAGCAGCGCCAGGTCGTCCCGCTCCGCGAGGATCCGCCGGACGATGCCGTCGGTCTCGTCCAGGTGCGGGGAGCACGTCACGTACGCCACCACGCCGCCGGGGCGCACGGCGTCCGCTGCACGGGCCAGGAGGCCGTGCTGGAGGGGCGCCAGGTCGGCCGCGGAGGTCTCGGTGCGGCGCCAGCGCGACTCCGGGCGGCGCCTCAGCGCGCCCAGGCCCGTGCACGGCGCGTCCACCAGCACCCGGTCGAACACGCCCGGGCGCCAGGCGGGCCTGGTGCCGTCGGCCGCGATCACGCGCCCGGCGTCGCGGGGGGCTCGGCGCACCGCCGTGGCGACCAGCCCCGCGCGGGCCGGCTGGACCTCGGACGCCAGGAGGCGGGCCCCGCGCTGCCCGGCGAGGGAGGCCAGCAGGCCGGCCTTGCCGCCGGGGCCCGCGCACATGTCCAGCCACAGGGCGTCGTCGCCGTGCGCGTCGACCCGGCTCAGGGCGAGGGCGACCAGCTGGCTGGCCTCGTCCTGCACGGCGGCCCGGTTCTGGCGGACCTCGCGGATCCCCGCCGGGTCCCCCTGGGGCAGGTAGGCGGCGAAGGGCGAGTAGCGCCCCTCCTCCGCGCCCGCGGCCACCAGGTCCTCGACGGTCGAGCGGCCGGGCTTGGCCACGAGCGTCACCCGGGGCCGCTCGTTGTGGGCGGCCAGCAGGCGCTCGGTGCGGACCAGGCCGGTGGAGGAGTGCTCCCCCAGTGCGCGGGCGAGCTCCTTGACCACCCAGCGCGGGTGGCTCCGTACGACCGCCAGGTACCCGCTGGGGTCGCGGTCCCGGTCGGGGGCGACCACGGCGGTCCACGCGTCCAGGTCGCGGGCCGACACCTTGCGCAGGACGGCGTTGACGAAACGGCCCCGGTGGTGGCCCACCACACGACGAGCCAGGTCCACGGTGGCGCTGACGGCGGCGTGCGGCGGGATCTTCGTGGACAGCAGCTGGTGGGCCCCCAACCGCAGGACGGGCAGCGCGTCGGCGTCCACGGAGGCGAGCGTGCGGTCCACGCACGCCTCCAGGATCGCGTCGTAGGTGCCCTGGAGCCGCAGCGTGCCGTAGGTCAGCTCCGTGGCCAGGGCCGCGTCGCGCCCGCTGATGCCGCGCTCGGTGAGCAGCGCGGGCAGGAGGAGGTTGGCGTAGGCGTCGCGCTGCTCGACGGCGCACAGCACGTCGTAGGCGACCCGGCGGGCGGGGTCACGGGGCGCGGGCGGCCCCGACGCGCCCTGTCCACCGCCCTGTACGGGCTTCGAGCCCCTGCGGGGACGGCGGTACGGGGATCGGGACTGCTCGCTCAACTGTGCTGCCTCAACAAACCGGGGACGGGGCCTGGCGGACGTCCGTTCGGTCCGCCAGGTCGAGACTACGGCAGCTCACGCGCCCAGGCGGTCATCTTCGGTGGGACGCACGCCACGCGCCCAGTCCACGGCGGCCATGGACCGCTTGCCCTGCGGCTGCACCTCGCCGAGGGCGACGGGGTGGGTGCTGGTGCCGACCAGGACGTGCTTCTTGCCGGCGTGGATCCGACCGGGGGCGAGGTCGGGGGTGTCCGCGTCGGTCACGGGGGTGACGGGGCCGAGCTTGAGGCGGGTCCCGCGGAAGGTCGTCCAGGCGCCGGGGGCGGGGGTGCAGGCGCGGGCCACCCTGTCGACGCGCAGCGCCGGGAGCGTGAAGTCGAGTTCGGCGTCCGAGGGGGTGAGCTTGGCGGCGTAGGACAGCCCGTCGGCGGGCTGCTCGACCGGTTCGAGCTGCCCGGACGCGATGCCGTCGACGGTGCGCTTCAGGAGTTCGGCCCCGGAGACGGACAGCCGTCCGAGGAGCTCCCCGCTGGTGTCGGTGGGGCGCACGGCCTCGGTCAGGGTCCCGTAGACGGGCCCGGCGTCGAGCTCCTTGACGATCCGGAAGGTGGACGCCCCGGTGATGTCGTCGCCGTGCAGCACCGCGTGCTGGACGGGGGCGGCGCCGCGCCAGGCGGGCAGCAGGGAGAAGTGCAGGTTGACCCAGCCGTGGCGGGGGATGTCCAGGGCCGGCTGCGGCAGCAGCGCGCCGTAGGCGACCACGGGGCAGCAGTCGGGGGCGATCTCCTCCAGGCGAGCGAGGAACTCGGGGTCACCGGCCCTGGCGGGTTTGAGGACCTCGATGCCCTCGGCCTCGGCCACCTCGCCCACCGGGCTCGCGGAGATCCGGCGGCCCCGGCCGGAGCGGGCGTCGGGCCGGGTGACCACGGCCGCGACCTCGTGCCCGGAGCCGATCAGCGCCCGGAGCGAGGGCACTGCCACCTCCGGTGTTCCGGCAAAGACGAGCTTCATGTTCGGATCCCCCTCCGCTGCGCGTACGGGACACTGTTCTACCAGTCACGGAGGGGGCTCCCGCCGCAGAGGAGCGGCGGTGTCGGACCGTTCTGGTAGACCAGTGGTGATGACAGCGCAGTCCGATCCACCCGGCGACGCCCTCTTCGACGTGTCGGAGCTGGTGGACCCCAGAGCCGCGGCCAGGGCCAGGGCCGAGGAGGCGTCCCGTCCGGCACCGAGGAAACCCGCCGGGCGGCTGTCCGTCGCGCGCGTCATCGTGGACACCCCCCTGCCCCACCTGGACCGGCTCTTCGACTACCGGGTCCCCGCCGACCTGGACGAGGCCGCCGTTCCCGGCTGCAGGGTGAAGGTCGCCTTCCGCCACCGGCTGCTCGGCGGGTTCATCGCGGAGCGGGTGGAGCGCTCGGAGTTCGACGGCCGGCTCGCCTACCTGTCCGAGGTGGTCTCCCCGGAGCCGGTCCTCACGCCGGAGATCCTGGAACTGGCCCGGGCCGTGGCCGGACGGTACGCGGGCAACCTGCACGACGTGGTCAGGCTGGCCGTCCCGCCGCGCCGGGCGCGGGTCGAGCGCGAGGCCGTCCCTGACACGGACGCCCCGGCGGGGGACGCGGAGGACGGGGAGGCAGGCCCCGCGGAACCCTCCGCCGAGCCCCCGGGCGGGACCGGGGCAGCCGAGCCCGGGGCCGGGGCGCCGGAGCCCGGGGGCGCGGAACCCTCCGCCGAGGCCCCGGGGGCCGACTGCGGTCCCTGGGCGGACTACCCCGAGGGGCCCGCCTTCGTCGCGGCCCTGCGCGAGGGGCGCGCGGCGCGCGCGGTGTGGAACGCCCTCCCCGGGAACGACTGGCCGGACGCGATCGCGGTGGCCGCCGGGGCCGCCCTCGCCGCGGGGCGCGGCACGGTGGTGGTGCTCCCCAACAGCCGCGACGTCGAGGCGGTGGACGCCGCGATGGCGCGGCGCCTGGGCGGGGGGCGGCACGTCGCCCTGCCCGCCGACCTCGGCCCGACCCCGCGCTACCGGCGCTGGCTGTCGGTCCTGCGCGGAGGGGTCCGGGTGGTCGTGGGGACCCGCACCGCGATCTTCGCCCCCGTCCGCGACCTCGGGCTGGTCGTGCTCTGGGACGACGGCGACGACGTCCACGCCGACCCGCACACCCCCTATCCGCACGCCCGCACCGTGCTGGCCATGCGGGCGCACCGGACGGGGTCGGGGGCGCTGTTCGGCGGGCACACCCGCACCACGGACGCCCAGCTCCTGGTCGAGTCCGGCTGGGCGCACCCGCTGGTCGCGGACCGCGCGACGCTGCGCAGCCGGGCCCCGCTCGTCAAGCCCGCGGGGGACGACCGCGAACTCGCCCGGGACGAGGCCGCCCGCACCGCCCGCATGCCGAGCCTGGCCCTCAAGTCGGCGCGGGACGCGGCCAGGACCGGGCCGGTGCTGTTCCAGGTTCCGCGCCGGGGCTACCTCAACACCCTGGCCTGCGCGGGCTGCCGCGAACCCGCGCGCTGCGACGGCTGCCGCGGGCCGCTCGCGATCCGCGAGGCGAACGCCCTGCCCTCCTGCGGCTGGTGCGGACGGGTGGCCGGGCAGTGGACGTGTCCCGACTGCGGGGCCTCCCGGATGCGCGCGGTGGTGGTGGGGGCCCGCCGCACCGCCGAGGAGCTGGGCCGGGCCTTTCCCTCCCTCACCGTGCGCACGTCCGGGCGCGACGAGGTGCTGCCGGAGGTCCCGGACAAGCCGTCCCTGGTGGTGGCCACCCCCGGGGCCGAACCGGTGGTCAGGGGCGGCGGGTACGCGGCGGCGGTGCTCCTGGACGGCTGGGCCCTGCTGAACAGGGCCGACCTGCGCGCTTCGGAGGAGACGCTGCGCCGCTGGTTCAACGCCGCAGCGCTGGTGCGTCCGGGCGGCACCGTGGTGGTGTCCGCGGAGGCGTCGCTGCCGGTGGTGCAGGCCCTGGTGCGCTGGGACCCGGGCGGATTCGCCGCACGGGAACTGGCCGAGCGCAGGGAGCTGGGGTTCCCCCCCGCCGTGACGATGGCGTCGATCACCGGCGCCGTGGACGACGTGCGCGAACTGCTCACCCAGGTGGAGCTGCCCGAGGGCGCCGAGGTGCTCGGGCCCGTGCCGGTGGCCTCGGAGCGCGGCCCCGTCGCCGAGGGCGCACCGCCCACGGAGCGCGCGCTGCTCCGGGTGCCCCGCGAGGGGGTGGGCGCGCTGGCCCGCTCGCTGAAGGCCGCGGCGTCGGCGCGCAGCGCCCGCGGGGACGAGCACCTCGCCCAGGTACGGGTGGACCCGCTGCAGGTGCTCTGACCCGTCGACGGGCAGCCGGGAGGCGCCCGCCCCGGCTCAGCCCCGGGCGGGCCCGGCGCGGTAGAGGTCGCGCAGCAGTGCGATCTCCGCCCCGTGGTGGATGATCTCCCGGTTGACGTGCAGCACGAGGGCGACCATCGGGAAGTCCTCCCACTGCCGCGCCTCGGTGCCGCCCACCTGCGCGGCGAGGCCGTCCTCGTCGAGGCCCTGGATGTTCTCGGACCAGGTCTCGTAGGCGTGGCGCAGACGCTGCTTGGCCTCGGCCGCGTCGCCGGGCCAGTTGACGCTCTCCCGGGTGTAGGTGCGGTCGCCGAAGTGCCAGTTGACGCGGGTCTCCAGGACGTCCACGACGAGGTGTCCGAGCCGCCAGGCGATGGTGGTCACGGGCGGGGGCTCGGGCTCGGGGACCGCGGAGTCCGGCCGGTACCGCCCGTCCTCGCCCTCCCGCACGGTCCAGGCCCCGGGCGCCGGGAGCCAGTGGTACTCGGCGTCGGTCAGCCCCTCCAGCCGCGGCCACAGCGAGTACTCCCAGTAGAACTGGAGCTGTGCCAGGACCTCGCCCGTCCAGTTCACCGCCATCGGCGGTCCCCCCTTCCGCTCCCCGGCGCGCGGCCGAGCCCCGCCAGGGTCCCGGTCCCCCTGTCGGAGACGTCCTCGTCCGGATAGGGCCACCATCGCAGGTCGGCCACCCCGGGTTCAACAGGGCGGAAGGGGCCGAAGGCGCGTTCGACCACGGCCCGGGGCGCGGGGGACGCGAGGGCGAGGTAGCCGCCGCCGCGCATGAGGGCGTGGAGGCCCGCGACGCCGCCGGGCGGGTCGTCGGCGGTGAAGGGGCGGGTCATCAGGACGGCGACGGGCTCGTCGAAGTCGACGAGCCCGGAGGCGCCCAGGCGGCGCAGGAGTCCGTCGGGTCCGGAGCCGTCCCCGGAGAGCACGGCCGCACCCGCGGTGGGGAGCATGCCGGCCGCCCCGTGCGGGACCAGGTGGACGACGGTGGCCCCGGGGTCGCCGGCGTGCACGCGCTCGGCCGTGCCGGGCACCGGGCACCCCCAGTCGACGAACTGGCGGACGCCGGCGTCGACGCGCAGGTAGTCGATGACCCTGCCGAGGAAGGCCTGGTGCAGGCGGGTGGCCTCGCCCTGGCGGGAGGCGGGGGGCTCGGCCCCGCGCGGGTCGAGGCTGACCACGCGCGACCGCCGTCCGGGGACCTGCGCGGGTGGCCGCTGCCTGGACACGGCCGCGAGCGGGCCTGCCTCGGGTCCTCGGACGTCCGTCACGGTCACGCTCCCCCAGCCGGTTCGCTCGTGGGAGGCAGGACGCGCCGAGGAGCGGACCGGTCGGGCCCGTCGGCGTCGCGCCATGCCGTCAGGGCCCGATGCTACAGGTTGGGAAAGTGATCCCCGGCACACCCTGGAGTGAAATATGCCCTGTTGTACTGTTTGTTGCCTCGTGCGACGCAAGGTTCCGGAACATCCGTGCCGGAAGCCCTGACGGGCGCCGCCGGAGGCCCCGGACGCCGGGGGCGCGACGGCTCTTCCGGCGCCGCCGCGCCCCCTTCTCCGCCCGTCCGCCCGCCTCGGCTCAACGGCGCGTCGGGGAGGTGGTCAGCCTTCTGGCGGGCACCGCCACGCACAGCCAGGCCACGGCCGACACGCCCAGGACCGCCACGGGCACCGGCCAGAACGGACCTGCGGGGAAGGGCCTCCCGAGCAGGCCCACGCCCACGCAGAGGAGCGGGAACAGCACGGCCAGGAGCCCGGCGGCGTTGGCGCCGAGGGCGATCATCGCGGCCTCCCTGCGCAGTACCGACCTGGTCTGCCCCGGCGTCGTCCCGATCGCCCGCAGGGCGTCCACCTCGCCCTGCCGCTGCAGGGTCTGGGCGGCGAGCCGGTTGGCGACCGACAGCACCATGTAGCCGACCAGCGCCAGCAGGACGACCAGGTTGAGGACGGCGCCGGCGTCCGGCCCCCGCGCGCCCTCCTCCGCGGCGCCCGCCTCCGCGACCTCCGCCCCGGGGTAGCCCTCGGCCGCCGCCTCCAGTACACGGCGCGCCTCGTCCTCCTGCCCCGGAGCCGCCAGGACCAGGAGCCGCGCGTCGACGTCGCCGGTGACGTGGCCCCGCGCCAGGTCCGACGGAAGGGTGACCGACCCGTATCCCAGGTCCCTGCGGTACACGGCGACGACCTCCGCGTCGACCCGCGCGCCGTCGCCGGTCCGGAACGCGAACGTCTCCCCCAGACCGGTGCCGAAGTGGCGCGCCGCCGAGGCGCTCACCGCGACCGTCCTCCCGGACAGCCTCCCCAGGTCCCCCTCGACCACGTCCAGGTCCAGGACCCGCTGCGCCCCCGGGCCGACGACCTGGGCGGCCGCCTCCATGTGCGTCGTCCCGGGCTCCTCCCCCGGCAGGGCGAAGCCGCCGGCGCCCACCACCGCGGTCGGCGTGACCGCGACGGCCTCCTCCACCGCGGGCGACCGGCGGACCTCCTCCGCGAGGCCTGCGGGAACCCCGCCCAGGCCGGGTGCGGTCACCACCAGGTCGGCCTTCTCCCCGGCCGCGCGCTGGGCGCCGCCCGCGGCCGAGAGCGAGGTCTGCGCGTAGGTCTGCCCCAGGGTGAAGGCCACCGTCATGGCCAGGGCGCTCGCCGCGCCGGCCACCCGGACGGAGTGCCCGTGCAGGTTCTGCACGGCGAGCCAGGTCAGCGGGGAGACCCGGGCGGGCAGCAGACGGACGGCGATCCCGCTCACCCGGCGGACCAGGGCCGGTCCTGCCAGGGCCAGGCCGACCGCCGCCACCAGTGACGCCACGGCCGCGCCGGCCACCGCCTCCGTGGCGTCCAGGACCAGCGCGGGCACCGACGCGGCCACCGAGAGCACCAGCAGGGCGGTCCCCGCCCAGGTGCGCGCGCGGCCCGGGGCACGCGGTTCGGCGACGGACTCGGCGAGGGCGTCGACGGGGGCGGCCCCCGCGGTGCGGCGGACCGCTCCCGCACAGGCCGCCCACACCGCGAGGAGGGTCAGGACCGCGGCGGCCGGACCGGGCACGGGCCCGAGGACGGCGGGCAGGCCCGTGGGCGTCATCCCCAGTGCGGCGAGGCCCCGGAGCGCACCGTCCCCCAGCAGGTAGCCCGCGGCGATCCCGAAGGGCAGGGCCAGGGCGGTGGCGATCAGGTTGGGGAAGGCGACGAGGCGGCGGATCTGGCGCGGCGTGGCGCCGACCGCCCGCAGGAGGGCGAGGTCCCGGCGCTGGGCCGCGACGGACACCGAGAGGGCGCCGGCGACCGTGAAACCGACGACGATCAGGACGGTACCGCTGAGCGAGGCGGCGATCGCGACCAGCTCCGACCGTGCGGCCGACGCCCCCGGCGACTCCGCGTCGCCACGCCGGTCGCCGCCGAGGGCGACGAGGCCGTGTTCGCCGAACACGGCGCTCGCCTCCACCGCGGAACGGAGTTCGGCGTCGGTGACGCCCTCCGCGGCGTGCAGGCCGACCAGGTCGACGGTGCCCTCGCGGGGGCCTTCTGAGCGTCCGGCCAGGTCCGCCGCGGTGGAGTCGTCCACAAGGATCAAGGGCGCCGGGGTGTCCAGGACGCCGGTCAGCCGATACGCGGCCGTCCGGCCTCCTGCCACGAGGCGGACCTCCCCGCCGACCTCCGCGCCCGACGCCCCCGCCGAGGCGCGGTCCAGGACCACCTCGCCGGGGGCGCTCGGCGGCTCGCCGGTCAGGACGCCCCCTCCCGCCAGGGAGGCCGAGGACCACCCGTGCCCGGCGGTGCGCGGATCGGCGCCCGCCACGGGCCCGTCCTCACCCAGGACCGCGGCCTGGAAACCCACGTCGCCGACGGCCAGGCCGACCTCGGGCAGCTCGGCCAGCGCGTCCACCACGGTCCCGGGGACGGGCGCCCGTTCGGGAAGGGCGATGTCGAGGTCCTCGGGCACCTCCACGCTCTGGGGGGCCGTGACCACGACGTCGGCGCCCGCGAGCCGCCCGGCCGGGAGGACGGAGCGGACACCGGTGTCGGCGACGACCCCGCCGACCGTGATGAGCGCGGACCCGCCGAGGGCCGCGACGGCGACCGCGGCCAGGGACGCGGCGCGGCCCCGGGCCAGCTTCAGCGCCAGGGACCCGTGGCCCCCGCGGCCGGGGGCGGGACGTACGTCGGGCGTCCCGGTCATCGGTCCGCCCCCAGGCAGGCGAGGCGTCCGGCGAGGTCCGCGGCGGCGGGCGCGTGGAGGAGGTCCACGACGCGCCCCGAGGCCATCACGGCGGTGTCGTGGGCCCGGGCCGCGGCGGCGGGGTCGTGGGTGACCATGACGACGGTCTGGCCGAGGTCGTCCACGATCCCCCTGAGCAGGGACAGCGTCCGGTCGGCGGTGGCGCCGTCGAGGGCGCCGGTGGGCTCGTCCGCGAAGACGATGTCGGGCCGGGCGGCGAGCGCGCGCACGATGGCGACCCGCTGCTGCTGGCCGCCGGACAGCTCCGAGGGCCGGTGTCCCAGCCGGTCCGCCACACCCACCCTGCGGACGAGCTCGTCGATCCACGCGGCGTCCGGCCGCACCCCGGCCAGGCGCAGCGGAAGGGTGATGTTGTCCTCCGCCGTGAGGGTGGGGACCAGGTTGTAGGACTGGAAGACGAACCCCACGTGGTCGCGGCGGAAGACGGTGAGGTCCGGTTCCCGGAGCCCGCTGATGTCCCTCCCGCCGATCTCGACCGTGCCGGAGGTGACGCGGTCCAGGCCGGAGGCGCAGTTGAGCAAGGTGCTCTTGCCGGAGCCGGAGGGCCCCATGACGGCGAGGAAGGTCCCCCGGGGGACCCTGAGGGTGACCCCGTCCAGGGCGGACACGCGGCCGTCGCCGTCGGTGTAGGAGCGGTGGACCGCCGTGAGGGCGACCGCGGCCCCGGCGGGGCCGCCCACGGCGCCCGGTGCGGGGGGCCGGCCGCCCGGAGCTGTGCGCGTGGGGGTGCGGAAAGGGGCGGGCATGGCGAGTCCTCGCAGGTCGGCGTCGGGGAGGACGTGGCTCGGGAGGGGCCGTCCACGTCCCTGACGACACTACGGAGCCCGGTACAGGCGCACCATGCTGCGCGCTGGCCGACGGGAGCTACAGCCAGCACCACCATCGCGGCGCCGGGCCCGCCTGCGGGGCCCGCGGTGCCGGGCACGGGCGCGCCCCGGCGGCCTGCCGGCCGCCGGGGCGCCTCCTTCCGGGCTCCGCTCCTGCGTCAGAGCACGTTGCGCGGGTCCGGGACCGGGGCCAGTCGGCCGTCGCAGTCGGCGTACTCCCAGGCCGGCCCGTGGGCGACCAGGTCGGCGATCGCGCCGACGAGCCGGTCCACGTGCTCCGGGGTCGTCCCGATCCCCAGGCTCGCCCGGACCGCCTGGGCGTGGCCCTCGGGCAGCAGGTGCCGGGTGAGCGGGTGGGCGCAGAAGAGCCCGTCCCGCACCCCGATGCCGTGCTCGGCGGAGAGCGCCGCGGCCAGCAGGTCGGCGGGCAGCCCGTCCACCGTGAACGAGACGATGCCGACCCTCGGGTGCTCGTCGCCCCACAGGGTCAGCTCGGTGACGCCCTCCACGTCGGCGAGCCCGGCGCGCAGCCGCTCCAGCAGAGCGGACTCGCGGATGTGCAGGAGTCCCTGTACGTCGGGGGTGAGGGTGTCGCAGGCGGCGGCCAGGGCCACGGCGCCGAGCACGTTGGGGCTGCCCGCCTCGTGGCGCGCGGGGAGGTCGTTCCACACCACCTCGTGCTCGGTGACCAGGCGCGTGGCGCCGCCCCCGGACAGGTACGGGGTGGCCTCGCGCAGCCAGTCGGCGCGGCCGGCCAGCACCCCGGAGCCGAAGGGCGCGTAGAGCTTGTGCGCGGACAGCGCCACGTAGTCGGCACCGGTCTCCTCCAGGCCGAACGGCAGGTGCGGCACGTACTGGGCGGCGTCCACGACCACGCGGGCGCCCTCGGCGTGCGCGGCCGCGACCAGTTCCCCGACCGGCCAGATCTCGCCCGTGACGTTGGAGGCGGCGGTCACGCACAGGAGCCTGGGGCCCTCGGGGGACTCCCGCAGCGCGGTGCGGGCCGCCTCGACGGCCGCCTCGGGGGTGGCGGGCAGCGGCAGGCGGACCACTCTCCCGGCGCGTGCGGCGGGGTGCTCCCAGGGCAGGAGGGCTGCGTGGTGCTCGGTCTCGAACACCACGACCGTGCAGCCCTCCGGCACGGAGCGGGCCAGGAGGTTGAGGGCGTCGGTGGTGCCCCGCACGAACACCACCGCGTCGGCGGGTTCCGAGCGGGCCCCGAGGAAGCGGGCGACGCTGCGGCGGGCCCGCTCGTAGGCGTCGGTGCTCACCTGGGAGTGGTGGCCCGCGCCCCGGTGCACGCTCGCGTAGTAGGGCAGCGCGTCGGCCAGGGCGTCCGCGACGGGGGTCAGGCAGGGGGCGCTGGCGGCGTAGTCGAAGTTCGCGTACTCCACGCGCTCGCCGGTGACCAGGGGGACGCCCTCGTCCGAGGCGACGACCGTGCACTCGGCGGCGCCGCCCGAGGGGTGTGCGGACGGGGCGGCGGAACGGAACGAGCGCGCGGTGTGGATGGGGCTGACGACGGTCATGGGGCACCTCTTCTGCGGGTCGTGGGACCCGCGGGGGCGCCGTCACGGCTACACCACAGGGGTCCGCGCTTGTCCGACACGGTCGTGTCGGGACCTGGTCCTCACCCGGGGCACCCCACCGCGGAAGGAGGGTTGCCGACCAGCAAGCCGGGGCTTAGCGCTGGTACTCGTGACCTGCGAGGCAGGCTAGCACACGCGCCCCGGGAGGGACCAGGGGATCCCCTGTGGCCCGGGCCGCACACCGGCGGGACCGGGGCGCGCAAGGGCCGACCGCCCGGGAGGACCGGCGGAGCGATCCGTACGGGCGGCCGGGCGCGAGGCTCACGGCCGCTCCGGAGGGCGCGGGGCCGAGGGGGCGTACGGAACGGGCCGGCCCCCGCGGGTCCGCCGGACGGGCCGCGCCCCGCTTGACAGCCGCCGAACCGGTCAGGACATACTTGGGGTGCCTGCCCTCACGCCGCGGGCGCCCGGTTTCCCCCGGCCGTCCTCCAGGCGCGAGACTCCAGAGCGTTGGAGTTTTCGCATGCCCGCGAGCGAGAGGTGTGTCCGTTGCACGGCGACGACCGTATCCAGCAGGTTCTCCGCAACCCCAGGGTTGTCCTCATCTCCGGCTACGCCCGTCTTCCCGACTCCGTGGCCAGCCATTCCCAGTACCAGCGGCTCGGCGTCGTCCTCGCCGTGGACACCGCGGACGGCCGCATCGTCGCCGCGGACACCACCCTGCTCACCGACCTGGGCAAGGACTTCTTCCGCGCCCTGGTCGAGGGGGCCTCGGTCACCGAGGACATCGCCGAGCTGGTCAGCCGGGTGCAGACGCGGTACGCCGGCCAGTCCGGCGCCGCGCTGACCACGGCCCTGCGCCGCTGCCTGGAGTCCTACCACCAGCTGCGGGAGGGCGACCAGCTGCCCGGCGGCGCCGACGCCGAGGAGTGACATCCCCGTGACAGACATCCGATCCGGCGCGGGCCCCGCGCCCGACCCCGCCGGCCCGGCCGTCCCGCTGCCCCTGGCGGGGGTGCGCGTCGCCGACCTCTCCCGCGTCCTGGCGGGCCCGTACGCCACCATGCTCCTCGCCGACATGGGCGCGGAGGTGGTCAAGGTCGAGCAGCCCGGCCGCGGCGACGACACCCGGGCGTGGGGCCCGCCCTGGGCGGGCCCCGCCGACGGGGGCGGGGGCCCCGGCGAGGCCGCCTACTTCCTGTCGGTGAACCGCAACAAGCGCAGCCTGGCCGTGGACCTGAAGGACCCCGAGGGCCTGGCCGCCGTCCAGGAGCTGTGCGCGTCCTCCGACGTGGTCGTCCAGAACTTCCGTCCCGGCGTGATCGACCGGCTCGGGCTCGGCTACGAGGCGGTGAGCGCGCGCAACCCCGCCGTCGTCTACTGCTCCGTGAGCGGCTTCGGCCCGGAGCACGAGCCGGCCGCCCGCCCCGGGTTCGACATCGTCGTGCAGGCCGAGAGCGGCCTGATGGCGACCACGGGCCCGGCCGAGGGGCCGGCGAGCAAGGTGGGGGTCGCCCTCACCGACGTGCTGACCGGACTCAACGCCGCCGTCGGCATCCTCGGGGCGCTGACGAGGGCCCGCGCGACCGGCCGCGGCGAGAACGTCAGCGCGTCGCTGATCAACTCCACGCTGTCCGGCCTGGTCAACCTCACACAGCAGGCGCTCGTGACGGGGGCGGAGCCGGCCCGTGTCGGCAACGCCCACACCACGATCGTGCCCTACCAGGTCTTCCCGGCCTCCGACGCCGAGATCGTGGTCGCCGCCGGCAACGACGCCCTGTACCAGCGGCTGTGCCGGGCACTGGACCGCCCCGACCTGGCCGAGGACCCGCGCTACGCCACCAACCCGGGACGCGTGGCCCACCGCGACGAACTGGTGGGGGAGCTGTCGGCCGTCCTGCGCGCCGAGCCGGCCGACCACTGGATGGACCTGCTGGTCGGGGCCGGGGTCCCTGTGGGGCGGGTGCGCGGGGTGCTGGACGCGCTGCGCACGGCCGACGCCGCCGGCGACGACGTCCTGCGCACCGTGGAGCACCCCACCGCGGGCCCGATCGAACAGGTCCGGGCGGGGTTCCGGCTGGAGGGCGCCCCACCGCCGCTCACGGCCCCGCCGCTCCTGGGACAGCACTCCCGCCGGATCCTCGCCGAACTCGGCGTGGACGCGGCGCGCGTGGACGCGATGATCGGGCGCGGGGCCGTCCAGGAGCCCGGCCCCGCGCCGGCGGCCGACCGCCGGACCGCCCCCGCAACCCCGCCCCAGGCCGCACCGGCCGACGCACCACGAAGGGACACCCACCCATGAGCGACTCCCGCAGGCCCGCCGCCCCGGACCCGCACGACTTCCTGGCCCTCGACGCCGAACTGTCCGACACCGAGCGGGACGTCCGCGACGCCGTGCGCGGCTTCGCCTCGCGGGAACTGCTGCCGAACGTGGCCGAGTGGTTCGACGCCGGCACCCTGCCCGACCCGCGCGGGCTCGCCAAGGCCTTCGGGGACCTCGGGCTCCTGGGCATGCACCTGGAGGGGTACGGCTGCGGCGGCTCCAGCGCCGTGGCCTACGGGCTGGCCTGCCGCGAACTGGAGGCCGTCGACTCGGGTCTGCGCAGTTTCGTGTCCGTGCAGGGTTCGCTGGCCATGGCCGCCATCCACAAGTTCGGCTCCGAGGAGCAGAAGGGCGCGTGGCTGCCGAGGATGGCGGCGGGCGAGGTCGTCGGCTGCTTCGGGCTGACCGAGCCCGACTCCGGCTCCGACCCGGGCTCCATGCGCACCCGCGCCCGCAGGGACGGCACGGACTGGGTGCTCGACGGCACCAAGATGTGGATCACCAACGGGTCCGTCGCCGACGTGGCCGTGGTGTGGGCGGCCACCGGGGAGGGCGTCCGCGGGTTCGTGGTGCCCACCGACACCCCCGGGTTCTCCGCCAACGTCATCCACAGGAAGCTGTCGCTGCGCGCGTCCATCACCTCCGAACTCGTCCTGGAGGGTGTGCGCCTGCCCGCCGACGCGGTGCTGCCCGCGTCGAAGGGCCTGGGGGCGCCCCTGTCGTGCCTGAACGAGGCCCGCTACGGCATCGTGTGGGGCGCCGTCGGCGCCGCGCGCGCCTGCTACGAGGCGGCCCTGGAGTACGCGGCGACACGCGAGCAGTTCGGGCAGCCGATCGGCGGGTTCCAGCTCACCCAGCGCAAGCTCGCCGACATGGTCGTGGACGTCAACCACGCGGGCATGACGGCGCTGCGGATCGGCCGCCTCAAGGACCGGGGGGACTGCCACCACAACCACGTGAGCTTCGGCAAGTTCGCGAACGTGGCCGCGGCCCAGCGGGTCGCGCGCACCGCGCGCGGGGTCCACGGCGCGAACGGCATCACCCTGGAGTACCCGGTGATGCGCCACATGGTGAACCTGGAGACGGTCGCCACCTACGAGGGCACCGAGGAGATCCACGCGCTCAGCATCGGCCAGGCGGTGACCGGGATCTCCGCGTTCCGCTGACCCGGGCCCTCCGGGCCCCCGGTCCGCACGGCGCCCCGGGAGACGGGGCGGGGAGGGGGCCCGCGGCACGGGCGGAGCGGCCCGGAGGCGGGTTCACCGCCCTCTGCCGGTGTCGTCGGCCGCCCGGAACCACCACAATGGGGAGCATCCGATCGAGGGAGTTGCCGAGATGGTGAACGAACCGACGAAGCGGTTCGAGATGACGCGGGTACGGCGGGTCGCCAACGCCTTCGTCAGCGGCTTGGTCAAGTACGGCCTGGGGACGCCCGCGACCCACCTGCTCACCACGCGCGGGCGCAAGTCGGGCTTCCTGCGGACCGTCCCGCTCGACGTGCTGGACAGCGACCGGGGCAGGTTCCTGGTCTCCCCGTACGGCGAGGTCGACTGGGTGCGCAACATCCGCAAGGACGGGTTCGCGACCCTGCGCCAGGGCGGCTGGATCGAACTGGTGAGCGTGCGCGAACTCGGGCACGAGGAGGCGGGCCCCCTGCTCAAGGAGTACGTCAACCACCCGCGGGCCGCCGTCGTGGGGCCGTACTTCGACGCGCCGCCGGACGCCCCGGACGAGGCGTTCGCGGAGGAGGCCGACCGGCACCCGGTCTTCGAGATCGTGCGTTCCACGACGATCCGGATCTGACACCGGGCGCGGGAACACGAGGAGGCCCCGGCCGGCCCGCGAGGGTACGGCCGGGGCCTCCCTCCGTCCGGGGCGGCACCGGCCCGCGGGAGGACCTGCCGGCCCCTAGTTGCGGACCCGGTAGACGTCGTAGACGCCGTCCACGCCGCGGACGGCGCGGAGCACGCTGCCCAGGTGGGCGGGGTCGGCCATCTCGAACGTGAACCGGCTCTGGGCGACCCGGTCGCGGCTCGTCTGGACGGTCGCGGACAGGATGTTGACGTGCTGGTCGGACAGCACCCGCGTGATGTCGGAGAGCAGGCGGGACCGGTCCAGCGCCTCCACCTGCAACGCCACCAGGAACATCGAGTCCTCGGTGGGCGACCAGTCCACCTTGACCATGCGCTCGGTGTCCAGGGTCGCGGCGTTCACGCAGTCCTCGCGGTGCACGGACACGCCGTTCCCGCGGGTGACGAAACCGACGATCTCGTCGCCGGGGACCGGCGTACAGCACTTGGACAGGCGCGCCCACACGTCGGCGTCGCCCTCCACGACCACGCCGGGGTTACCCGCCTGGCGCTGGCGCGGCGCCTTGGTGGGCAGGGACGACTCCGCGATGTCCTCGGTGTGGCTCTCCAGCCCGCCCAGCGAGTCGACGAGCTTGGCCACCACGCTCTGCGCGCTGACCTGGTGCTCGCCCACGGCCGCGTAGAGGGAGTCCACGTCCGGATAGCGCAGGTCGCCGGCCAGGGCGATGAGCGCCTCGCCGCTGAACAGGCGCTTGACCGGGAGCTCCTGCTTGCGCATCACCTTCGCGATCTCGTCCTTGCCCTGGTCGATCGCCGCCTCGCGGCGCTCCTTCGTGAACCAGTGCCGGATCTTGTTGCGGGCGCGCGCGCTCTTGACGAAGTTCAGCCAGTCCCGGCTGGGACCGGCGTCGGGCGTCTTGGAGGTGAGGATCTCCACGGTCTCGCCGTTGTGCAGCTCGTTCTCCAGCGGGACGAGGCGGCCGTTGATCCTGGCCCCGACCGTGCGGTGGCCGACCTCGGTGTGGACCGCGTAGGCGAAGTCGACGGCGGTGGCGCCCTGGGGCAGGGGGATGACGTCGCCGTCGGGGGTGAAGACGAACACCTCCTGCACCGACAGGTCGAACCGCAGCGACTCCAGGAACTCGCCCGGGTCCTTGGTCTCCTGCTGCCAGTCGATGAGCTGGCGCAGCCACTGCATGTCCGTGCTGCCCTTGGGCCTGGCCTCGGGGCCGCTGTTGCGGTCCTCCTTGTACTTCCAGTGCGCGGCGATGCCGTACTCGGCCCGGCGGTGCATCGCCCTGGTGCGGATCTGGAGTTCGACCGGGTTGCCCGAGGGCCCTATCACCGTCGTGTGCAGCGACTGGTACATGTTGAACTTGGGCATCGCGATGTAGTCCTTGAACCGCCCGGGCACGGGGTTCCACCGCGCGTGGATGGTCCCGAGGGCCGCGTAGCAGTCGCGGACGCTGTCCACCAGGACCCGCACGGCGATGAGGTCGTAGATCTCGTCGAAGCCGCAGTTGCGGGCGATCATCTTCTGGTAGATCGAGTAGTAGTGCTTGGGGCGCCCGCGCACGGTCGCCTTGAGCTTGGACTCGCGCAGGTCGCCCGAGACCGCCTCGATGACCTCCTGGAGGTAGACGTCGCGCCGGGGGGCGCGCTCGGACACCAGGCGGGCGATCTCGTCGAAGCGCTTGGGGTAGAGGGTGGCGAACGCCAGGTCCTCCAGCTCCCACTTGATGGTGTTCATGCCCAGCCGGTGGGCCAGCGGGGCGAAGATCTCCAGGGTCTCGCGGGCCTTCTTCTCCCTCTTCGCCTTGGACGGCAGGTAGCGCAGGGTGCGCATGTTGTGCAGCCGGTCGCACAGCTTGATGACCAGGACGCGGATGTCGCGGGCCATCGCCACGACCATCTTGCGCACCGTCTCGGCCTGGGTGGCCTCGCCGTACTTGACCTTGTCGAGCTTGGTGACGCCGTCGACGAGCTCGGCGATCTCGTCGCCGAAGTCGGCACGAAGCTCGTCCAGCGAGTAGTCGGTGTCCTCCACGGTGTCGTGCAGCAGAGCGGCGGCGAGGGTGGCCTCCTGCATCCCCAGCTCGGCGAGGATCGTGGCGACCGCGAGCGGGTGGGTGATGTAGGGGTCGCCGCTCTTGCGCTTCTGTTCGCGGTGGTGGTGGGCCGCCACCTCGTAGGCGCGCTCGATCAGCCGCACGTCCACCTTGGGATGGGTGGCCCGCACGGTCTTGATCAGTGGTTCGAGCACCGGGTTCATCGTCACTCCCCGCTGGGCGCCGAGTCGGGCGAGCCTTCTGCGTACTCGCACGGTGGAGGGCGTCGCGGAGGGCGCCGGATGCCTCGGCGTCCCCTCCCCGAAGACGTCGGAGGGCGCCGCTCCGTTCGCGGCGCCCTCCGGACGGCCCTCCTGTGGTCCTGCGTCCGCGGACGGCACACCGGTGCCGTCCGCGTGCCCTCCCGGCACGGTGGGCCGCCGCGGCTCGCTCGCGGATACCGCCCCGGTCGAAACCACTTCGCTTGGCATGCCTACCTCCCGCGGATTCGCCCGGGGGCGCGGGCGCCGTCAGCGCCGCCCGGCTCCACCGGTGCACGTGCGTGTCATCAGGGCCAGTCGTGACATGGTCGCCGCGGTACCTCTCCCACCAGTCTAGTGTTCGGCCCCCGACCCCACCCCACCAGGTACGACAACGGGTGACCCGGGTCACCAAACGCGTCACACCCCGTGGTGGAGTACGTCAACGGTGACGAACCGCCGCGCATTCCCGCGGCGGCGGCGCCTGGCTCGGCGCGGCTCGGGGTCAGGCCGAGAGGAGGGCGTGCAGCTCCACGTCGGGCAACTTCTCGCGGCCGTGGAGCGCTGAGAGCTCCATCAGGACGGAGAATCCCACGACCGTACCACCCGCCTTGCGGACCAGGTCCACCGCGGCCCTGCCGGTGCCCCCGGTGGCGAGGACGTCGTCGACGATGAGCACGCGGCTGCCCGGGACGATCGCGTCGGCGTGGATCTCGACGGTCGCGGTCCCGTACTCCAGATCATAGGACTGGTCGATGGTCCGCGCGGGCAGTTTCCCCGCTTTGCGGGCGGGGACGAAGCCCGCGCCCAGCTCCATGGCGACCGGCGCCCCGAAGATGAAGCCGCGCGCCTCCAGCCCGACCACGTGGTCCACCCCGAGCCCGCGGTAGGGCGCGCAGAGGCCGTCCACGGCGGCCGCGAAGGCCTCCCGGTGGTTGAGCAGCGGCGTGATGTCCTTGAACAGGATGCCGGCGTGCGGGAAGTCCGGGATGTCGCGGATCTGCGCCTCGATGAGCTCCGTGCTCGGGGCGCCGTCCGCGGTCGCGGTGTCGTGGGGCATGGTCGGTGGAACCTTCTGCTGTGGTGTCGGGGCGGTCGCGTCCGGGCCGGACACGGCGGTACCGGCCCCGGAGGGGGGCCGGTACCGAAGTCTGTGGACCCGCCGGGGCCCGGGGGCCTCAGCCCTTGGGCTTGTCGTCGTCGCCGAAGTCGGGACGGTCCTCGACCGGGGTGTCGTCCACGGCGGGGGTGATGACCTCGCCCACACCGGCCTTGAGCATGCGGATCCGCGTGCCGGGGGCGATCTCCAGCAGGACGTCCTGCTCGTGGATCTCGACGATGGTCGCGAAGATGCCGGCCTTGGTCATCACCTCGACGCCCGGGGCCAGCGCGCTCTGCATCTGCGCCTCCTGCTGGCGGCGCTTCTGGTTCGGGCGCCAGAACAGCAGCCAGAAGACCAGGATGATCATCAGGAACGGGAAGAGCATGCCGAGAAGCCCGCCCGTGGGCTCTGCTGCGTCGGCGAGATGGTAAAGGCCCTGCACGGGGGCGTCCTTCCTGACGTTTCGTCATGTGGTCCGCGGGTGCCGGTGGGGCACTCCGGCGGCCACCTTCTTCGTGTCGCCCGAACCCGGAACGATCCGGACCACACCCGGCACGTACAACGCGCGGGGCGGCCGAGTCGTTCCGCCGGTGTCGGACAACACGTACGGAGCCCTGCCCCGTATCGGCTGATTCGTCCAAAGTTTACGTGGCGCCGGTCACCGATCCCCCACCGCCGGAGATCGGAGTGTTAACGGTTCAGCCCCGTTTCACACACGCGGGACCCATTGTGCCCGGTGCGACGCCCCCTGTCAGCCCGCCCGGTCAGGAGGCGCCGCGGACCGTCCGGTCAGGGCGTCGTCCCGGAGGCGCCGCCCCCGGCGCCGGCCCCCGCGGCGGTGCCGGGCGCGGAGGCCCCGGCGGACGCGGGACCGGCGGACCCCGCGCCGAACGCGGCGTCCGGCGGCGGGGTGAGGCCCATGTGCGCCCAGGCCTGCGGCGTGGCCACCCGGCCGCGCGGGGTGCGCGCCAGGAAGCCGGACCGGACGAGGAACGGCTCGGCGACGACCTCCACGGTCTCCGCCTCCTCCCCCACCGACACCGCGAGCGTGGACAGGCCGACGGGGCCCCCGCGGAAGCGGTGCATGAGGACGTCGAGGATGGCGCGGTCCAGCCGGTCCAGGCCGAGGCCGTCGACCTCGTACAGCTCGAGCGCGGCACGGGCGGTCCGCAGCGACAGCTGCCCGTCCCCCCGGACCTCGGCGTAGTCGCGCACCCGGCGCAGCAGCCGGTTGGCGATACGGGGCGTCCCGCGCGAGCGCCCGGCGATCTCCCGGGCCGCGTCCTCCGCGAGGGGCGCCCCGAGCAGGCCCGCCGAGCGGTGCAGGATCAGCTCCAGCTCGTCCGGGGAGTAGAAGTCCATGTGCGCGGTGAAACCGAACCGGTCGCGCAGCGGGGCGGGCAGCATGCCCGCCCGGGTGGTGGCCCCGACCAGGGTGAACGGGGCGATCTCCAGGGGGATGGCGGTCGCGCCGGGGCCCTTGCCGACCACGACGTCGACCCGGTAGTCCTCCATCGCGACGTAGAGCATCTCCTCGGCGGGCCGGGCCATCCGGTGGATCTCGTCCAGGAACAGCACCTCGCCCTCCTGGAGGGTGGAGAGGACGGCCGCCAGGTCGCCGGAGCGCTCGATGGCCGGGCCCGAGGTGATGCGCAGCGGGGCGCCCATCTCGGCGGCGATGATCATGGCCAGGGTGGTCTTGCCCAGGCCGGGGCCCCCGGACATGAGGATGTGGTCCGGGGCCCGGTTGCGCCTCCGGGCGCTGTCGAGCACCAGGGAGAGCTGCTCGCGCACCCGCTCCTGCCCGACGAACTCGTCCAGGGCGCGGGGGCGCAGGGCGCCCTCGACCTGGCGGTCGTCGAGGCTGGCGTCGGAGGAGACCGCCTCGCGCTCGTACGGGGCGGCCCCGTGGGCCTCGCCGGACTCGTACGGTTCGTGCATGGGGTGCCTTCCTCCTAGGCGCGGCTGAGCCTGCGCAGGGCGGTGCGCAGCAGGACGGCGACGTCGGTGCTCGCCGACTCGGCGGTGACGGCGGCCGCGGCGGCCTCGGCGTCCTTGGCCGACCAGCCGAGGTTGACGAGGCCGGAGACGACCTGCGCGCGCCGGGCGGCGTCGGACGCCCCCGCCGGGGCCCCCTCCGCGGGGGGCAGCGTGCCGTCGGTGAGGACGGGCGACTCCAGCTTGCCCGCCAGCTCCAGGACGATGCGCTGCGCGCCCTTCCTCCCGATGCCCGGCACACGGGTCAGGGCAGCGGTGTCCTCGGTCGCCACGGCCTGGCGCAGGCCGGCCGGGCTGTGGACGGAGAGGATCGCCAGGGCCAGTCGCGGTCCGACCCCGGACGCGGTCTGCAACTGCTCGAACAGGTGCCTCTCGTCGTCGTCGGCGAACCCGAACAGGGTCAGGGAGTCCTCGCGGACGATGAGGCTGGTGGACACGGTGCCGGTCTCGCCGACGTGGAGCCGGGACAGGGCGGAGGGGGTGCACTGGACGGTCATGCCGACCCCGCCGACGTCGATCACGGCGCTGCCGGCGCCGCGTGCGGCCACCCGGCCGGTGAGGAACGCGATCATCTCGTGCGGGCACCGGGGGCGGTGCCCTTCTCCTTCCTGGGGGCGGGGAGCTAGCGGCCGCGGGTGCGGCGGGCGAGTTCCACCTTGCGGGCGAAGTCCTGTGCGGCCTGGGCGACCCGGGCCTGCGCCCCGCCGCGCCAGATGTGGCAGATGGCGAGGGCGACGGCGTCCGCCGCGTCCGCGGGCCTGGGAGGACCGTCGAGTCCGAGGATACGCGCCACCATGGTGCCGACCTGCGCCTTGTCGGCGCGGCCGCTGCCGGTGATGGCGGCCTTGGCCTCGCTCGGTGTGTGCAGGGCGACGGGCAGGCCCCGGCGCGCGGCGCACACCAGGGCGATGCCGCTGGCCTGGGCCGTGCCCATGACCGTGCTGAGGTTGTGCTGGGCGAAGACCCGTTCGACGGCGACCGCGTCGGGCCGGAACCGGTCCAGCCACTCCTCGATCCCGCGCTCGATGCCGACGAGCCTCTGGGGCAGCTCGGTGTCGGGGCTGGTGCGGACGGCGTCGGCCCCGAGGAGGGTGAGCGGCTTGCCGATGGCCCCCTCGACGACACCGACCCCGCACCGGGTCAGCCCCGGGTCGATCCCCAACACTCGCACTCCGCCCACCCTCGCCCGTCTTCGCGCATGTCCTCGAACGTCCGTTCGCACCATGCTAGCGGTGGGCGCCGACCCCCGCCGTCCGTCCGCCCGGGCGTGTCGCCTCCCCCGCCTGACCGGCACGCCCCGCGCGATCCCCCTGCGGATCAGGCGGTCCGGTCCCGTTCGAGGCCGGCCGCGATGCCGTCGACGATCATGAGCAGGCCGTCCTCGAAGGCTTCGTCCCCACCGGGGTCCCCTCCTCCGGCGAGCGCCGCGGCCAGGGTGGGCGTCGCTCCGGTCAGCGCGGCCCGCGCCTCCTCGGGAAGGTCCTCGGGAGGCGTCTCCCCCGCGTCGGCGTGGCGCTGCGCGTCGGCCTGCTGCTGGAGGACCGAGCCCACCACGTAGTGGTCGACGAGGACCGCGGCGCGAACGGCGCGCACGGGACCGAAGCCGAAGCCGACCAGGACGGCGAGTTCGGCGTCGAAGGCGGCGAGGGTGGCCGCCCCCGCGCGGCTGCCCGCCACGACCCGGGCCGCGTCGCGGTGGGACAACAGCGCGGCCCGGCGTTCCCGGGCACGGCGCAGCGACCAGGAGCGCCAGTCCTCCCCGGGCCCCGGGGGGCTCTGGGGCGGGCGCAGGTGCTCGGCCATCCTGTCGAGGAGCTCCCGCTTGTCGCGGAAGTGCCAGTAGAGCGCCGGCGACTTCACGCCCAGGCGCTCGGCCAGCCGCCGGACGGTCAACCGGTCCAGCCCCTCGTCGTCGAGCAGTCCCAGTGCCGCCTCGACGATCGTCCGCCGGTCCACCGTCACACCGCCCTCTGTCCTGTGTCTCCGGAACAGGGAGCTTATCACCGCTAAGGTAGCTTAGCGGTGATAAGGACTTACCAACGCTAAGGAGACAGGCATGGCACCCCCCGCCGACCGCTTCACCCGCGCACTCCTCGCCTGCGGCGCCGCCGCGCCCCTGTTCGTCCCGGTGCTCCTCGCCGAGGGGGCGTACCGCCCGGACTACGAGCCGCTCCACCGGTTCGGCAGCGAACTC
This sequence comes from Nocardiopsis sp. NPDC006198, assembly GCF_040613895.1. Classification (NCBI taxonomy): domain Bacteria; kingdom Bacillati; phylum Actinomycetota; class Actinomycetes; order Streptosporangiales; family Nocardiopsidaceae; genus Nocardiopsis; species Nocardiopsis sp. NPDC006198. Next base: position 74,433 of record NZ_JBEXSY010000010.1, on the reverse strand, counting down.
GCCCTCGGGGAGAGGGGCTGGATACAGACGGCCAACTTCATCGCCACCGGCCTCCTCCTGCTGGCCTTCTCCGTCGGCGTGCGCAGGGCGGCGCCCACCGGCCGGAGCTCGTTCGCACTGCCGGCCCTGACCGCCCTGGCCGGGGCGTGCCTGGTCGTCGCCGGCGTGTTCCCGACCGACCCCGTGGGGGTCGGGACGGCGGGCGCGGCCACCCCGGCCGGGACGGTCCACGCGGTCAACGTGCTGCCCTTCCACGCCGCCCTCACCGCGGCGCCCCTGGCGATGGCGTGGCGCCTGGCCGCAGAGCCGGGACGGCGGGCGTGGGTGGCGTACTGCTGCGCCGCGGGCGCCCTCGTCCCGCCGCTCTTCGCGGCCTTCATGGCGTCCGCCGGGCACGGCTTCCACGGCCTGGGACAGCGGGTCGTCCTGACGGTCGGACTGACCTGGTTCGCGGCCGCGGCATGGCTGCTCCTGCGCTCGACCGCCCGGAAGGACCCGGCCCCGGACGCTGGGGGCGGAAAAGGGGTGGACGGGGGCCGGACTGCGTGCTAAGTTCATCTCATTCAGAGAAAAACTCAGGTTGAGAATAACGAGGACCCGCACGTGACCGAGGACAGGACGCCCCAGCACGACGAGCCGGAGAGCAGGTTCCTCTCCGGCTACGACCCCCACGCCTTCGCCCCCGCCGCGGTCACCGTCGACGTCGTCGCCCTCACGATCCGTCCGGAGGCCGGGACCGGGGCCCGGCGGACGGGGACCCCCCACGTACTGCTCACACGGCGCGCCGCCCACCCGCAGCGCGGCCGGTGGGCGCTGCCCGGCGGGTTCGTCCGCGCGGAGGACGGGCCGGACGGCCCCGCCGACCCCGACCTGCCCGACGCCGCCCTGCGCGTGCTGTCGGAGAAGACCCGGCTCCCCACCGAGCTGCACCTGGAGCAGCTGGGCACCTACGGGGCGCGGGGGCGCGACCCCCGCATGCGCGTGTTCTCGGTCGCCCACATGCTCCTGGCCCCCGACCTGCCCGACCCCCACAGCGGCAGGGACACCGAGGAGGCCGCCTGGGTCCCGTGGAGCGAGCTCGGGCACGGCGAGGGCTCCCGGGCCGGCCGGGACCTCGCGTTCGACCACGGGCGGATCCTCGCCGACGCGGTCGAACGCGCCCGCTCCAAGCTGGAGTACACCGCCCTGGCCACCGCGTTCCTGCCGTCCGCCTTCACCATCACGGCACTGCGGGAGGTGTACCAGGCGGTGTGGGGGCGCACCCTGCACGCCGCCAACTTCCACCGCAAGATCCTCGCCACCCCCGGGTTCGTGGAGGACACCGGGGAACTCGCCGAGCACGGCGGCTCCGGAGGCGGGCGCCGTGCCCGCCTGTACCGGGCCGGCGGCGCCGCGCTCCTGCACCCGCCCCTGCTGAGGAGCACCCAGTGACCGGGGCGGTCCGACCGCGCCGGGACCCGCCCCGGCGCCGCCTCACCGTCCCCGCTCCGGGGGCCGCGCGCCACGTACGAGAAGGGAGGGACCTATGAGCACGGAACAGCACGACACCGCGGCGTTCGACACGGCCCTGCGCACCGTCTCCATGGCCGAGGACCCCGCCGCGCTGTTCGGCCCCGTGCCGGTCGGCGGCGGAGCCGTCCCCCCGGCCGCCACCGCCGAGTACCGCCGCCTGGCCCGCCTGGTCCACCCCGACCCGGCGCCCGGGAGCCGTCGCGCGGAGGCCTCGGAGGCCTTCACCCGGCTCACACGGCTGTGGGCCCTGTACCGGGAGATGGCCGCCGGGGACCTGCGCTTCGACGACCTCACCCTCACCACCCGGACGCGCGCCTACCGCGTCGCGGCGGGACGCCTGGCCCGGGGCGACGTCGCCGACCTGCACCCGGTCCGCTACCGCGACGGGGAGTGGCACGACGCCGTGCTCAAGCTCCCCCGGTCCCCCCGCGACAACGACCTGATGGAGGCCGAGGCGACCGCCCTGCGCCGCATGCGTGAGAAGGGCCACGAGCACTACCGGGCGTTCGTCCCCGAGCTGGTGGACTCGTTCAAGCACCGCGACTCCGCGACCGGGGTGGAGCGGCGCGCCAACGTGCTGGGGCGGCTGCACGGCTTCCACACCCTCGCCGACGTGCGCCGGGCCCACCCCGACGGGGTCGACCCCCGCGACGCGGCGTGGATGTGGCGCCGCCTGCTGGTGGCCGTCGGCAACGCGGCGCGGGCAGGGGTCGTGCACGGCGCGGTCGTGCCGGAGCACGTGCTGGTCCACCCCGCCGAGCACGGGCTGGTGCTGGTCGACTGGTGCTACTCGGTGACCTCGCACGCCTCGCGCACCGCACCGCACGTCCCGGCCGTGGTGGCGGGCCGCGAGGACTTCTACCCGCCCGAGGTGGCCGCGCGACGCCCGGCCCTGGCGCAGACCGACATCCACATGGCCACCCGGTGCGTCGAGTTCGTCACCGGGGGGCGCCTGCCCCGGGAACTGCGCTCCTTCGCGCGCGGATGCACCCTGCCGGCGCCCGAGCGGCGGCCCCGCGACGGGTTCGCCCTGCTCTGCGAACTCGACGACGTGCTGGAGCGCGTCTTCGGCCCGCGCCGGTTCCGCCCGTTCCACATGCCGGAAACCTCCCCACCCACCGCCCCCGCCCGCTAGGGCACCGACCCCGCGGCCCCTCCCGGCCGCCCCCGTCCCCTCAGAAGGAGACCCACCCATGGGAAACAGCAACTGGTCCACCGACGCCTACCACGCGCGCCAGGCGTACAACTCCTCCGTCGGGTCCAGCAGCTTCGGCTACACCGACGACGTGCTCGCCTCCACCCCCCGCAGCAAGTGGAAGACCCACCCGAGCCTGGACCCCCGGGACGTCGGCGTCCGGGAGAGCCGCGACTCCGACGAGCACCCCAACTCGCTCGCCATCTCCGTGCTGTTCGACGTCACCGGCTCCATGGGCACCGTGCCCCGCGTCCTCCAGACCAAGCTGCCCGACCTGTTCGGACTCCTGCTGCGCAAGGGGTACGTGGAGGACCCGCAGATCCTGTTCGGCGGGATCGGCGACGCCACCTGCGACCGGGCGCCGCTCCAGGTCGGCCAGTTCGAGTCGGGGAACGAGCTGGAGGACGACCTCGGCAACATCCTGCTGGAGGGCGGAGGGGGCGGCCAGGCCACCGAGTCCTACGAGCTGGCCATGTACTTCATGGCGCGGCACACCGCGATGGACTGCCTGGAGAAGCGCGGACGGCGCGGCTACCTGTTCGTCATCGGCGACGAGATGGCCTACGGGTCGGTCAAGGCGCGCGAGGTGCGCGAGGTGATCGGCGACGACGTCACCGAGAACATCCCGTTCCCGCAGATCCTCGCCGAGCTGCGGCGCAGCTTCGAGGTCTTCTTCATCATGCCCACGGGCAGCCACTACTACGGCGACCCGAAGGTCAGGGGGTTCTGGGACACCCACCTGGGCCAGAACGTCATCTACCTGGACGACCTCGAAGCGGTGTCGGAGACCATCGCGGTCACCGTCGGGCTGGCCGAGGAGGCCATCGACCTGGAGGAGGGGCTGTCGGACCTGGCCGAGGCCGGGTCGGACGCCGGGGAGGCGGTCGGCAAGGCGCTGCGCCCCCTGTCCTCCGCGCGCGGCTCGGTGGTGGTCGCACCGGCCCCGGGCGGCCTCCCCGCGGGGGCCGACGAGGGCGGGGTGGGCCGGCTGTGACGGGCACTCCTCCGCGGTGGTCCGACGGGAACGCGGTCGTCGTCGACCTGGGGTTCGGCGACGCGGGCAAGGGCGTGACGGTGGACCTGCTGTGCGCGCGGCGGCGCTTCGGCGCCGTCGTGCGCGCCAACGGGGGCGCGCAGGCGGCGCACAACGTCGTCGCCCCCGACGGCCGGCACCACACGTTCGCGCAGTTCGGGGCGGGAACCCTCGCCCCGGGCGGGCCGGTCCCCACCCACCTGTCACGGCTCGTGGTCGTGGACCCCTTCGCGCTGGCCGCCGAGGCCCGGCACCTCGCGGAGCTCGGGGTCCCCGATCCGTTCTCGCTGGTCACGGTCGACCGCCGGGCGCTGGTCAGCACGCCCTGGCACCAGGAGGCGAACCGGGTGCGGGAGCGGGCGCGCGGCGCCGGCCGCCACGGCTCCTGCGGGATGGGCGTGGGCGAGGCCATGGCCTACGCCCTGGCCCGCCCGGAGGACGCGCCGACCGCCGGCGACTGCGACCGCCCCGAGCGGCTGCGCCGCAAGCTGCGCCGCCTGGCCGACCACCTCGACGCGGTGCGGAGGGAGGCCGCCCGCTCGGGCGGTGCTCCGCGGGAGGCCGGTCCGGTGCCGGACGTCGAGGAGTGCGTGTCCGCGTACCTGGCGTTCGCGCGGCGGGTGCGGCTGGTGGACGAGGAGTACCTGCCCGGCCTGCTGGCCCGCTCCCCCGTGGTGTTCGAGGGGGCCCAGGGCGTGCTCCTCGACGAGTGGCACGGGTTCCACCCCTACACCACCTGGTCGACCACGACCACCGCGAACCCGCTCGCCCTGCTGGCCGAGGCCGGGCGGCCGGGTGACGCCCGCCGGATCGGCGTGGTGCGCACCTTCACCACCCGGCACGGCGCCGGACCGCTGGTGGCGGAGGACCCCGCGCTGGGCGAGCGGCTCGTGGAGCGGCACAACGGCACACACCCCTGGCAGGGGCCGTTCCGGGTGGGACACCTCGACCTCGTGGCGCACCGGTACGCGCTCGCGGCCACCGGCGGGGTGGACTCGCTGGTGGTCACGCACGCCGACGCCCCCGCCCGTGCCGGCGGCCGGCTGCGCTGGTGCACCGCCTACACGGGCCCGGACGGGGCCCCGCTGGAGATCGCCCCCGGCGACGCGCCCGCGCCGGACCACCCCGCCCTCCGGGAGCCCGGCGGGCGCCGCGGGGGTCCCGCGGACGCCACCCGCGCCGCGGAGCGCCTGGCACGGCAGGAGCGGCTCACCCGGGCCCTGGAGTCCGCCGACCCGGTCCTCTCCGCCGCCCCCGCCGCACCGGAGGCGCTCGCCGAGGCTCTGGGCCTGCCGCTGGAGGCGGTGTTCTCCGGCCCCACCCGGGCCGACGCCCTCGTCCCGTCGGGCGTCTGACCGGCCTCCCGGCGGGGCCGGGGCGGACCGGCGTCCGGAGGACACCGGTGGAGTCCCCGCCCGGACGGCGGCGCCGGTCGGGGCGGGACCGGATCCGGCGGCAGGCGCCGCACGGGGTCCGGGGCGCCGGTCGCCGCGCCTCAGACCACGGTCAGGTGGTAGGTGGTGTCCACCCGGAAGCCCCGGCCGCTGTCCGCCCGGATCTCCAGCACGTACCCTCCGGGGCTCAGGGGGGCGACCGCTCCCCACAGCCCCCAGCTGTGCCTGCGGACCCACAGCGGGCTGCGGAACACCCCCTGGAACTCCTCCAGCGGCAGGGGCACGCCGTTGAGGTGCGCCTCGGCCCTCGCGACCGGGATGGCCGCCGGCTCCGGGGAGTACTCGAAGGTGTGCTGCCGGTTGAGCACCGGGAAGAACAGGGGGCGTCCCGAGGGCACCTCGCACCGGCGCACGACCCTGCCCCCGTAGGTGCCGGCGAGGAACCACAGGTCCTCCGGCTGGTTGAGCGCGGCGTGCCGGCCGGTGGCGTCCCTGACGGGATCGCACCCCTCCGGCGCGGACCACACCCACTTCCACCAGCGGGCCGAGAGCGCGACGCCCTCGCGGGCCCCGATCCGCCACGTCCCGCCGTCCGGCACGACCTCGCTCATGACGACCCCTCTCCCCTGCCCGACCGCCCACCACGGACGCCTTCTCTGCGTGGATCGTACAGATATCAGTGGTTTCCTCAGCGCGCGGGCACACGCGTGGGACGTGTCGCGACGGCGGTCACGGACGGACCCGGGTTAGCGTTGCGCCGTGACTTCCATCTCCGATCCCCGGGTCCGCGACTTCCTGCTCGAAGGCACCCGCACGGGCAAGCTCGCCTACGTCGCCGCCGACGGCCGCCCCCTGGCGGCGCCGGTGTGGTTCACCGTCGAGGGCGACGAGCTCGTCTTCAACACCGGCAAGGAGACCGCGAAGGGGCGGGCCATCGCCCGCGACCCGCGGGTGACGCTGGTCGTGGACCTGGAGGAGGCGCCGTTCGGCTTCGTCCAGGTCCAGGGCGAGGCCGCCGTGTCCGAGGACCCCGGCGAACTCGTCCGGACCGCGACGGTGATCGCACGGCGCTACATGGGGCCCGACCAGGCGGAGGAGTTCGGCCGGCGCAACGGCACCCCGGGCGAACTCGTGGTGCGCGTGCGCCCCACGAAGGTGCTCGCCGCCTTCGACATGACCGGCTGAGGGCCGGGGCCCGCTCAGCCGACCGCGTGGGCGGCGAAGGCCTCCGCCCCCGCGGTGAGGGGCCCGCGCCTGCTGATCAGCGCCACGTCCAGGTGACCGGTGGGGACCAGGTCCAGGACCAGCGCGCCCGCCCTCTCGGCGAGGTCGCGCCAGGCGTCGGTCACCACGGCCAGTCCCGAGCCGGCCAGGACCAGCGGCAGGACGGAGAGGCGGTCCTCCGTCTCCACGGCGATGTGGGCCTCCAGCCCGTCGGCGACCAGGTCGTCGACGAACCGGCGCATGCCCGACCCCGGCTGGCCCACGATCAGCCTCCGGCCCGCCAGCCGCTCGACGGGCACGGGCTCCCCCTCGCGGAAGGGGCCGTCCCGCGGGGCCAGGAGCACGAAGGCCTGCCGGACCAGCGGGCGCACGCGGACCCCGGCCTCGGGAAGCGGTCCCGCCGTGGCCACCACGCCGAGCTCGCACGCCCCGGTCCGGACCATGTCGACCGCGTCGCGCGCGGTCAGGGCCACCCTGACCGACACCGACATCTCCGGGTGCAGCGCCGTGAACCCCGAGACCAGGCCGGTCAGCGGCTGGATCGCCTGGGTGGGCAGGGTCGCCACGTCCACCCTGCCGCGCCTCAGCCCCTGGGCCGCCTCGACGGCGGAGCGGGCCAGGTCCAGGCCGCGCACGGCCTCGCGGGCCGGTCCGACCAGCGCGTGCCCGGCCCCGGTCAGGACGACCCTGCGGCCGATCCGGTGGAAGAGGTCGCTGCCCAGGTCCCGCTCCAGCGACCGGAGCGCCTGGGAGAGCGAGGGCTGGGCCAGGTGGAGGGCGGTGGCCGCGCGGTTCACGCCGCCGTGGTCGACCACGGCCAGGAAGTACTCCAACTGCCGGACGTCCACAGCGAACTCCCGTCCCCTTATAGGCCTGGCCTATCAAAGGTATCGGCAGACGGTCTTGGACGCGCGCCCCTGCGGCTGCTGGGATCGGTGCAGGAACGAGCCGCCGTCCGCCGGGCTCCCGCGCACGCCGCGGGACCCGCGTGCCCCCGGGCCCACAGCTCCCCTCCGCCGGGCGCCCCGCGCCTCCGCCGGGCACACCGGCCCTCACCCACGGGAGACGACATGAAGCACTACCGCATCGCCACGATCCCCGGCGACGGGATCGGCAAGGAGGTCCTGCCCGCCGCCCGCGCCGTCCTGGACCGGGTCGGCCGCCACCACGGCCTCTCGCTGGCCTACGACGAGTTCGACTGGTCCTGCGAGCGCTACCTGGCCGAGGGCTCGATGATGCCCGAGGACGGCCTCGACCGGATCAGGCACCACGACTCCGTACTGCTGGGCGCCGTGGGCCGGCCCGGGGTGCCAGACCACGTCTCGCTGTGGGGACTGCTCATCCCCATCCGGCGGGGGTTCCGGCAGTACGTCAACCTGCGCCCGATCACCGTCCTGGAGGGGGTGCCGAGCCCGGTCTCCCGGGCGCTCCCCGGAGAGGTCGACCTCGTGGTCGTGCGCGAGAACAACGAGGGCGAGTACTCGCAGGTCGGCGGGCGTATCTTCGAGGGGACCCCGGAGGAGACGGTCGTCCAGGAGTCGGTGTTCACCCGCAGGGGCGTCGAACGGGTGCTGGAGTACGCCTTCGACCTGGCCGGCCGGCGCGGCGGACGGCTGACCTCCGCCACCAAGTCCAACGGGATCGTGCACACCATGCCGTTCTGGGACGAGCTGGTGGCGGAGCGCGCGGCCGAGCACCCGGACGTGTCGTGGGACCAGGAGCACATCGACGCCCTGGCCGCCAAGATCGTCCTGGACCCGGCCCGGTTCGACGTGATCGTCGGCTCCAACCTGTTCGGGGACATCCTCAGCGACCTCGCCGCCGCGGTCGCGGGCGGTATCGGGGTGGCCCCGTCCGCGAACCTCAACCCGGAGCGCGAGTTCCCGTCGATGTTCGAGCCGGTGCACGGGTCGGCCCCCGACATCGCGGGCCGGGGGCTGGCCAACCCGCTCGGCGCGATCTGGTCGGCGTCGATGATGCTCGACCACCTGGGCCACGCCGAGGCGGGCGCGCAGGTGATGGACGCGGTCCGGGGCGTCCTGGCGTCCTCGCCGGTGCGCACGGCCGACCTGGGCGGGACCGCGGGCACGGACGAGTTCACGGGCGAGGTGCTCAGCCGCCTCCCCTGAGCCCGCCCGGAACCGGGGCCCCGCCCGCGCCGGTCGGCCCCCGTGGCGGGGCCGTCCGTGGGGCGGGGGCGCCGGTGCGGACGGACGCGCGCCGCCGGTCACCGGGACCCGCCCTCCACGAGGCGGAGGGCGGGCGCGGTCGCGACCACGGGACGGGAACCCGGCCGTCACGGGGCGGGGCGTCCGCGACGCCGGTCGGGACTCGCCGGTGCCGTCGACGGCCCTCGGGCGGGTTCACCCCAGCGCCCTGCCGAGGACGCCCCGGATGTGGTCCGGGTCGGCCTCGCGGTCGTCGAGGAGGATGGCCGCGCACAGGCCGTCGGACAGCGCGACGACGGCTTCGACCGCATCGGGGTCGTCGGTCTGTGTCCGGGCGAGCTCCGCGACGTTGTCGCGCCAGTGCCGTGCCACCGGCCGCAGGGCGGGGCGGCGGGCCGCCAGGGTCGACAGCTCCCGTTCGGCGAGTGCGCGTTCCCGGCCCGGGCCGGCGGATTCGGCGATGAGGTGGGCGAGGCCGGCGATCGGGTCGTCCTCGGACTCGATGAGTCGGCGGATGCGGCGGGTGTACTCGTCCGTGACGCTGGTCAGGGCGGCCACCAACAGGTCGTCCAAGGTCGCGAAGTAGTAGAGGGTCAGGCTGGTGGTGATGCCCGCCTCCTTGGCCACGGTGCGGTGGGTGACGCCGGAGGCCCCGTCGCGGCGGACGATCGCGAGCGTCGCCTCGATGATCTGGACCCGGCGGCGTTCACCGCGCAGTCTGCGCCCGTCGACAGGTTTTCGTTCAGCCGCCATCTTCCCGCTCACCAGTGGTCGCCGTTCCTGCCGACGAGGCTATCGGCTCCGCCCCACCGGCGGTGTCGCCCAGGGGCCGGAGGTGGCGCAGCGCCGTGAAGCAGACCAGTGAAGCAGCCGCCACGGCGAGGCCGGCCAGCACGGCGGCGGTGTTGAGTCCGCCGGTGAACGCGGCTCGTGCCTGGTCGAGGGCCGGGGCCGACAACTGGTTCCCGAGGGAGGAGGCCCCGAGGAGGCTGTCACCGTAGGCATCGGCCTCGGAGGGGGACAGCCCGGCCGGGGCCTCGACCCGGCTCCGGTAGATCACGGTGGTCAGGCTTCCCAGGAGCGCGACCCCCGCCGCGATGCCGAGTTCCTGAACGGTCTCGGAGAGCGCGGCCGCCGATCCGGACTTCTCCGGTGGCGCCGCGCCCACGACGATGTCGGTACCGAGCGCGGCGATGACCCCGAGCCCGAGGTAGACGAACGCGAATCCGGCGATCACGCCCGGTGTGCTGTCGGCCCCCGCGAGGGAGAGCAGGGCGTATCCGGACAGCGACAGCGCCAGGGTGGCCGACATGACGACGCCGGGCGACACGCGAACGGCCACGAGCGGGGCGCCGACGGCGCCGACGAGCATGGCCAGTGCGGGCGGCCCCATCCACAGCCCGGCCGTCAGCGGTGAGAGGCCCGCGACGAGCTGTAGGTACTGGGTGACGAGGTACATCGCTCCGCCGAAGCCGGCCAGGCCGACCAACAGGACGGACAGGGCCGCGGAGAAGGCCCGGCCGGTGAAGAGCCCCATGTCCAGCAGCGGCTCGCTCAGGCGCAGCTGGCGACGGACGAACGCGACCGCGGCGCCACCGCCGACGAGGGCCGCGACCACCGCCGGGGCATCGACGCCGTGTGCGGCCGCGTGCTTGACCGCGTAGACGATCGGCAGCATCGCCGCGAGGGACAGCCCGACGCTCAACAGGTCGAGAGGGCCGGCGGAGGACCGGTACTCCGGCAGGAGCACCGGCGCGGCGACCAGCACCAGCACGGCGACCGGCACGGCGACGAGGAAGACCGCGCCCCACCAGAGGTCGGCGACCAGCGCCCCGCCCGCGACCGGGCCCGCCGCCATCCCCAGGGCGAACATCGTCGCCCACACGCCGATCGCCAGCGCCCGCTGCCGGACGTCGGTGAACATGGTGCTGACCAGCGACAGCGTCGAGGGCATGAGCGTCGCGCCGGCCACTCCGAGCAGTGCCCGCGCCACGATCAGCCACAGGGCGCTGGGGGCGAACGCCGCGAGGACCGAGGTCGCGCCGAACGCCGCCGCCCCGATCATCAGCAGTCGGCGCCGCCCGATCCGGTCGCCCAGCGTCCCCATCGTGATCAGGAAGCCCGCGATGAGGAAGCCGTAGGCGTCCATGATCCACAGTGTCTCCGTCGCGGTCGGGTCCAGGTCCGCGGCCAGGCTCGGAACGACGAGGTAGAGCGCCGTCACGTCGAGCCCGAGCAGCATGGTCGGCAGCGCCAGCAGCGCGAGACCGATCCACTCGCGCCACCCGGCGCGCTCTGACTTCCCCATGCCCGCCACACCCCCTCAGAAGTAGTTGAACCAACGTACTACTTGTACCATAGTTCAACTTTTGGTGGCGGGGAGGACGGGGCCGGGCCCCACGGGCGTCCGCCCCTCGGCACGGAGGGCCGGCGGCGACCGCGCCGACGGCACCGGGCGACACCGGAGCACCACTGTCATGGCCTCGATCCTTGTGCCGCCGTGACATTCAAAGCCCCTTGTGTTGTCCTCTGGGGACAACACCCGGGTGCGGGCGAGGCACCAGTCTGGGGATCGGGCACACGGAGGACGGAGGGCACGGACATGGCGGGCAGGGGTCTCGGCGGCAGGGCACGGAGGGTGCTGGTCGTCGGCGCGGGGGTCGTCGGGCTGTCCACGGCCTGGTTCCTCCAGGAGCACGGCGCCCGGGTCGTCGTCATCGACCGCGGCGACGTCGGCTCCGGCGCGTCCTGGGGCAACGCCGGATGGCTCTCGCCCGCTCTCGCACTGCCCCTGAACGAGCCCGGCGTCCTCCGCTACGGCGCACGCGCCCTCCTGGACCCGTCCGCGCCGCTGTCCGTCCCCCTCTCCCCCGACCCCGGCCTGTGGGCCTTCCTCGCCCGCTTCGCCGCGCACTGCCGGTGGGGCGCGTGGGAGCGCGCGGTCCGCGCCAACCTGCCCCTGAACTCCGCGTGCCTGGACGCCTTCGACCTCCTGGCCGAGGGGGGCGTCGTGACGACCGGGGTCCGCGCGCCCGTCACGGCGGTGTTCCGTTCGCCCGGCGCCGCCGTCGCACTGCTGCGCGAGCTCGACCGCGTGGCCCGTTCGGGGCTGTCCGTGGACCGCTCCGTGCTCACCGGCGACCAGGCGCGCGAGGCGGTCCCCCAGGTCTCCGGCCGCGTGGCCGCGGCGGTGCGCCTGGAGGGGCAGCGCCATGTGGACCCGGGCGCCCTGGTCCGGGCCCTGGCCGCGTCCGTGCGCGAGCGCGGGGGCGAGGTCCGGGGCGGCGCGGAGGCCGTCGGCGTCCGCCCTGACGGAGGCGGGGTCGTCGCGGACCTCGCCGGTTCCCGGGGTTCCTCCGGCGGGGAGCGGCTGACCGCCGACGCCGCGGTCGTTGCGACGGGCGCGTGGTTCGACCGACTCGTCCGCGCCCACGGCGTCCGGGTCGGGGTCCGCGCCGGCCGGGGCTACTCGTTCACCGTCCCCACCGACGTCCCGGTCCCCGGTCCCGTGTACCTCCCCGAGGCACGGGTGGCGTGCACGCCGTACCGGGGCGCGATGCGCGTGGCGGGGACGATGGAGTTCCGACCGCCGGACGCGGCCATGGAGGGGCGGCGGGTCGCGGCGATCGTCAGGTCGGCCCGCACCCACCTGGCCGGGGTGGACTGGGAGGGCCGTACCGACGAGTGGGTCGGCCCGCGTCCGGTCACCCCGGACGGCGCGCCCCTGGTCGGGGCGACCCGCACGCCCGGCGTGTACGTGGCGGGGGGCCACGGGATGTGGGGGCTCACCCACGGTCCCGTCACGGGGCGGCTGCTCGCCGAGCAGGTCGCCACCGGGAAGCGCCCCGAGGAGCTGCGCCTCCTCGATCCGCTGCGCTGACCCCCGGCCCGCGGCGCGTGCGAGCACCGCCCCGGCCCCGCCCCTCCTGCCAGGCCCGCGCCCCGTCCCGGGGCCGGGCCGCTTCCCGTGCCCCGGCGCGCCCCGGACGGCTCCCGCCGCTCCGGGTCCCGTGCGCGCCGCGGCCTGCCGTCCGAAGGTGAGAGATGTCGACCCCGTTCCCGGCACACGTGCGCGTGTACCGTTCCAGATCCGGCGAGGCCGCCGTGCGCTCGTGGTGCGAGAGGGAGCTGGCCGCCTGCCCGGGGATGCGCCCCCTGCCCCGGATCGTGGCGGACGGCCGCGGCACCCGGGTCCACGTGCTCGGCGGCGGTGGCGGGGTCCCGGTCCTGGTCCTGCCCGGTGCGGGTCTGGGCGCGGCGACCCTCACCGGCGCCGCGCGGCTCCTGGCCCGGGACCGCACCGTGATCCTCGCCGACCTGCCGGGGCAGCCGGGGCTGAGCTCCCCCCTCCGCCCCCTCGGGGGCCGGGCCGCCGCCTACGGCGCGTGGCTGGACGCCCTGCTGCCCCAGGTCACGGACCGCCCGGTGGTCCTCCTCGGACACGCGCTGGGGGCCGCCGCCGTGCTGTCCTCGCCGCCCTCTCCGCTGGTGGACCGCCTGCTGCTGGTCAACCCGGCCGGCCTGGCCGCCCCGGCGAGGGATCCCGGACGCCTGCGCGCGACGTGCGCGTGGCGGCTCCGCCCCGGTGAGGACACCAGTGCCCGGCTGATCGGCGCGTGGGGCGGGCCGGCCGGCCCGGGGCCGCTCGCGGAGTGGATGACGCTGGTGGGCCGCCACTGCCGGGCGGACACGGTGCCCGGGCTGCTGCGGGGCGAGGAGTTCCGCGACTGGCGCGGGACGCCGGTGACCGTGGCGACGGGGGCACGCGACCGCGTCGTCTCCCCCGCGCTCCTGCGCGGGGCGGCCCGGCGGCTCCTGGACACCGGCGTCCACGAGGTCGCGGACGCGGGGCACCTGGTGCTCCACGAGGCTCCGGAGCAGGTCCGCGAGCTGCTCCGGAGGGGCGGCGGCTGAACCCGCGGCGCGACCGCGCGGAGGGGCTCGGCCACCGGCGTCCCGCGCCCGGTCCCGGGCTCCTCCGCGTCTCGCGCGACGGGTGGAGCCGTCGCGGGGGGCCGGGCACGGGCGGTGACGGCCCCGCGGCCCGCCCGGGGCCCCCGGCGCGGTGGTCCGAGGGGTCCGGGGGCCGCGTTTCGCGCCGGCCACGCCCGCGGCCGGCGCGCTAGCCGAGTTCGGCCATGACCTCGTCGGGGATGTCCGCGTTGGTGAAGACGTTCTGCACGTCGTCGGAGTCCTCCAGCGCGTCCACGCACCGCATGACCTTCTTGGCGGTCTCGGCGTCGACCGGGACCTCCATGGTCGGCAGGAAGCTGGAGTCGGCGGACTCGTAGTCGATGCCGGCCTCCTGGAGCGCGGTGCGCACCTGCACCAGGTCGGTGGCCTCGCAGACGATCTCGAACGCCTCGCCCAGGTCCTCGACCTCCTCGGCCCCTGCGTCCAGCACGGCGAGGGTGACGTCGTCCTCGGTCGTCCCCTCCTTGGGGACGATCACGACGCCCTTGCGGTTGAACATGTACGACACCGATCCGGCGTCGGCCATGTTGCCGCCGTTGCGGGTGACCGCCACGCGCACCTCGGACGCGGCGCGGTTGCGGTTGTCGGTCAGGCACTCCACGAGCAGCGCCACGCCGCCGGGGGCGTAGCCCTCGTACATGATGGTCTGCCACTCGGCGCCGCCGGCCTCCTCGCCGGAGCCCCGCTTGCGTGCGCGCTCGATGTTGTCGAGCGGCACCGAGTTCTTGCGCGCCTTCTGGATGGCGTCGTAGAGCGTCGGGTTCCCGTCGGGGTCCCCACCACCGGTACGCGCGGCCACCTCGATGTTCTTGATCAGCTTGGCGAAGAGTTTGCCGCGCTTGGCATCGATGACGGCTTTCTTGTGCTTGGTGGTGGCCCACTTGGAGTGGCCGCTCATGCATGTCCTTTCACGAGGTCGACGAAGAGGCGGTGGATGCGCGCGTCGCCGGTCAGTTCGGGATGGAAGGACGTGGCCATCAGGCCGCCCTGTCGTACGGCGACGATCCTACCGGCCCCGTCGGGGCCCGGTACGCTGCCGAGCACCGTGACCTCGGGGCCCGTCCGCTCCACCCAGGGCGCGCGGATGAACAGCGCGTCGAACGGCGCGCCGTCCAGGCCGTCGATGTCCACGGGCGCCTCGAAGGACTCGGCCTGGCGCCCGAACGCGTTGCGGCGGACCGTCATGTCGATCCCCCCGACGGTCTCCTGGCCCTCGACGGCGCCCTCGACGCGGTCCGCCAGCATGATCATGCCCGCGCACGTGCCGTAGGCGGGCATCCCCGCCCGGACCCTCTTGCGCAGCGGTTCCAGCAGACCGTACCTGACGGCCAGCTTGGACATCGTGGTGGACTCCCCGCCGGGGAGGACCAGGCCGTCCACGGTGTCGAGCTGGTCGGGGGAGATCACCTTGGCGGTGTGCACGTCCAGCGTGTCGAGGACGCGCAGGTGCTCGGCGACGTCGCCCTGGAGGGCGAGGACTCCGATGGTGGGTCTGCTGGTCACGAACGGCCTCACTCGTCGGCTGAGGGGGGAGCGGGGACGGGGAGGGCGGGAGGCGGCACCGGCGCGGGACCGCCGCCCGCCCGGGGCGCCGGGGCGCCCGGGTCTACCAGCCGCGTCCGGCGTAGCGCTGGGCGTCGGAGAGCTCGTCGAGGTTGATGCCGACCATGGCCTCGCCCAGTCCGCGGGAGACGCGGGCGATCACGGCGGGGTCCTCGTAGTGCAGGGTCGCCTGCACGATGGCGTCGGCGCGCCGGGCCGGGTCGCCGGACTTGAAGATGCCCGAACCCACGAACACGCTCTCCGCCCCGAGCTGGCGCATGAGTGCGGCGTCGGCCGGGGTGGCCACGCCGCCCGCGGAGAACAGCGGAACGGGGAGCCTGCCCAGGCCGGCGACCTCCTTGACGATCTCGAACGGGGCGCGCAGCTCCTTGGCGGCGCCGAAGAGCTCGGCCTCGTCCAGGGTGCCCAGGCGCTTGATCTCGGAGCGGATGGACCGCATGTGCCGGGTCGCCTCGACCACGTTGCCGGTCCCGGCCTCCCCCTTGGAGCGGATCATGGCCGCGCCCTCGGCGATGCGGCGCAGCGCCTCGCCGAGGTTGGTCGCCCCGCACACGAAGGGGACGGTGAACGCCCACTTGTCGATGTGGTAGGCCTCGTCGGCGGGGGTGAGCACCTCGGACTCGTCGACGAAGTCGACGCCGAGGGACTCCAGGACCTGTGCCTCGACGAAGTGCCCGATGCGGACCTTGGCCATGACCGGGATGGAGACTGCGGCGGTGATGCCGTCGATCATGTCCGGGTCGGACATGCGGGCGACGCCGCCGTCCTTGCGGATGTCGGCGGGGACGCGCTCCAGGGCCATGACCGCGACGGCGCCGGCGTCCTCGGCGATCTTGGCCTGCTCGGGCGTGACGACGTCCATGATGACGCCGTTCTTGAGCTGCTCGGCCATGCCTCGCTTGACGCGCTGGGTACCGACCACTGCCTCGGTGCTGTTCGATGCGTTGTTGGCCACGGTTGTGGACTCCCGTTCGTCGAGTTGCCGCTGGGGGCCTGCGGTCGCCGGGCAGCGGGGGCGGCGGCCGCGCGGTGGCACGCGGGCACCGTCGGTGCCGCGCACCCCGGGTCGACCAGCCCCCCATCCTAGTTCCACCCCCTTTCGGGGGCTTTGGCCAGATCGGTGGTTTCCCGGACCGGGGTTCTACAGGGTGTCGGGACGGGCGGCCGGGGGCGCGGTCCGGGGTGGACGGTCGTCGATCTCGAAGTAGTCCGGCAGGGGCGCGGTGCCCGCCAGGCGGAACACGCGGACGATCCTGGAGCGGCGCGCCCGGCGGGTGTCGGAGACGGCGTCGTTGTAGAAGGTGCGGGCGATGTGGACGCCCTTGGCCGCCGCCTCCACCTCGGCCCGCACGGGGGGCGCCGACGCCGCGCCCCCGGACCCCGCTTCCTCGACGACGTCCCGCAGGACCCGGGAGAGCCTGCTCTCCGCGAGGTCGAGGCGCCGCTCCCCCGCCTCGCCGGCCGCCGCGACCGCCTCCTCCAGCGCACGGGCCCCCGCCCGCGGAACGCACCCGGCCCCCGCCAGGGCGAGCACGGCGGACCGGCGGCGCGCCAGCGCGCCCTCCAGCCCCGCGCGGGCCACGTCGACCCGGTGGTGCAGGCGGTGCAGGCGCGTGGCCCTCCAGGACAGGTAGAACCCGAACAGCGCCAGGGCCAGGACCGCCCAGGCGACCACGGCGGCGAAGAGGACGTCCTCGATCAGGGCCGCTCACCCCGATCCGCGGTTCCGGTCCCGCTCACACCGACCCCCTCCGCAGCAGAGCCGTGGCGCGGGGCCCGGTGTCCAGGCGCACCCCCGGGCGGCGCCCGTCACCGGTCCCCTGCCCCGCGAGCACCGTCTCGTACACGTGGACGACGTCGGCGGCGACGGTCTCCCAGTCGTAGGCGCGCACCGCCCTGCGGGCGGCCGCCGAGAGGGCGCGGCGCCGTTCCGGGTCGTCCAGGAGCGCTCCCGCCCGCTCCGCCAGGTCGGCGGGGTCGCCCGCGGAGAACAGGTCTCCGGCGTCGCCCCCCTCCAGCACCGCGGAGAAGGCGGGGATGTCGCTGGCGACGATCGCCGCCCCCGACGCCATCGCCTCGGTCAGGACGATGCCGAAGCTCTCCCCTCCCAGGTTGGGGGCGCAGAAGACGTCGGCGGAGCGGTACGCGCGCGCCTTGTCGGCGTCGTCCAGGCGGCCGAGCGGTACGACGCGCTCCCGGAGCCCTGCGGGGACGCCGGCCAGCGCGGCCTCCCGGTCCCCGGGACCCGCGACCAGCAGTCGCAGGCCCGGGCGCGCGGGAGCCATCAGGGCGAAGGCGTCCAGCAGCACGGCCAGGCCCTTGCGCGGTTCGTCCAGCCTGCCGAGGAAGCCGAGGGAGCCGCCCTCCCCGGGCCAGCCCGGCAGGGGGTCGGCGTGCTCGAAGGCCCGCACGGCGACCCCGTTGGGGATGAGCACGGCGTCCCCGCCGACGTGCTCCACCAGGGTCCGCCGGGCGGCCTCGGACACGGCGATGCGTCCGTTGATCTTCTCCGTCGCCGAGCGCAGGGCCCGGGAGCTCGCGGCCATCGCCCGCGAGCGGGGGTTGGACGTGTGGAACGTGGCGACCAGGGGGCCGTCCGCAGCCCAGCACGCCAGCAGGGAGACGCTGGGCGCCGAGGGCTCGTGGACGTGCAGCACGTCGAAACCGCCCTCGGAGATCCAGCGGCGGACCCGTGTCGCCGTGCGCGGACCGAAGCTGAGCCTGGCCACAGACCCGTTGTAGGGGACCGGGACCGGCCGCCCCGCGGGGACGAGGTGGTCGGGGAGCACGGCCGTCCCGGCGTCGCCCACCGGGGCGAGCACCGACACCTCGTGCCCCATGCCGGTCAGGGCCTCGGCGAGGTCCCCGACATGCTGCTGCACCCCGCCCGGGACGTCCCAGGCGTAGGGGCAGACCAGGCCGATCCGCATGTGCGCCTCACTCGTCCCGGCGCCCGGGGGGACGGAGGTCGGCGGCCCCGGCCCCCGGGCGCCGCAGTCGGTCCTGCTCGTGGTCGAGGCTGAACACCGGCTGAAGCATGTGCCAGTCCTCGGGGTGCTCGGCGATGGCGCCCTCGAAGACCCGGGCCAGCTCCTGCGCGGTGGCCTGGATCCGCGCGGAGCGCGTGGGCCCCTCCGCGACGGGGATCTCGTCGTGGACGCGGATGTTCCAGTACGGGCCGTCGTACCAGAGCGAGACCGGCATGAGTGCGGCCCCGGTGTTGAGGGCGAGCGCGGCGGGCCCCGAGGGCACGCGGGCGCGCTCCCCGAAGAAGTCCACCTCCAGGCCCGTGCCGTGGATGTCGCGGTCGGCGAGCAGGCAGACCAGCCCGCCGTCGCGCAGCCGGCGCGCCAGGGTCGCGACCGTGTTGCCTCCGCCGGTCAGCGGCAGCACCTCCATCCCCAGGGACTCGCGGTAGGCCGTGAACCGCTCGAACAGGCTCTCCGGGCTCAGCCGCTGGGCGACGGTGGTCAGGGGGGTGCCCCGGAGGGTGATCCAGGCCCCGGCGTGGTCCCAGTTGCCCATGTGGGGAAGTGCGGCGACCACGCCCCGGCCCGACCCGATGTGCTTCTCCAGGACCTCGATGCCGGTGGCCCGGGTGCGGCCGAGGATGTACCGCTCGTCCATCGCCGGCAGCCGGAACATCTCGTAGTAGTAGCGCATGTAGGAGCGCATGCCCGCCCGGGACAGCGCGCGCAGCCGGGCGTCGGTGGCCCCGGGGCCGAGCAGGCGGCGCAGGTTGCGCTCCAGGCCGCGCGTCCCGCCGTCGTGGGCGCGCCAGGAGCGGTCGGCCAGGTGCCGGAAGACGGCCCGGCCCGCCCCCTCGGGGGCGCGTCGGACCAGCTCCCAGCCCGCGGAGTAGGCCAGATCGGCCCAGCGTTCGTCCACGTCGTGCTCCCCGTCCTTTCCTCAGGCCCCGCCGACGGTGTCGTCGGTGCCCTCCGCCGTGCCGTCCGTGCTCCGGGTGACGTCGACGTAGGAGGGGTCGTTGAGGCGGGCCCTGGTCTCGACCAGGCGCTGGAGGACCGTGAGCAGGCTCATCCCGGCGAGCAGCCACAGGCCGCCGGCCAGGACGTAGGGCACGCCGAGCTCGCTGAGCCCCACGGCCACCAGGATGATCACCAGGCGTTCGGTGCGCTCGGCGACGCCGACGTCGCAGTTGACGCCCAGTCCCTCGGCCCGCGCCTTGATGTAGGACACCATGAAGCCGCTGATCAGGCAGAAGAGTGTCAGTCCGGCGAGCAGCGGGTCGTCACCGTCGCCGATGAACCACCAGAGCAGCCCGGCGAGGATGGAGGCGTCGGCCACGCGGTCGAGGGTGGAGTCGAGGAAGGCCCCGAACGCGCTGCCGCTGTCGTTGGCGCGCGCCACCGCGCCGTCGAGCATGTCGAAGAGCGCGAACACGGTGATGACGACCGAGCCCGCGTACAGCTGGCCGCGGGGGTAGAAGTAGAGCGCGCTGATGACGACGCCGGTGGCGCCGATGATGGTCACGAGGTTCGGTGTGAGGCCGATCCGGGCGAGGCTCCGTCCGAGCGGAGCGGTGACCCGGGAGGTGATGGGGCGAAGGATTCTCAGCATGGCTTCTTGTGATCGTAGGGCGGGAACGGCCCCGGGGGTGGGAACCGCGTCCGGTGGGGGTGGCGCGCCACCGGACCGCCCGGTGCCGGGCCGGGGGCGGCGCCGCGGCCGTGCGTTGTCGCGGCCCTGGGGCCGCCGCGCGGTCGGTGCTCGGGGCTGTCTAGTCGCGGGGCCAGTGGTCGGCCAGCTTCTCCCGGGTCTGCTCCAGCATCTCGGGCAGCACCTTGGTGTGGCCGACGACGGGCATGAAGTTGGCGTCGCCGCCCCAGCGCGGAACGATGTGCTGGTGCAGGTGGGCGGCGATGCCCGCGCCCGCCGCGGTGCCGAGGTTCATGCCGACGTTGAAGCCCTGCGGCCGGTAGGCCGCGGTGAGGGCGCGGATGCCGGCGCGGGTGAGCGCGGCGACGTCCGCGGTCTCGTCCTCGTCCAGGCCGGTGTACTCCGAGACGTGGCGGTAGGGGCACACCATCAGGTGGCCGCTGTTGTACGGGTAGAGGTTGAGGACCGCGTAGGCGCTCTTGCCGCGGGCGACCACGAGTCCTTCGGGGTCCGTGAGCGCCGGGGCGCGGCAGAAGGGGCAGCCGTCCTCGGGGCGGGAGCCGGTGGGCTTGCCCTCGCCCTTGATGTAGGCCATCCGGTGCGGGGTCCACAGGCGGTCCCAGCCGTCGGGGGAACCGGTTCCCGCTCCGGGGGCGTCCCGCTGGTCGTCCCGCCCGTCCTCGGCACCGTTCATGGGTCGTCCGTTTCCGTCGCCTGACCGTACTCTCCGCGTCCCCAGCATAGGAGGGCCCGCGCGCGGGCGTGCCGCCGTGCCGCGGGGCGGCGGCCTCCCCTGGAGGCGCCCCGGCCCGCCCGGTTCGCGGCCCCGGTCGCGTTCCCGGACCGGCGGGAGGGGCCGTGTCCTGCCCGTCCTCCCCGGCCCGGGCCCCTACAGCCCGAGCAGCGTGCGCAGGTGGCGCGGGGGCGGGGAGCCGTGGGCGAGCATCGCGTCGTGCCGCTCGCGCTCGCTGAGCGAGGGGCGCGCGGCGGCGAGGTCCCGGGCGATGTCGGACACCTCCGCGTAGCCCACGTAGTAGGTGGACAGCTGCGCGCTGGTGAGCTGGGCCCGGCGCCACTTGCCCACCGCCTCGCCCTCCTCCTGGTGGCCTCGCCGCGTCAGCAGGGAGATCGCCTCGGCCTCGGCCAGGTCGCCCGTGTGCAGGCGCACGTCCAGGATCGCGTTGAGGATCATCCGCAGGCGCATCTTGAGCTGCACCAGGCGCAGGGCCAGGTTCTCCCGGGGGTCCTCGGCCCAGCCGTGCCGGGCGAGGAGCTCCTCCGCGTAGACCGCCCACCCCTCGATGAAGGTGCCGCTCCACAGGACGTTGCCGACCCGGGTGCCGCCGGTGTGGCGCGCCGCGTGGGCGAGCTGGAGCGCGTGGCCCGGCACCGCCTCGTGGACCATGAGGTTGCGCAGCATGCTCGCGTTGTACTCGCGGAAGAACGACGCCCGGCGCTCGGCCGGCCAGTCGGCGGGCGGCGGGGCGACCGCCACCAGCGTCGGCCGCTCCAGGACCGCGGGGTCCAGCGGGGTGGGGACGACCGCGCCGAAGGCGTCCCTGGAGGGGGGCGCGGGGAGGCGGGCGGGCGGGTCGCAGTAGGCCACGGCCACGCCCCTGCGCGACTCGGGCATCGGGATGATCCGGACGGGGTCGTCGTACACCGTCACCAGGTCGAGCCCGCGCACACGCCCGTCGAGGTGCATGAGCGCGTCGGCGCAGGCCGGGCGCACGGTGTCGGCGTCCGTGGCGTTCTCCGCGGCGAGCGCCGCGAGCACGTCCGCCACCTGGCCCTCGCGGCGCGGCCGGCCCTCGTACTCGGCGGCAGCCTCGGCGATCGCCTCCTCCGTGGCCAGCAGGTCGCTCTCGGCACGCACCAGGAGCGCGTCGGGCGACAGCTCGGAGTCGAGCGTGTACCAGAGCTGGGCGGCGAAGTCCCGGGCGCCCAGCCGCGGGTCCGCGGTGGCCCCCTCCATCCGGCCGCGGAGCCAGTCCGCGTACTCCTCCACCGCTGCCAGGGCTGCCAGGCGCTCCGCCTCGAGCCGGGAGGGCGCCGACGGCTCCTGTGCGGCCAGCGCGGGCACGCCCGAGGCCAGCATGGCCCTGGCCCCGTCGAGCTGCGCCAGGGCCGTCTCGACGTGCACACGGGGCATGCCCGGTCCCTCGGACAGGCGGGCGCGCGCGGTGGCGAGGTAGTCGGGCAGCGCGGCGCAGCGCGAGGCCAGGGCTGCCAGGCGCTCGGGAAGGGGGAGGGTGTCGCGCTCCAGGAGGGCGTAGAGGGCCTCTCCCGGCGAGTACAGGAGCGGGTCCCACGTGCGGGGCCGCAGCTCGGTGGTGTGCCACAGGTCCGCGCTGATCCTCGACCGCAGGACCTCCAGGTCGACCAGGTCGCCCGCAGGGACGAGGTCGCCGTCGATCTCGTCCAGGGAGCCGAGGGCGTCGGTGAGCACCGCGACGCGGTGCGCGTCGGCCTGCGCCGACAGGTCGGAGAGGCGGGCCGCGCCCCGGGGGTCGCCCAGGTCGAGCGCCCACTCGGGGGCGTCGTCGAGAAGGAAGTCGAGCACCCGCTCGGCCACCTCGCGGAACCGCCGTGTCATCGCCTCTGCGCCGGGCTGGGAGGAAGAGCTCATCCCGCCATGATGCCAGCACGGACGCCCGGTTCCCGCGTCGCGGGAACCGGGCCGTGCTCTGTGCGGGACCCCGGCCCGGGTTGGCCCAGAAGCCTGCGGGCTAACGCCAGGAGTTCTGACCACCCGTGGAAGTGGGCTGTCCTGCGGCGCCCTCGGGGTCCCCCACCGTGATGGCGTGCTCGACGAGGGTGATGAGCGTCGACTTGGTGGAGGCCTTGTCACGGGCGTCCACCTGGACGATGGGGATCTCCGGGCTGAGCGTCAGAGCGTCCCGGACCTCGTCCGCGGCGTGGGGGTAGTAGCCGTCGAAGCCGTTGATCCCCACGATGAACGGCAGGCGCGCCTCCTCGAAGTAGTCGATCGCCGGGAAGCAGTCCGCCAGGCGGCGGGTGTCCACCAGCACGACGGCGCCGATCGCACCCTTGACCAGGTCGTCCCACATGAACCAGAACCGGTGCTGTCCGGGTGTGCCGAACAGGTACAGGATCAGGTCGGAGTCGAGGGAGACGCGGCCGAAGTCCATCGCCACGGTGGTGGTCTGCTTGTCCGGCGTCTTGGCGAGGTCGTCCACCCCGACGCTGGCGCTGGTCATGACCGCCTCGGTGGTCAGCGGCACGATCTCGGAGACGGAGCCAACGAATGTCGTCTTCCCGACACCGAAGCCCCCGGCGACGACGATCTTGACCGACGTCATCGCGTTCCCCCCAGCACCGCCTTCCTCGGCTGGGCTAGAGCTTGCGAAGTCCACTGAGCACCCTTTCAAGCAGGTTGGTGTTGGGACGGGCTTCGTTGTTGAGCGAGGACCTGATCTGGACCAGTCCCTGCTCGGACATGTCCGCCACAAGCACCCGCGCCACGCCGAGCGGCATCCGCAGCAGCGCGGAGATCTCCGCCACGGAACGCCATTCCCGGCACAGGTCGCTGATCGCCTGCCATTCGGGCGTCAGCGTCCCAGACTCGTTACGGGCCGCGGCGGTCGCCGAGATCAGAGCTTCCAGGGGAAGCTGCGACTTCGGCTTGGTGCGTCCCTTGGTGACCGCGTAGGGGCGGACCAGAGAACTGGGCGCGCTCCCCGCCGCGGGTCGTTGTTCGTACTGTTGTTGGATTGGTCGAGGAACATCTCCGCCGCCCGGCACGGCCGGCGTCCCCCCGGTGGGGGGTCCGCCCGGCTGTTGTCCGAACCACGAGGCGCTCCCGGCATCTCTACTGTGAGGTGCCACCACTTCCTCCTGTCGGTGGTGGATCAGTGGATTCCCGAGGTGCGCGCCGTTGGTGTCAGCGCCCGCCCCGCCCGCTCGACGAGCAGGGTCATCTCGTACGCGACCAGGCCGAGGTCGCTCTCCGCCGCCGCCAGGACCGCGAGGCAGGAGCCGTCGCTGATGGCCATGATGAGCATCAGCCCCCGCTCCATCTCCACCACGGTCTGGGCGACCGCCCCACCTTCGAACACCCGGGCCGCGCCCTGCGTCAGGCTCGACAGACCGGAGGCGATCGCCGCCAGCTGGTCGGCCCTGTCAGCCGGGAACCCCGCCGACGAGGCCAACGGAAGGCCGTCTGAGGAGACGACGATCGCGTGGGCGACGTCAGGGACCCGGTCGGCAAAGTCAGTGATCAACCAGTTGAGTTCATTCACCTGTCGACTCATCTGATCTCCTGTCCAATTCGCCGGCTTGGTCTCTCGGCACTGCTACCGCCGGCACGGCATGTGACAGCACTGCCTCTAGGAACTGCCCGGCCCCTCCCGTGGGGGTGGCCGGGAGTCTGGTGTTCTGCTCTGGTCAAGCCGTGGGTGCGGCGCGTCCGAGAAGCTCGGTAGATGCTATTGCATCCGGCTTCCCCGAATAAGGGGGACCCCGTCCCACCAGGTTGCACTGGGGTCACTCCTCCGTACCTTCGCCGAGCTGGTTCCGGCCGTCGCGGACACCCTTCTGGAAACCAGAGAAGCGGTTTCGGACACGGTCCGCACTACGAGTGGGCATCTGCTTGAAGTTCTCCGGCTTGGGGGCTGTTCCTGGGACAAGGTTTGCCTTGGGAACCCGTTTTGGCAAGCCCGACGTGGTGAGGCCGCCCGCGAGCGGCTCGGCTGCGGTGCGCGCGGCCTTCCAGCCGCGGTCGGCCGCGGAGTTCCACTCCTGCTCGGAACGGGTGTCCTGGCCGTTCGCCGCGGGCTGGGGGCGCTGGGCCGACCGGGTCGGCTGCGCCCGGCGGTCCTGGTTCGGGTCGACCTGCTGGATCGGACCGGTCTCGGTCGTGTCCACGGTGGGCCCGCCTGTGCGGCGCTTGAACCAGTTGGACTCGATCGCGTCGAAGATCGGCAGCGAGTCGTTGTCCTCGCCCGACGGGCTCGGCGGCACGACGGTGTTGTTCGGCCCCTGGGTCCCTCCGTAGCGGCGGGAGAGGTAGGCGGTGGAGCCGTAGCCCTCGCGCGTGTCGCCGCCGCCCGAGCGCCAGTTCCCGGTCTCGTTGGACGAGGGGGCCTGGGGCTGCTGGGTTCCGGCGTTCCAGTCGGAGGCGACGGCCGGGAAGGTCTCGGTGTCGTCCCCTCGCGCCGGGGCCGCGGGGCGCTCGTGGGCCCCCGCGTCGCGGCCCGCGCCCTCGTCCCTGCCGAAGACGCTCCGTTCGGACTGTCCGCCGCCCTGCGACGCCGACCCGGTGTTGCCGAAGGCGTCGTAGGAGTCGGCGGCCCCGGCCGGGCGCCGGAAGGCGCTGGTGTCGGTGACGGGACGGCGGAAGGACCCGGTGTCGGCGGGACGGCCGAACGCTCCGGTGTCGGAGGAGCGGTCGGCGGACCCGTTGTCGCGGAAGGGCGAGTCGCTCCCCGCGTCGGAGCGGGGGGCCGGGTCGAAGAGGCTGCGTCCACCGGTCTCCGGCTTCGGGCCCCGGTCGTCGTCCTCGGGCGTGTCGTAGGGGTCCACGACCGGTCGGCCGTTGGCGCCGGCGTCCGCCCCGGTGGTCCCGGAGCCCTTCGCGGTGCCCCAGACGTCGGAGCCGCTGCTCTGCCAGAGGTCCTGGCCGCTGGGCGGGTGCTCGTCGGAGCGGACGGTGCCGGGCTGGCGCTTGGGCAGTCCGCCGAAGTCGCCCGCGCCGGAGTCGGCCCCCTGGGTCTGCCAGGGGTCGCCGGGCTCGCTCGCCGCCGGGCTGGAGGCGAAGGCCGCCTGGGCGTCGGCGAAGGTGTCCGGCGCCCCGGACGTGAGCTCGGGCCGGCTGTCGGCCACGCCCAGGGCGTGCTGCCCCTCGACGGGGGTGATCAGCAGGTCCGGCGGGAAGGTGACGTGGGCGGTGGTACCGCCGCCGTGCGCCTCCTCGAGCCGGAGCTTGACGCCGTGGCGGTGGGCCAGGCGGGAGACCACGAACAGGCCCATGCGGCGCGAGACGGCGACGTCGATGACCGGCGGGGCGGCCAGGCGGGCGTTGATCGCCGCCAGGTCCTCCGGGGCCATGCCGATGCCGCTGTCGGTGACGTCGACCTGCACGCCGCCGTTGTCGAGGGTCTTGGCGCTGACCAGGACCTCGGTGTCGTGCGGGGAGAACGAGGTGGCGTTCTCCACCAGCTCGGCGACGAGGTGGATGACGTCGTTGACCGGGCGGCCGAGCACCGAGATGTGGGAGGGGGCGCGCACGTTGACGCGCTCGTACTGCTCGACCTCGGAGACCGCGCCGCGCAGGACGTCGACCAGCGGGACGGGCTGGGCCCACTTGCGGGTGTTGTCCTGACCGGAGAGGACCAGCAGGTTCTCGTTGTTGCGACGCATGCGCGTGGCGAGGTGGTCCAGCTGGAACAGGTCGGAGAGCCGGTCGGAGTCCTGCTCGGACTGCTCCAGGCCGTCGATCAGGCGCAGCTGCCGCTCCACCAGGGTCTGGCTCCGGCGGGACAGGTTGACGAACATCGCGTTGACGTTGCTGCGCAGGGCCGCCTCGTCGGAGGCCAGGGTCAGGGCCACGCGGTGGACGTCGTCGAAGGCGCGGGCGACCTCGCCGATCTCGTCGTTGCTCTCGACCTCGATCGGGGTGACCTTGACCGCCTCGGGGACCGAGCCGGCCTCCTGCATCCGGTTGATCGCGTCGGGCAGGTCGCGCTCGGCGACCCGGCGGGCGCCGTCCTCCAGGGTGCGCAGCGGGCGCACCAGGGAGCGGACCACCAGGGAGGTGAGGACGAAGACGGCGAGAAGCACCAGGGCGACGACGAGGAGGTCGGTGAGGGCGCGCATCATGGCGCCGGCCCGCAGGTCGTTGGCCTCGGCGGCGATGCCCTCGGCGATCTCCTCCTCGACCGTCTGGAGGCGCTCCAGCGCGACGTCGGCGATGTCCTTGTACGCGTCGGGGCCGTCGTTGGCGGTCACACCGGTCAGCGGGTCGTCGCGCTCGGCGCGGTACATGACGCGCATGCGCATGGTGGAGACCTGGCTGACCTCCAGGCCGGTGAAGTGCTCGTCGAAGACGGCGCGCTGCTCGGTGGAGGCGGCCTGGACGAAGTTCGAGATCTCGTTCTCGTAGCGGGCGCGGCTGGAGTCGATGGCCTCGGAGATGCCGCCGGTCATCGAGTCGCGGGCCAGCGAGTGGCTCATCAGCGCCGTCTCGTACGAGAGCTGGTCGCGCGCGTTGGAGAGCGCGGTGAGCGTCCGGACGCTCTCACGCAGGGCGGTGTCGCCGGTGTCGTCCGCGATCGTCTGGTTGAACTCGGTCAGCGCGCGGGAGACGGTGCGGTACTTGGTGACGACGGGGAGGACCGTGATGCGGGTCTCGTCGACCTCGGTGCGCAGGGCGTCCAGGGTCGCGATCTGGCTCCGCATGCCGGTGAGCCGGTTGTTGGCGAGGGAGCCCTCGACCTCGCCGATGTCGTCGAGCCGGGCCGTGAGGCTCTGCTGGAGGTCGCGGGTCGCGTTGCGCTGGTCCTCCATCTCCTGCCGGAGGTCGTCCGACCGCCGCGCGGGGTCGGCGTTGTCGGAGATGTACACCGCGCTCGCGGTGCGCTCGCGGCCCAGCTGGTTGGCCAGCTGCACGATGAGGACGCCGATCTCGGCGCGGTCCTCGATGTGCGCGTGGGTGACGGTGGAGACCGCTGCCTCGTAGACCCTCAGTCCGCCGAGCGCGAGCGCCACGGCGGTGGGGATGACGATGAGGGCCACCAGCCGGGAGCGCACCCGCCAGTTGCGTGGCTGCCACCGTTTGGCTCTGCGCTGGGGCGCGGCGTCGGCGTTTTCGGCCTGCGCCGCCGCGCTCTGAGCGCTGGCCCCGTCTTTTGTCGCTCGTGTCGACACGGACCCTCGCAACCTTTCGTGTCACCGCCTCGAGCGGTTGGTTGGACCCCAGGGGCCGACCACTCCGGCCGAAGACTCTTCGGGGAAAAACGGTGGGGACCACGTGGGCCACCGAACCAGGAGCGGTGGGGAATGTGGGGAGATGTGAAGACTGTCCGCCGGACTCGCCTGGGAGGAGAGGCTGCGCGCACCCAAAAGCTTCAGGAGGTGCGCGTGCGGTGGATAGCGTACCAATGCGTGCGAAGGTATCGCTTCCGCCGTTTGACGGCGATGGACAAGATCATCTTCGTCCGCCTAGCAGCATAATGCCCTCAATGTCGGCATTATGGCTAATCCCCCAGGTCAGACATAGCGACCGAAACCCACTCGGGTGGCCAGGTAACTTTTTGGACACACCACCAGCTTCCCCATCAAGACTCCCCCGACATGACATCGTGACAAGACGTAGACGCAGGTCCTGAGGAGGAAGCGGAGATGCGTGCATCGCCTTGCCCCGGTGCGGCTACCGTGCGCAGCGGAACGCATTCGGACGGTCCGGTCCCAGGAAGGGAAGCCGCCTCCCGGAACCGGTCCATTTCGGTCACCGCCGCACTTCCGCTGGGTCTCCTGGCCCTTCTCGCCCTGTCCGCGACCCCGGGGGCCGCGGCCGACGACACGACCGGGGCGGCCACCCTCGGGGACGTGCGCGTCGAGCTGGCCGAACTGCGCGCGGGCACAGAGGTCCTACGACAGGAGGCCCTCGGCAAGATCGAGCGCTACGCGGAGGAGAGCGAGCGCCTGGAGGAGTTGGCCGAACGGAGCGCCGAGGCGGCCGAGCGCGCGGACGCCGCCGGCGAGCGCGGCGAGGAGGCCAGGATCGCCGCCGCCCGCCAGGCGGCGGCCGTCTACATGGGCGCCGACGTGGGACCGGTGCACGCGTGGGGCGGGTCCGAGGGCCCCTCGGGCATGCTCGAACGCGGAGCCCTCCTGCACGTGCTGGGGGAGCACAGGGCCGCCGAGCTGGACCGCGCAGGGGCTGCGCGGGTCGTGGCCGAGACCGTCGACGGCCTGGCCGAGACCGCCGAGCGGGAGCAGGCGGAGGCGGTGGAGGCAGCGGCGGCGGCCCGCGAGGAGGCCGTGGAGGCCGTCACGGCCCAGGAGGAGCGGACCGCATGGCTCCTGGAGGAGCAGACCCGCCTGGAGGCCCGGCTCGCGGAGGTCGGCGACGCGGGGGGCAGGGAGCGGCGCCGTGAGGAGACCCTGCGCAACGCGCGCGCGGCGTTGTCATCCACCGATGGAGACAACGGTGAACGGAACAATGTCGGCGATGACAGAAACGGCCGGGAAGCGCGGCAATCGCCCTCCGCGGACGCGGGGTGCGCGCGGGGGGAGGCCGCGGCCCATGCCAACGGCCGCATGCCGGAGTCGGTGCTGTGCCCCCTCCCCCAGCCCGGCGAACGGCTGCGGGCCGACGCCGCCGAGGCCTTCATAGAGCTCGACGGCGCCTACCGCGAGGCGTTCGGCCGCCCCATGTGCGTGACCGACTCCTACCGCCCCTACCACGAGCAGGTGAGCCTGTTCCACGAGATGGTGCCCGGCATGGCCGCGCGCCCGGGCACCAGCCGGCACGGGCTGGGTGTGGCCGTGGACCTGTGCGGGGGCGTGCACGAGGCGGGGTCCCCCGAACACGAGTGGATGCTGGCCCATGCCCCCGGGTACGGCTGGGACAACCCGCCCTGGGCGCGCGGCGGGTTCGAGCCCTGGCACTGGGAGTTCACGCCCTGACGGCGGTCCCGGCCCCGGCTCCGCTCAGACCTGGGAGCCGACCCGGACCTCGAAGGTCCCCAGGACGCCCGCGTCCACGAACAGTTCGTCGTCCTCGTCCAGGCGCGGGGTGGAGACGGGCAGGAGGACGCGCATCCGGCCCGCTCCGGAGGGGCCCGACACCAGCCAGGCGTCGGCCGGGTCCGCGATCCCCCGGCCGACCTCCCTGTCGTCCACCGAGGCGCTCAGCTCCAGCGGCGCCCCCGGCACCTCGTCGGCGGTGGTCAGGACGGGCCCCAGGCTCAGCTGCACCGCGGCCCCGCCCTCGTCCAGCCACAGGCAGGCGGGTGTGTAGGCGCTCGCCGGACCGTCGCCGCCGGCGACGGCCGCCACGCCCACCAGCGCCGTCCGCGCGGCGGGCGGGACCGCGTCGTCCGAGCCCTGTACGAGCTCCGGGTGGATCTCCCACACCTCGCCGCCGACCAGGGCGGGCACCAGGGCCGTGGGGGTCACCGGCGCGCACATGCGCGCCTCCGGTTCGACGATGATCTCGACCGGCGCGGCGGCGGCCCGCCCGCCGGCCGCGGCCAGGGCGTCGCCGCCCGCCGCGAGCAGGTCCGCCAGGCCGCCGGGGTCGGGACTGCCCAGCACGTCCCCGTCCTCCAGCACCCCGACGCGCTCGCCCCCGCCACTCGGCGAGAGATAGGTCACCCAGCGCATGCGCTTCTCCTTTTCCACGCGGGAGCGGAAGCGCCTCAGAGGACAGCGGTCGGGCTGTGCTCCTTGCCCGTCCCGGCGCACCCCCGGCACGGCTCGTCGACCCTGAGCCAGACGATCACACCGCTCCCGTCCCGGTGCGGCCGCTCGGGCCGCCACCATCCCGTTCCGGAACAGAACCGGCACTCGACGCCGTCCTGGTCGCACCACCCGCACGACGAAATCGCGCACCGGGTGTGTGTCGGTCCCCGCATCGGCTCCATGCGCTCCCACCGTCTCCAGCGAAATCGCGACCAGCCTTGCACAGCGGTGGTACGGGAGTCCAGCCGGGCCGGGGGCGAACCGCCGGGTCAGAGGCGCTTCGCGGGGCGTCTCGGCGCGGGGTCAGCCGGACTCGCGCACCACCAGGTGGGTGTCGAGGGTGACCGTCTCGGCCTCGACCGTGCGGGGGATCGCCACGTCGACGAGCAGTCGCGCCATCTCCCGGCCCATCTGGACCGTGGGCTGGTGGATGGTGCTGAGCGGCGGGTCGCTGTGCTGGGCCATGACCGTGTCGTCGTAGCCCACCAGGGCCACGTCGTCGGGCACCCGCAGCCCGCGCTCGCGCAGCACGCGCATGCCGCCGATGGCCATCATGTCGGAGCCCGCGAACACGGCGTCCGGCGCCGGACCGGTGTCCAGGAGGCGCGCCATGGCCTCGGCTCCCCCCTCCACGCTGAAGTCCCCGCGGACCACGAGGCTCTCGTCCACCTCGATCCCGGCCGAGGCCATGACGTCGCGGTAGCCGCGAAGGCGCTCCTGGCCGGCGTTCATGTCCAGCGATCCGGTGATGGTGGCCACCCTGCGGTGACCGCGGTCCAGCAGGTACCGGGTGGCCGCGCGGGCGCCGCCGTAGTTGTCGATGTCCACGCAGTACGGGGCGGGCTGGTCCGGGGAGTGGGGGCGGCCGCCGTGCACGACCGGCACGCCCGCCTCGGCCAGGCGCGTGGAGAGCGGGTCGTCGCGGTGCTGGGACACCAGGAGCGCCCCGTCCACGTGGAACCCGCTGAGGTAGTCGCCCACGCGCTTGTGCTCGGCCTCGGTACGGGCCGTGGTCAGCATCAGCTGGAGGTCGCGCTCGTGCAGGACCGAGCTGACGCCGCGGATGATGTCGGCGAAGAAGGGGTCCGCGAACAACCGGTCGCGCGGTTCGGAGACGACCAGCGCGATCGTGTCCGTGCGCCTGGTGACCAGGGTGCGCGCGGCCTGGTTCGGACTGTAGCCCAGTTCGGCGATCGCGTTGTGCACGGCCTCCCGGGTGTGCGGACTCACCTGGGCGGAGCCGTTGATCACCCGGGAGACGGTACCGCGGCCGACCCCGGCACGCTCCGCCACCATCTCCAGGGTCGGACGCTGCCGACCGCCACCGCTCTTGGCCACTTCGAGGCTCCCTCTGGGGTTCGTGTTCCGCCGCCCCGGGGCGGGCCCCGGGGCGGCGGTGTGTTCGACGGACGCTCTCATGGTGTCGTCCCGCCGGGAACGACGGTGTGGGGCGCCCCGGAGGACGCCCCACTGCCGTCCGCGGCCCACCGGGCCGCCGGCGCCTGTACGCCCGCGCCTACCGCTCGGGGAACCGGCCCGTCCCAGCAAGTGTGGCGTACCAGAGCCCGCTGTCCTTGACGGTCCTGCGCTGGGTCTCGTAGTCGACGTGCACGATCCCGAACCGGCGGGAGTATCCCCACGCCCACTCGAAGTTGTCCAGGAGCGACCATGCGAAGTACCCGCGCAGGGGGATCCCGGCGCGGACGGCCTCTCCGGCGGCCCTCAGGTGGCCCTCGTAGTAGTCGGTGCGCTCGGTGTCGTGGACCCGCCCGTCCTCGGTCACGGTGTCCTCGAAGGCGCAGCCGTTCTCGGTGACGTAGAGGTCGATGCCGCCGCTCTCGCCGGCCAGGCGCTGGAGCACGTCGTACAGCCCGGTGGGGTCGATCTCCCATCCCATGTGGGTGACGGGGAGCCCCTGGGAGACGTGCACCTCCTCCGGGTCCGAGGCCAGCCAGGCGTTCCCGCCCTCGCCGCTGACCAGTTCGGGGTCCAGCCCCTTGGCGGAGGCGGCGACGAACTCCGGCGAGTAGTAGTTCACACCGAGGAAGTCCAGCGGCGCGGAGATGGTCTCCAGGTCTCCGTCGGCGACGAAGGAGAAGTCGCTGATCTCGGCGAGGTCCTCCAGGACGTCCGCCGGGTAGCGCCCCTTGAAGAGCGGGTCGGTGAAGATCCGGTTGCGCACCCCGTCCGCGCGGCGCGCGGCGCGGGCGTCGGCCGCGGTGGGGCCGTGGGGTCGGATGACCGCCTGGTTGTGGGCCAGCCCGACCTTGGCCGGGTGCCCCGTGGAGCGGATGGCCTCCACCGCCAGGCCGTGGCCGAGCAGCAGGTGGTGGGTGGCGGCCACGGCCTGGGCCGCGTCCTTGTGGCCGGGCGCGTGGTGGCCGTTGTGGTAGCCGAGGAAGGCCGAGCACCAGGGCTCGTTGATGGTCATCCAGTGGCCGACGCGGTCGCCGAGGGCCTCGGCGACGACCTGGGCGTAGTCGCGGAAGCGGTAGGCGGTGTCGCGGGCGGGCCAGCCCCCGGCGTCCTCCAGCGGCTGGGGCAGGTCC
The DNA here is from genome assembly GCF_040613895.1 of Nocardiopsis sp. NPDC006198. NCBI lineage: Bacteria > Bacillati > Actinomycetota > Actinomycetes > Streptosporangiales > Nocardiopsidaceae > Nocardiopsis > Nocardiopsis sp. NPDC006198. Next base: position 41,773 of record NZ_JBEXSY010000010.1, on the reverse strand, counting down.
CAGTGGTACAGGGTCGCCCAGGGCTGGACCCCGGCCTCCAGGAGGGAGTCGACGAGGCGGTCGTAGAAGTCGATCCCGGCCTGGTTGACGGCGCCGGAGCCCTCGGGGACGATCCGCGGCCACGCCACGGAGAAGCGGTACGCCCCGAGGTTCATCTCCTTCATGAGCGCGACGTCTTCGGCGTAGCGGTGGTAGTGGTCGTCGGCGGGGTCACCGGTGTCGCCGCCCAGGACCTTGCCGGGTGTCTCGGCGAAGGTGTCCCAGATGCTGCGGCCCCGGCCGTCCTCGGTGGTGGCGCCTTCGATCTGGAACGAGGCGGTCGCCGCCCCCCAGAGGAAGCCCTCGGGGAAATCGTTGCGGTTGCTCACTTCTTCGGTACGCACCTTCCGTGACGAGGGGACATCGTTGTGGGAGCGCTCCCATAAAACAAACAGAGTAGTACCCCGATGTCAATCGACCGGATGCAGGCCGAAACCCAACCGTTACGCGGGGGCGCCTGCGCCGCGCGCGGGCGCCCCCGGGGGGCTCAGTCCTCGGAGGCCCCGCCGCCGACGGGGAGCACGATGCCCTCCCAGCGCTCCTCCATGAACCGGCGCACCTCGTCGCTGTGCAGCAGCTCGTCGAGCCTGACCACGTCCTCGGCGTCGGCGTCCTCGGACCGCACGACCAGGCCGTTGGCGTACTGGTTGTCCTCGGTGCCCTCCCAGGCGAGGGCGTTGGCCGTCGCGGGCAGGTCCGCCTCCAGGGCGTAGTTGCCGTTCACGACGGCCGCGTCCAGGTCCTGGAGCGAGCGCGGCAGCTGGGCGGCCTCCACCGGCGTGACGGTGAGGTCGAGGGGGTTCTCCTCGATGTCGTCGACCGAGGGGGCGCTTCCGCCGGTGTCGGCGAGCGTGATCACGTCCTCGGCGGCCAGGAGCTCCAGGGCGCGCCCCATGTTCGAGGTGTCGTTGGGGACGCCCACCTCTCCGCCCTCGGGCAGGTCGGCCAGGTCCGTGAGCTCCTGCGAGTAGACGCCGAACGCCTCCAGGTGCACGTCCGACACGTAGCTCAGGTCCGCGTCGGGGTTGCCCTCCAGGTACTCGTCCAGGAAGGGCGCCGTCTGGTAGTAGTTCACGTCCAGCTCGCCCTCCGACAGGGCGGCGTTGGGCTGGTTGTAGTCGGTGTACACCACCACGTCCAGGTTCAGGCCCGCGTCCGCCGCCAGGTTCTCGTCGACGAACTCCAGGATCTCCGCGTGCGGCATCGGCGTGGCGCCGATCCTCAGCGTCGTCAGCCCCTCGGCGTCCGTGCCCTCCTGGGCCCGCTCGCTGGGGCTGCCGCAGGCCGCCAGCACGGCCGCGGCCAACCCCGCGGCGGCGGCCCCCCGCGCCACTCGTGCCCTCGTGCTCCCGGTCATCGCTGTCTCCTTCCTCGTCGGTCAGAAAAATCGGGGGGTCGGGGGGAGTGCGGGAGGGGGCGGGCCCGCGGCCCGCCCCCGGGGTCGCCGGCCGTCGGACGGGACCCGGTCAGCGCCGTGACAGGCGGCGCACCAGCAGGTCGCCGATGCTCTGCGCGATCTGGACGATCACGATCAGCAGGATGACGGTGGCCCACAGGTAGTGGTCGTTGAACCGCTGGTAGCCCTCGCGGATGGCCAGGTCCCCCAGTCCCCCGCCGCCGATGGCGCCCGCCATCGCGGAGTAGGAGATGAGGGCGACCACGGTCATCACCAGGCCCGCGATCAGGCCGGGCAGGGCCTCGGGCAGCAGCACCTTGCCCACGATCGTGAAGCGCCGGGTGCCCATCGCGTGCGCGGCCTCGACGACGCCGCGGTCGACCTCCCGCAGGGAGGTCTCCACCAGGCGGGCGAAGAACGGGATGGCGCCGATGCTCAGGGGCACGATCGCCGCGGTCGGGCCCAGGGTGGTGCCCACCAGGAAGCGGGTCAGGGAGAGCACCGCCACCATCAGGACGATGAACGGGAGCGAGCGGCCGATGTTGACGACCGCGCTCAGGACGGCGCGCACGGCCGGCGCCGGGGTCAGCCCTCCCCGGTCCGTGGACACCAGGAGCACGCCCAGCGGCAGGCCGACCAGCACGCTGATGAGCGTCGCCCACACCACCATGTAGACGGTGTCCTGGGTGCCCAGCCACAGGCTGGGCCACATGTTCGGCCAGTCCTGGACGAACGCGACGATCGCGTCCCAGGCGCTGCCGCCGTCGGCCGCGGACGCCGCGAGGGTGAGGGCGTCGGTGGGGTTGGTCATCACTTTCCGGCCTCCTCGACCAGCAGGCCGTGCTCGGACAGGTAGGCGAGCGCCTCGGCGCGGCGGGCGCCGCGCATGTCGACGCTCAGACGGCCGACGGACTGCCCGGCGACCTGCTCCACGCCGCCGCCCAGGATGTTGACGTCGACGTCGAAGCGGCGGGTGAGCTCGGACATGAACGGCTCGTCGAAGGAGCGCGGGTAGGTGATGAACACCGTCTCCGGGCCGCCGTTGGCGGGCAGCGGGAAGAGGGAGCGCGCGAGCAGCGACCCCGGCGTGCCGATCAGGTCGAGGACCCGGCCCGACTCCAGGAACACGCCCTTCTCCATGATCGCCGCGGAGTCGCAGATCCGCTTGATCACGTCCATCTCGTGCGTGATGAGGAGGATGGTGAGACCCAGCTCGTCGCGCAGGCGTCGCAGCAGGGCGAGGATCGAGTCGGTGGTGGCGGGGTCCAGCGCGGACGTCGCCTCGTCGCTGAGCAGCACCTGGGGGGCCGAGGCGAGGGCCCGGGCGATGCCGACCCTCTGCTTCTGGCCGCCGGAGAGCTGCGCGGGGTAGGCGCGCGCCTTGTCGCCGAGGCCCACGAGTTCGAGGAGTTCGCCGACGCGGGCCCGCCTGCGGGTCCTGTCGACGCCGGAGACCTCCAGGGGGAAGCCCACGTTCCCGGCGACGGTGCGCGAGGACAGCAGGGCGAAGTGCTGGTGCACCATGCCGATGTTGCGCCTCGCCGCGCGCAGCCGGGCCCCGCGCAGCGAGGTGAGCTCCTCGCCCGCGACCTCGACCGTCCCGGCGTCGGGGCGCTCCAGGAGGTTCACCGAGCGCAGGAGGGTGCTCTTGCCCGCGCCGCTCTGGCCGACCACCCCGAAGATCTCCCCGGGTTCGACATGCAGGTCGACCCCGTCCAGGGCGGTCACCTGGTGTTTCTTCAACCTGTAGGCCTTGTGCAGGCCCACTGCGTCAATCACGGTTTTCCCATCGACGTCTCAGCGGTGGTCTCACGGCGCCCTGTGCAGGAGCGCGGGGGGCTGGACTCGGCGTGGGGTTGACGCCCACGTCCGAGCGTACGGAGAGCCCCGCGGGCGGGCGGCGGCGACGCGCCGGTGCGGGTGCGCGCGGCGGGTCGGCGGGCGGGCGCCCCCGTGTGGTCGGGAGGGTCCGACACCCCCGCGCCGCGGGGCGGCCCGGATCGGCGCGGCGGGCGGGCGGCTCCCTACGAGCGGTTCCCGGAGCGGGCCCGCAGGCCCGTGCGGGCGCGACACAGGCCCCGGCGGGAGGCCGGACACCCCGCGGTGCCGTCCGCCCGGGCGGGAATGGTGGTCGCTTGGTCGCGCTCTGGAGCCTTCACGGTCCCAAGCCAACCATGGCGGACCAGCCGCTTCACCTGAATCATCATCCGAATTCAGGTTATTTAGACCACATTGACAACCTTTGTCCACCGGTGGAATCGTCCCGTCTTTCCCCAATCCCCGCGCGAGTGCCTACACTCATGACCATCCCGTGACTCCCACTCCCCCTCCGCGGCACGCGCGAGGGGTCAGGGGGCGGGGCCGCAACGGCGGCCCGACCCCGTACGGGAACAGACGAGAAGCAGCGCCCGCCCCTCTCCCGTGCCCGACGGGAGTGTGCGCGGGCTCGAGGAGCGACCACACAGTGCAGTCCGACGACCTGAGCCGAGTGGACGATTTCGCCGACTTCTGGGCTCCCGACCCCACCGACCGCGCCCGGGGCGAAGGCCTCGCACGGGTACTCCCGGCGATCGTCCGCCCCGGCCGCGCACGCGTGGCCGCGCTCGCCGCGGGCCTGGTCGGGAGCTTCCTCGTCCTTCCCCAGGCCGCCCTCGCGGCGGCGCCCATGGACCCCGAGAGCATGAGCTCCCTGCGGGAGCGCGCGGACAGCCTCAGCGAGGACTACAACGGCGAGCTCCGCGACATGGAGGGCGTCATCGCGGAGGCCGAGCGCGCGGAGAACCGCGCCGAGGGCACCCGGGAGGAGGTGGACGCCGCGCGCGAGCAGGTGCGCGCCCTGGCGGTCGCCACCTACACCAGCGGCGGCATCGACCCGTCGATGTCGCTGTTCGTGGGGGACGAGCCCGACACGGTCATCGACCGGGCCGTGGTCGTCGACTACCTCGCCACCAGCAACCAGGACAAGATCGACCAGCTCGACCAGGCCCTCTCCCGCGACGAGACCGCGCAGGAGGCCGCGGAGGAGCGGCTGGCCGAGGTCGAGGCGGACCTGGAGGAGCTGGAGGAGCGCCGCACCGAGGTGGACCGGCTGATCGCCGACCACCCCGAGCAGCCGATGGGCGGCCAGTACAACATCACCCCGCGCACCGAGCTGATGCGCCAGCGGGTCATCGACGAGTTCGGCGAGGGCCGGGACGTGGGCGGCGTGGGCTGCTACCGGGCGGTCGGCGGCTGGGTCGTCGGGGAGCACCCGCTGGGTCGGGCCTGCGACTTCATGCTGGACCCGAACGGCGGCATGCCCTCGCAGGAGCAGGTCGACCGCGGCTGGGCGATCTCCGAGTGGGCGATGGAGCACGCCGACGACTACGGGATCATGTACGTCATCTACCGGCAGCAGATCTGGGACGTGCGCCGCGGCGACACCGACTGGCGCGCGATGTCGGACCGGGGCAACCTCACCGAGAACCACTTCGACCACGTGCACATCTCGATGTTCTGAGGCCGTGCGGCGGCCGCGGCCGGGGCGCCGACCGGCCGCGGCGCCGAAGCGCCCCGGCGGACAGCGGCCCCATTACCCGGACGCGGGCGCGGAATCCAGACGTCGGCGTCACGATTGCGTCACGCGAACCATGATCTCGCACGCAACCGACACAAAACAGTGACGATTCACCCTGTTACCCCTGGTCGGGCCTGCCGCGGGGGCATACCCCGCGGCTACTATGCACAGGTCCCGACCTCGGCCCGGGGATCCCCCGGAGCCTGCCACGATCGGCACCCCCGGTCCCCCGGGATCCTCCTCACGGAGACGGGGAACGCCCGGCCCCACGCCTCCGCCCTCGCCCGCGGGAAGGCGGTGGCGGTAGGTGCGCCTCCCCTCGCACGGCCCCTGTACCGCTCCGACCGCGCTCCGGCACGGCCGCGCGGTCCCGGAAGTCGTGAGAACCCACCGGCACGCACACGCGTCCCAGACAACACGGCCAGCACATCACGGGCGAGGGGAGCCATGAGCGAAAACGGACCTTACAACCAACCACCGCAGAACCCCTACGGTGGCGGGGACAACAGCGGGGGCCAGCCCCCCTACGGCGCCCCCTACGGCGACCCGGGCACGGGCGGCCAGCCCGCCTACGGCGCCCCCACGGGTCCCGGCCAGGGCTTCCCCGGCCCGGAGCAGCAGATGTACGCGGGCGGCCAGCCCCCCTACGGCGGCGGCCCCGGCTACCCCCATCCCCAGCCCCAGCCGCCCCAGGGCGGCGGCAGGGCCAGGCTGTGGGTCGTCATCGGCGGCGGCGTGGTCATCGTCGTCCTCGTGGTCGCGGTCCTGGTCATGCTGGTCACCAACGGCAACGAAGGGACGACCGTCGCGGCCCCGCCCGAGGGCGAGCCCTCCGCGAGCGCGGAGGAGGCGACCGGCGGCGACGAGCCGGCCCCGGAGCCCGACCCCGACGCGGCCCCCGCCGGCGAGCCCCCCTACTCGGTCCCCACCGAGCCCTGCGACGCCTTCACCGAGCAGGTCGTGGCCGACTTCCTCGTCACCGACGGCGGCAACAAGTCCGTCCGCGACGAGAACTCGTACTGCGACACCCTGGACGCCACCCTGCCGGAGGGCAACCCCCCCGGCGGCTACGCCTCCTTCGAGATCGTGTACCAGACCCCCTACTCCGCCGCCGACTCCGTCGAGGCCGCCACGAGCCAGTTCCAGGACACGGTCGCCCAGATCACCGGCGAGAGCGAGTACAGCACCCTGTACGACGCCGGTGACGTGGAGGAGAGCAAGGAGGTGGAGCTCGGCGACGAGGCCCACTTCATCGTCACGAAGTACGACTTCGTGGGCGACCTCATCCCTGAGGCCGTGCTGCTGGTCAGGACCGCGAACCTGAACATCCAGATCACGTACCAGCTGCACCCGTCCTTCACGGGCGAGGACTCCGCGGAGGACCTGGTCCTCCCCGACAACCTCGAGGAGATCATGGTCAACGCCGGCGCCGACGCGCTGGCCGTGGTCGGTACCTGACCGGTCCACCGCAGGGACGGGGAGGGGCCGCGGCCCCTCCCCGTCCGCTTCGCCCCGTGCCCGGCCCGAGGCCCTGGGCGCCCGCTCACTCGCGGAGACCGCACTCCAGACGCACCGGCGGAGCCGATGCCCCGGCCCGGGCGCCCGCGCGCTCGCGGAGACCGCCGGCCGCCTCGCCCCGGAGGCGCCCGGGCCGGGCACGGAACACCCCGCTAGCGGGCGCCGGGCAGGTCGGCGCGCACCCGGCGGGCGGCCTCCACCATGTTGCGCAGGGCCTGCTCCGCCTCGGCGTAGCCGCGCGTCTTGAGACCGCAGTCGGGATTGACCCACAGGCTCCCGGCGTCGATGTGCGCGACGGCCAGCCGCAGCGAGCCCTCGATCTCCTCCACGGACGGCACCCGCGGTGAGTGGATGTCGTACACGCCGGGCCCGATCCCCCGCTTGTAGCCGCGGCGGCCCAGGTCCTCCACCAGCTCCATCCGGGAGCGGGCGGCCTCGACGCTGGTCACGTCGGCGTCCAGCGCCTCGATGCCGCCGACGATGAGGCCGAACTCCGAGTAGCACATGTGCGTGTGGATCGTCGTGGACGGCGACACACCGGACGTGGCCAGGCGGAAGGAGTTCACCGCCCAGTCCAGGTAGGCGGCGCGCCGCTCCTCGCGCAGCGGCAGGAGCTCGCGCAGGGCCGCCTCGTCCACCTGGATGTGGCGGATGCCCGCACGCTCCAGGTCGGCGACCTCGTCCCTCAGCGCCAGGCCCACCTGGCGGGCGGTGTCGCCCAGCGGCTGGTCGGTGCGCACGAACGACCAGGCGAGCATGGTCACCGGGCCGGTCAGCATGCCCTTGACCGGCTTGTCGGTGCGCGACTGGGCGTAGGTGATCCACTCGACGGTCATCGGCTCGGGGCGCGAGACGTCGCCGAACAGGATCGGCGGGCGGACGCACCGCGAACCGTAGGACTGCACCCAGCCGTTCTCGGTGGTGGCGTAGCCCTCCAGCTGCTCGGCGAAGTACTGGACCATGTCGTTGCGCTCGGGCTCTCCGTGCACGAGCACGTCCAGTCCGATCTCCTCCTGGAGCGCGACGACCCGGTCGATCTCCTCCCGGAGGATCTGCTTGTAGGCGTCCTCCGCCAGGGCGCCCCGGCGGTGCGCGGCGCGGGCGCGGCGCAGTTCCGCGGTCTGGGGGAACGACCCGATGGTGGTCGTGGTCAGCGGCGTGTCCGTGGGGGCACCCCTGTCCTGGGGGCGCTCGTAGGCGTCCGGGCCCAGGGCGTCCAGGCGGGCGCGCACGCGGGCGTCCGTGAAGGCAGGACCGCCGCCGGCCCCGCCCGCCGCGTACTCGGCCTCGGTCCCCTCCGAGAGGACGCGGCCGAGGAGGGCCGTCTCGTACGCCTTCTGCTTGGCGAAGGCCAGGGCCTCGCGCAGCTCGGGGGCGAGGGAGGTCTCCGCGTCGAGGTCGATCGGCACGTGCAGGAGCGAGCAGGACGTGCTCACCGTCAGCTCGTCCGTGAGGGCGAGCAGGGTGCCGAGCGTGGCCACGGCGGCCGGGACGTCGGTCCGCCAGACGTTGCGGCCCTCCACCACCCCGGCGACCAGGCGGGTGCTGCCGAGGCCCGAGACCTTGACGAGGTCGTCGACGCCCTCGCCGTCGGTGACCAGGTCCAGGCCGACGGCCTCCACCGGTGAGTCCTTCAGGACCCGCAGTGCGGGAGCCCCGATGGAGCCGAAGTAGGTCGAGACCAGGAGGGAGGGGCGCTCGGTGAGGGAGCCCAGGCGCCGGCAGACCCGCTCCAGGAGCCCGACGGCGGCGCGTCCCTCGTCGGTGGCCAGGATCGGCTCGTCCAGCTGCACCTCGGCGGCCCCCGCGGCGGAGAGGCCGGCGAGGAGCTGGGCGTAGGCGTCCAGGAGCTGGTCGAGCAGCTCGACGGGGCGCCAGCCCTCGGGGGCGTCGTCCGCGGCCTTGGCCAGCAGGAGGAAGGTGAGCGGGCCGACCAGGACCGGGCGGGTCGGGAAACCCGCCTCGGCCGCCTCCCGGAACTCGGCGAGGGGCTTGTCACCGACCAGGCGCGGGCGGGTGCTCGGCGACAGCTCGGGGACCAGGTAGTGGTAGTTGGTGTCGAACCACTTGGTCATCTCCAGCGGCGGGGCGCCCTGCTCGCCCCGGGCGAGGGCGAAGTAGCGGCGCAGCTCCTCGTCGCGGTCGCCGGCGGCAGCCGGCGAGGCGAACCGGGAGGGCACCAGGTCGAACAGGACCGCGGTGTCCAGGACGTGGTCGTAGTACGAGAACGTGTTGGACGGGATGTCGTCGACGCCCGCCTCGCGCAGCTGGGCGTAGACGCCCAGGCGCAGGCCGGCGGCGATGCCGTCCAGCTCCTCCGCGGCGGTCTCGCCCCTCCAGTACGACTCGCAGGCGCGCTTGAGTTCCCGGTTCGGGCCGATCCGGGGGTAGCCGTGCACGGTGGAGCGCACGGACGGCCGGGAGGCCTCGGGGGTGTGGGGCATGAGCTTCTCTCCCTCGTCGAAAGCCGGGTACCGGCCACGGGGGTGAGCGAGGACGCGGGCATGCCCGGGGCCACGCCGTGGGCGTGTGCGCCTGCCGCCGCTCCTCGGCCCTCCCTCGGGGCACGGGACCACCGGCGGCACGGGTGCGCCGCCGGGTGGAGGCAGGTCTTCGGACTCGGGGGCGCGGACGGCGCGAGCACCGTCCTCCTACTGGCCGCCGCTTCCCGGTTTCCGACCTTTCCGACCGGATTACCAGTGCTTATGGCGACGTTCGTTCCCTCATACCGCTGCGGGGCAGTCCCGGAGTCGCACCGGGTTCCCTCTTGCGACACACCCCTCCCCTTCCGGGCGCGGCCCGGGTTCTGGGGTGGAGCATGTACCTTCCACGCCTGCAAGTATAGGGAGCACCCCTCCGCCCCTGTACCCGGCGTGCTGCCCTGTGCCCCCGGCCGGAATCAGCGCGAACCCCTGTTGCGCGGCCGGCGTCACAACCGACATGAAGCGTCGCGGGGCCGAGTCCTCCCCCGTGCTCCCCGCGATCGTTCGTCTGAAGATGTACGTGGAGAACCCCTGGTGAACAAGCAGTCCCAACCGACCATGGCCCCCGGTCACCCCCTGTCCACGATCGCGGTCGCGCTGGCGGTCGTCGCGGGGCTGGTCTGGCTGGCCGTCACCCCGCCCGGCGTGCTCGCCTCCGAACCCGTGAGCGATACGCACCCGGGGTCGGCGGACGGCGGACCGGAGGCGGGCCCGCCCGCCGCCGGCGAGCCCGACGGGCTGACGGTGGTCGACCCCGACGACGTGGTGGACCTGGCCGAGGCCGAGCTCGCCCGCGAGGGCGGGGTGGCCGCGGAGGTCTCCTACCCGGTCGTCCCCGACGCCGACCCGCTGAGCGACTTCCTGGACCGCGCGCTGGCCGCCGAGGTGGACGCCTTCGAGGCGGCCAACCCCGGAGCGGTCTCCTTCGAGTCCGCGTGGAACCTGACGGCGGCCAACGACGACATCGTCGGGGTCCGCGTGACCCGTGAGGAGACCGACTCCGAGGGGACCCGTGAGGGATACACCACCTACTGGTACGACGCCCTCACCGGCTCGACCCACCCCTCCACCGCCCTGATCGCCGGCCAGGGGGAACTGGAGGAGCTGAACGGCCTCGTGCGGGACGCCCTCCCGGGGACCGCGGCTCCGGACGCGGTGCACCCGATCGCCTCGCTGTACGACTCCGTGGGGTTCAACCCCGCCGGCGACCTCGTCGTGGAGTTCGACGCGGGACAGGTCGCCCCCGTGGAAGAGGGCAGGACCCACGCCGTCGTCGCCGCCTCGGAGTCCGCCCCCCTGCTGTCGGACCTGGGCGAGCGCGCGCTGCGCTCGGCGACCCGGGGCGTCCGCGACTTCGCCGTCGCGGCCCCGCCCCGGGAGGAGGAGGGCAGCCGTGAGACGGCCGTCCCCGGGGTCCTGCCGCCCGCGGGCGAGGACGTCGACTGCTCCGCCCCCGGGTCCAAGTGCGTGGCCCTGACCTACGACGACGGCCCGGGCGGGCGCACGCCCGAACTGCTGGACATCCTGGCCGAGTACGACGCCCGCGCGACGTTCTTCGTCACCGGCTACCCGGTCATGGAGGATCCGCGCACCGTGAGGCGCGCCTACGCGGAGGGCCACGAACTGGCCAACCACACCCTCTCCCACCCCGACCTGGCCGGGCTCGGAGCGGGCGGGATCCGTTCCGACCTCGAAACCGTGCAGGCCCTGGTGTACCGCGAGACCGGGTACACCATGGACCTCATGAGGCCCCCCTACGGGTCCACCGACGCGGAGGTCGCCTCGGTGACCGCCGACATGGGCCTGGCCCAGATCCTGTGGAGCATCGACACCAACGACTGGAAGGACCGCAAGTCGTCGGTGGTCGCGGACCGCGCCGTCGACGGCGCCTCCCCCGGGGCGATCATCCTCATGCACGACATCCACGACACGACGGTCGACGCCTCCCGCGCGATCGTCCGGGAACTGGACGAGCGCGGCTACACCATGGTCACCGTCTCCCAGCTGCTCGGCGCCACCGAGCCGGGCGAGGCCTACGTCGACGGGGCCCCCGAGCCCCCCGCCGACACGGAAGGGGACGGCGGGGAACCGGAGGGGGACGAGGCGGCCTGAGGCCCGCGGGGTCCCGGGGCCGGCGGGGCCCGGCGGCCCCGGCCGCGACGCTCCGGACGGGTGCGGACCCGCACCCCCTCCTGTGGCGGTGACCACATGTGGTCACCGCCACAGGCGCGCGGACGGCGTCCCCTATGTTGCTCCCATCAACCGCGTAAGCACCCGCGCAGGGATGAGGGAGACCGGTGTTGTCGACGAGCCGAGTCCGTCCTGGCCAGACCGCTCCCCGGCGGGGCCTCGACCGGAGGCCGGGGCCCCGGCGCCCAGGAGGGGCCGCACGACGCGCGGCGCACCGGACCGGCGCGGCGGTGGCGGCGCTGCTGCTGTTCACCGCCTGCGGCACGGGCGGCGCGGCGGAGGGCGACGACCCGGAGCTGATGACCGTGCTCCTGGACGAACCCGGCGAGGAGGTCGCCGAGTGGACCGGTGGTGCCGCGGACTTCGGCGACCACCCCCACCGGCCGGACGGCGTGGAGATCGACGTCTCCTATCCGGTGTTCGAGGGGGCCGACCGGTTCGCCTCCCGGCTGGCCGAACAGGTGGACCGCGAGGTGCGGGACTTCCGCGGGGCCAGCCGCGACCCCGTGCGCCTGGCGGTCGACTGGGAGGTCGTGGGCGCCGGGAGCGGCGTCCTGGGCGTGCGCCTGGTCCGCACCGAGGAGGACCTGCACGGCCGGCGCCAGGGATACGGAACGTACTGGTACGACGCGGAGACCGGGCACACCGCGTACTCGACGGAGCTCCTGGCGGACGACGACGCCCTGGGAAGGCTCGACGGGATCGTGCACGAGGAGCTGGCCGGGAACCCGGACGTGGACCCGGAGGGGCTGCACCCCGTCATGCGCACCTACGACTCCATGGGGTTCAACTCCGACGGCGACCTGCTCGTGGAGTTCGACGACGGCCACCTCTCCCCGGTGGTGGTCGGCCACCCGCCCTCGTCGGAACCGGGCCGGATCGTCGCGGTGGTGCCGTCGGAGGAGGCCGCGCCCCTCCTGTCGGACCTGGGAGAGCGCGCCCGGGAGGCGTCGACGGCGGAGGAGCCCGTGCTCGCGGTGGACCCGCCCGGAGCCGTCCCGGAGTCCCTCCCGACCGCACCGGGGGTGGTCGCCGCCGGCGACCCGGACCTGGACTGCGGGGCCCCGGGGACCGAGTGCGTCGCGCTCACCTACGACGACGGGCCCGCGGAGGGGACCGCGGCCCTCCTGGACCTGCTGGCCGAGGAGGAGGTGTCGGCGACGTTCTTCCTCAACGGCGACCCCGCGCTGACCCGCCCCGGCGTGCTCCGGCGCGCCTACGCGGAGGGGCACGAGATCGCCAGCCACAACGACCTGCACGAGCACATGACGGAGTACTTCGACGACCGGGAGCTCCCCGCGCAGGTCGCGGCGGTCAGCGCGATGGTCCGGCGGCAGACGGGGCAGGACGTGGAACTGTTCCGGCCGCCGTTCGGCGACACCTCCGGACCGGTGATCGAGGAGATCGGCAGGCAGGGGATGGCCCAGGTCCTCTGGAACCTGGACAGCGAGGACTGGACCGGCCTGTCCCCGGAGGAGATCGTGGACGGCGTCATGGACGACGTCGAGCCGGGCTCGGTGGTGCTCATGCACGACACGCTCGCGCCGACCCTGGCCGCCGCACCGCGGCTCATCGAGCGGCTGCGGGAGGAGGGCTACGAGTTCGCGACCGTCAGCCAGGTCGTCGGCGACCCCGAGCCCGGCGAGTCCTATCCGGCGGCGGGCGTCACCGTCCCCGAGTACTGGTAGCGCGCGGGTCGGGGCGCACCGGGGCCGGGGGCCGCCCGGAAGCACCGCGGGGCCGGGGACCCCGGGGAGGGGTTCCCGGCCCCGCGGGACGCGGCGGCCGTCAGACGGCGGTGGACTCCTGGGGGAGGCCGGCCCCGTGGACGTCGGCGCCGACCGCCTCGCCGATCGAGCGGTATCCGGCCTCGCGGACCAGCCTGGCCAGGCCGCGGTGGATGCGGCGCGGCCAGAGGGGGCCGCCGTAGATCAGACCCGTGTAGCCCTGCACGAGGGTCGCCCCGGCGCGGATTCGGGCCCACGCGTCCTCGGGGGTCTCGATGCCGCCCACGGCGACCAGGGTGACGCGGTCGCCGACGCGGGCGCGGAGGCGGCGGAGAACCTCCAGCGACCGCTCCCTGAGCGGGGCGCCGGACAGCCCTCCCGCCCCGGCGGCCTCCACCTCCTCGGCGGAGGCGGCCAGCCCCTCGCGGGAGATGGTGGTGTTGGTGGCGATGATGCCGTCCAGCCCCTCGGCCAGGGCCAGGTCCGCGACCGCGTCGACGTCCTCGTCGGCCAGGTCGGGGGCGATCTTGACCAGGAGCGGCAGGGTCGGGTGCCCGGCCTCGGAGAGCGCCTCGCGAACGGCGGCGAGCAGGGGCCGCAGCTGCTCCACGCCCTGGAGGTTGCGCAGTCCGGGGGTGTTGGGCGAGCTGACGTTCACCACGAGGTAGTCGGCGTAGCGGGCCAGGCGCCGGGCGCTGAGGGCGTAGTCCGCGGGCGCGTCCGCCTCGGGCGTCACCTTGGTCTTGCCGATGTTCACCCCCAGCACGGGGCGGCGTCCGCCCCTCTGGTGGTGCAGGCGCTCGGCGACCAGGGCGGAGCCCTCGTTGTTGAAGCCCATCCTGTTGACGATCGCGCGGTCCTCGACCAGCCGGAACAGGCGCGGGGCGGGGTTGCCCGGCTGCGGCTGGGCGGTGACCGTGCCGATCTCGACGAAACCGAAGCCGAGCGCCGCCAGGCCGGACGGGCTCTCCGCGTTCTTGTCGAAACCCGCCGCCATGCCCAGCGGCCCCGGGAACTCCTGCCCCAGGGCGCGCACGGCGAGCTCGGGCTCACGCGGGCCGAGGACCCTCCCCATGGCCGAGGCCACACCGGGGATCGCGGTCACGCCGCGCAGTGCGGCGAAGCTCATCCTGTGGACCTTCTCGGCGTCCATGTGGCGCAGGACCGAGCGGAAGACAATCTGGTAGAACACGGTCATCCGTTTCCGTCGCCCTCGCGCTCGGCGAGGTAGCGTTCGAGTTCCGCGCCGAGTTCGTCGGCGGTGGGCAGGCCGGCCTCGTCGTCGGCCAGCGGGAGTGTGGGGCGTTCCTCGGGATCGGTCCGCGAGGACATGATGTCGTCGTACTGCCGCTCCAGGTTGGCCACGACACGCTGGACCTCCGCGGAGGCCGCCACCTGCTCGGCGATGTCGACGTCGGTCGCCCCCGCCACCTCCTCCAGCCCGCCGGTGGGCAGCGCGAGCCCGGTCGCCCCGGCCACGTAACCGGCGGCGGCGATGGCCGCCCGCGGGTACTGGGACTGGGCCAGGTAGCTGGGCACGTGGACGGCGTAGCCGACGAAGTCGTGGCCGCGCTCCCCCAGGCGGAACTCCAGCATCGCCGCGGCGCTGGCGGGCACCTCGATCCGGCCGATCCACGGGGTGTGGCCCTCCACCAGCTCGGGGCGGGTGGAGTGCGGCGTGACCGTGACCGGACGGGTGTGCGGCACCGCCATCGGCACGCCGTGCGTGCTGATGGACAGCGACACCGAGAACCGCTCGACCAGCTGGACGACGGCGGCGGCGAAGGCCTCCCACTCCCGGTCCGGCTCCGGGCCGTACAGGACCAGGAACGGGGCGTTCTCCTCGTCGTGCATCCGGTACAGGGCGAGCTTGGGCGGCTCGTAGTCCGTCCAGGTGTTCTCCACGAAGGTCATCGACGGGCGGCGGGACCGGTAGTCCACGAGCCGGTCGGCGTCGAACGTCGCGACCTCCTCGGCCTCGAAGCGCTCGAAAAGGGCCTCGGCGACCTGGCGTCCGGTGTGTCCGGCGTCCACGAAGCCGTCCAGACAGACCAGCATCGCCAGCCCGGCGATGTCGTCGAAGCCGGGATGGAGTTCGTACAGATCTGCGGGGTCACGCACCGGGTTCTCTTCTCCAAGACTGGTCGGATTCGCAGGGCGGCGTCCTCACGGCGGTCCGACCGCCGGGGCGCGACCGGGGAGGGCCCGGCATCGCACCTCCTGGGAGGCTGTGCCCTGCTTTCCCACAATACCGACCGGATCCCCCTCAGGCCTGCGATGGGACGCCTGTCACACCCCGGCCGCCGGAGCGTCCCCGCGGGTGCGCGCACGCGCCCCTCCTCCAGGCGGGGGACGCGACGGGAGCGCGCCCCTCGCGGCTCCCGCCCCCGGTCGGCGTTCGGGGCCGGGGCCGGAACGGCCGCGCGTTCACCCGCCCGGACGCTGGGCGGCGACGCGGAGCGTGCGCAGCCTGTTGAGGACCGCGGCGACCTCGAACCGGCGCGGCAGGACGTAGTCGCCCCCGAAGTCGTCGCCGAGCAGGGTGACGCCCTCGGCCTCCAGCGCCTCCTCCAGGGAGTCGAGCGCCTCGGCCAGGGTACGCGCCCCGTCCAGGTGGCGGCCCGCGACGAGCTCGCGCAGGGCCAGCCCGGCTCCGATGAGCTGCCCCGGGTCCACGAACTGCTCCACGGACCGCACGTCGACGTCGCTCTCCCCGAACACGAGGACGTCCATGTCGCGGCGCTTGATCCTCCCCCGGCCCCGCGCGGTGTCGTCCACCGAGTCGGGGGCGACCACCCGGGCCCGCGGCGCGCCGAAGTCGGCGTCGGTGCGCTCGCGGGCCAGCTCCGCCGCCCGTTCGGTGACGTCGTGGGGGTGGTAGGCGTCCAGCATGACCACCTGGTCCGCGACGTCGAAGTAGTCACCGCTGCCGCCCATGACCAGGACCGTGGACACCCCGTGGTCGCGGCGCAGGGGCCGGACCAGGTCGACGAAGGGCACGAGGGGCTCGCGGTCGCCGTGGACGAGCGCCTGCATCCGCTCGTCGCGGATCATCAGGTTGGTGGCGGTCGAGTCCTCGTCCACCAGTAGGGTGCGCGAACCGGCCTCGACGGCCTCGCAGATGTTGGCGGCCTGGGAGGTGGACCCGGAGGCGTTCTCCGTGCGGAAGTCGCTCGTGTCCGCGCCGGTGGGGAGGTTGCGGACGAACGGGCTCACGTCCACGCGCTCGACCCGCCGCCCCTCCTCCGCCCGGATCTTGACGGCGTCGTCCCTGGTCACCACCAGCTCCCGGCCGTCCCCGGGGACGTGGTCGTAGACCCCCCGCTCCAGCGCGTGCAGCAGGGTGGACTTGCCGTGGAAGCCGCCGCCGACGATGAGCGTGATGCCCTCCGGCACGCCCATCCCGGTCACGGCGCCCCGGTGCGGCAGGTCCACGCCCACCCGCAGGCTCTCCGGCGCCTCGAAGGGCACCGCCCCGTCGGCCATGGGCTCGTCGCTGACACCGCTCAGGCGCGGGAGGACCGCGCCGTCGGCGACGAAGGCGACCAGCCCCCGGTCCTCCAGGCCGGCGCGCAGCGCGACCGTGTCGGCGACGCTGTCGGCGAAGGCCTCGGCCGCGGCCGCGTCGACCGCCTCCCAGTCGAGGTCGTCGACCAGCGCGGGCAGGGTCGTGCACAGCTCGCGCTCGGCGGTGCGGCCGTCGATGCGGCGCCCGTGGCCGGGGAGGTCGATGCCGATGCGCAGTTCGAGGCCGCCGTCGGTGAGGCGGCAGGAGGAGCGCTCGATGACCTCCTGCCCCCCGGCGTCGATCTTGAGCAGGGAGCCCCGGAGCAGTCCGCGGGCACGACGGCCCAGGTAGTCGGCGGTGGCGCGGCGGCGCACCGGATCGCCCCACGCGCTTCTGGGGATGCCGGCGTCCGGCACGAGCACGCGCACGCGCGAGGGCGGGGCGAACGGGTCGGCCTGCACGCGCTGCACCGTCAGGGTGAAGTCGCCGAAGTCCCAGTCGCCCCGCAGGGACTTGTAGCGGCCGTAGGAGTCGCCGTCCATGCGGAGCAGCTCCACCGAGAGGCGTGCGTCGTCCCGCACCCCCCGGAGGGGCTCGGGCTCGGGTCGGCGCCCGCCGCCCCTGCCGCCTCCCCCGCCGCCGTACCGGCGCCCCTGGCCGCCGCCCCCGTACCGTCCCGACATCGGTGCCCTCCCTGGGTTCGGATGATCCTCCGGGCCAGGTTAGGGGTTTCGGGACAGCGTCGCAGAGGGCCTGTGGACGACAGTGTCCGCGCTGCTCAGGGGAGGTCTCGCGGATCCGGTGCCGGATCCGCCCCCGGCGGGTCCGGGAGGACGTCGGCGAGGAGGGCGGCGAACTCTTCCGCCGTGGGCGCGGTGTCCCCGAGCAGGCTGTGCAGCAGGACCCCGTCGATGACCGCGGCGACCACGCGGACCCGGACCGGGTCGTCCGTGTACCGCCGGGCGAACGCCGAGACGGCGGCGAGCCACCCGTCGGTGGCCTCACGCAGGTGAGGGCGTCTGGCGGCCAGCAGGAAGAGCTCGTACTCGGCGAGCAGGCGTCCGGGGTCGGCGGCGACCACGGCCAGGAGCTCCGCGAGCTCGCGCCGCCGGTCGCCGCCGCCGGAGAGGCGGCGCATCCGCTCGGAGTCCTCGTTCATCACACTGGTCAGGGCGGCCGTCAACAGGTCGCCCAGCCCGCTGAAGTAGTAGGTGGTGGCGGAGGTGGGCAGCCCCGCCTCCCGGGAGACGGTGCGGTGGCTGACGCCGGCCACCCCGTCGCGCTCGATGATGCGCAGGGTGGCCTCGATCAGCGCGTTCCGGCGCAGTTCCCCCTTGGCTCGGCGTCCGTCGGTCTGTTTCAGGGCCCCTCCTCCGGTCTACGGCGAGGGTAGCGGCACCGTCGCCCGGGGGCGCGCGACGCCTCAGCCGGGGGCCCCGCAGGCCCGGGGCTCCTCCGTCCGCGGTTCCCCGCCGGTTTCCCCGCCCTCCTCCGGGTCGGCGGCCGCGCGGCCCAGCAGCGGGGCGGCGGCCGCCACCGCGGCGAGGGCCGCGCCGCCGGCGGCCACCGCCACGAGGAACCCGCCGGTGGTGCCCGAGCCCTCCACCGCCGTCCCGGCGGCGAAGGTGCCCCCCGCCGTGCCGACGGTGAGGCCGGTCAGCGCCCAGGTCATGCCCTCCGTCAGCCGCTCGGCGGGGACGATCCGCTCGACCAGGGTCATGACCAGGATCATCGTCGGCGCGAAGAACAGGCCGGAGACGAACACGGCGGCCGCCAGCGCGGCGATCCCGCCGACCGCCAGGAAGGGAACCGTGGTCGCCGCCGTTCCGGCGACGGCCGCGACGAGCAGGACGTGCGGGCGTCCCCCCGGGTTCAGCGCGCCGAAGCCCAGACCGGACACGGCGGAGCCGAGGGCGTAGGCGGACAGGACGAGACCGGTGGCGCCGGGCGCGCCCAGCTCCTCGGCGAAGGCGACCGCCACGACGTCCACCGCCCCGACGATCACTCCCCCGGCGCCCAGGACGAGGATCAGGACCGCGAGCGGCAGGCCGAGGAAGCGCGTCCGCCGTCCGTCCCGGTCGGCGGGGACCCGCACCGGGGGCTCGGTACCGCGCTGGGCCGTGAAGAGGCCCACCCCCACCGCGAGGAAGGCCGCCGCGGCGAGGGGCCCGGCCTGGGCGAAGGCGGCGGTGCTCAGCACGACGGACAGGGCGGGTCCGGTGATGAAGGTGAGCTCGTCGGCCACCGACTCGAAGGCGTAGGCGGTGCGCAGCTCGGGCGAGCCCCGGTGCAGCTCGGTCCAGCGCGCCCGCGACATCGCGGACATGCTCGGCATCGTCCCGGCCGGGACGGCGGACGCGAAGAGCGCCCAGGACGGGGCGCCGAAGGTCACGCACGCGAGCATCGCCAAGAGCGAGACCACGCTGATCGCGGCGGCCGGCGGGAGCACGCGGCGCTGGCCGTGGCGGTCGGCGAGGCGCGAGACCTGAGGCGCGATCAACGCCATGGACAGGGTGAAGGTCGCGGCGACGGCGCCCGCGAGGGCGTAGCTGCCGTGGGTGGCGGCCAGCATCGTGATGATGCCGACGTTGGCCATGGCCACGGGCATGCGGCCGATGATCCCCGCGACGGCGAAGCCCCTGGCCCCGGGGGGCGCGAAGAGGCGGGCGTAGGGGTGGGGCATGGCGGGGCCTCCGAGGGCGTGAGAGGGGCGGCGTGTCCCGGCACGCAAACAAATGGGACACTTGTCCCAGATTCTTGCACGGGAAGCCCCCCTCCGACGGCGAACGTGACACACGCCATTCGCCCGCCCGGCGGAGAGTGCCTTTGCCCGGGCGCCTCCCCGGGGACTACGTTGCGGGGAACCCCTTCCGCCGAGGAGTTCCCGCATGAGCACGGTCCTGTTCGCCCCCGAAACCTTCAACCTCGCCGAGACGACCCGGGCGGTCGAGGTCGCCCGGCACCTGCGGGACCGGCACCGGTGCGTGTTCGCGGGGTACTCCGAGCGGTACGCGGGTGTGGTCGAGGACGCCGGTTTCGAGTACCACCGGCTCTCCCCCGAGCTCACCGACGCCCAGGCCGACCAGCTGATCCGCTTCGACCAGGGGCGGAGCCCGAACCACCCGTTCACGGAGGACGTGGTCCGGGCCAGGGTCGGGAGCGAACGCGAACTGAACGCCCTGGTGCGCCCGGCCGCCACCGTCATCGGCTCCACGCTCAGCCAGCTGGTGTCCGCGCGGGCCGACGGGATCCCGCTGGTCCACGTCAGACCGTTCGCCTACTCGTGGCCCCACCTGCGCCAGGCGCGCTCCCTGCCCCTGCTCGACGGTCGCGGCCTCCTGGCGGGGGCGGTCAACGCCGGTGCGGCCGTGCTGCTGCGCGAGGCTGCCCGGTACACCTCGTACAAACCCCGCGGCTTCGCGCGGGTCGCCCGCGAGCACGGCGTGGCACTGCCCCGACGGACCGTCGAGGCGCTGGACGGCGACCTCAACCTGATCGCCTCGATCTCCGGCTTTCTGCACCCGTACAGGCTCCCGCCGCACCATCGCTGGGTCGGGCCGATCTACGCCCGCCTGGACCGGGAGGTACCCCCGCAGGTGACCCTGGCGGCCGGGCGGGCCCGCGAGGCCGGCCGTCCCGTCGTGTACTTCGCCATGGGCAGCTCCGGCCGCCGCGACATCGTGCTCCGGGTCCTCCGCGAGCTCTCGCGGATGCCGGTGACCGTCCTGGCCCCGGTCGCCCACTACCTGGAACCGGGCGACCTCGAAGGGCTCGGCCGCCATGTGCACGTGTTCGACCTGCTCCCCGCACACGAACTGGGCGGCCTCATCGACGCCTCCGTGATCCACGGCGGGGAAGGAACCGTGCAGACCGCTGTGGCCTCGGGCAGGCCGTTCGTGGGGATCGGCCTCCAGATGGAGCAGCGCTCGAACATCGACGACTGCGTGCGGTTCGGCAGCGCGGTCGGGCTGACTCCGGCCCGGGCCCGGGGAGAGCGCCTGCGCCGCGCCTTCGAGGCCGTGCTGCACGACCCCGGGCTCCGGGCGCGCGCCGAGGAGCTGCGGGACCGCCTGGCCGGCACGGACGGCGCCAGGGCCGCCGCCGACCACGTGGACGCCCTCGTCCGTGGGGCCGGGTGAGCGACCTGCGCCCCGTCCGGCAGCGACCCCTCCGGCCGGACCTCGCGCATCGGGTCCGTGGGGCCGGCCCCACGGGGCTGGGGCGCGGGTCACCGACGCGGATCCTTTCCGGCAGGCGCTCACCCGCGGAATCGGCCGTGGGCGCGGGTACGGCTGCGGTCTGGTGAGCCTCGCCGGAAGGCGGGAGGACCCGGGGAGGGGGTGACGGGTGCGGCGGGCCTCCTCGGCGTCGGCGAGCGCAGGGCCCGGCCGCCCCGCCCGGAGGTGGAGATCGGCCCCGGGGGGCGCCGGGGCCGATCTCTCGGGGGGCCACACGTCCTCCCGGTACCAAGGGGGTGTCCCGGGCCGGAGTGTGGCGGGCACCTCCCCGGGAGGGGTGGGGAGGTGCCTCGCGTTCAGTTCTACCGGAAGTCCGGGTGCCGCGAGGGGGAAACCGTGATTCCGTCGGCCCCCAGTTCCCCATCGACGGCCGCCCGGCCCCGGAGGGCGCTCGTTGTTCCGGATCCGGTCCGGCCGCTCCGCGCCCCGGGGCGGGCCTACCCCTCCAAGGCGGCGCGCAGGGCCCGGTCGTGCTCGTCGACGGGCTCGTCGGCCAGGTCCCCCACGAACACGGCGACCAGCTGGCCGCCCTCCCCTGTGACCTCGGCGATGAGGTCCCGCCAGTGGTGGAGGTTCGGGTGCTCGAAGTCCGGGCACGCCTCGGCCGGGGCCAGCTCGGCCTCCGCCGTCTCCAGCTGCTCGACCGACAGGGGGTAGGAGCCGCTGCCGGAGGAGTGGCCGACCGCCCTGGCCAGGATCACCGCCGGAAGGTGGTTGCCGTCCCGGTTGGTCAGGGTGAACGAGGTCCGGCCGTCGCGGATGACGCCGACGGCGTGGGCGGCCGGACGCCGCCAGCGCGGGTCGGCGGCCTCCAACCGCTCCCGGACCGCGATGATCTCTTCCCTGGTGGCCCACTTCTCCACGGGGTGCTCCTCTCGGCTGTCTGTTCCCGGGGCCGGACCGGCCCCCGTCGAACCCTAGGGGGACGGGGCCCGGGCGTGTTTAGCCGACACCCCGGCGGGCCCGGCGCCCGCACCGGACGACGTGGGCCGGAGCCGCCCCCGGACACGCTCAGAGGTGCAGGGTCCCGGTGGCGACCGTCACCGCCCGGCCGCCGATCAGCACCCGGCCGCCCCGGTCCTTCAGCAGGAGGTCGCCGCCGCGCGCGGAGGCCTGGTGGGCGGTCAGCTCCGCCCGTCCCAGCCTGTCGGCCCAGAAGGGTGTGAGGACCGTGTGCGCCCTACCGGTCACCGGGTCCTCGGGCACCCCCACCGCGGGGGCGAAGACCCGGGAGACGAAGTCGGGCCCCTGCCGGGCCCGGGCGGTGACGATGACCAGCTGGAAGGGCAGGGCCGCGACCGCCGCCGTGTCGGGGGTCAGGCCCCGGACGGCGTCCTCGTCGGCGAGTTCGACGAGGAGGTCCTCCGCGCCGCCCAGACCCACCCACCGGGGCCGCGCCCCCAGGGCCTCGGCCAGCCCCTCCGGGGCCTCGACCGGCTTCGGCGGCCTGGCCGGGAAGTCCATCCACAGCAGCCCGTCCTCCCTCGTGACGGTGAGGACGCCGCTGCGGGTGGTGAAGCGGAACGGTCCGGGCTCGCCGCGCTCGGTGAGCGCGTGCGCCGTGGCCAGGGTGGCGTGTCCGCAGAGGTCGATCTCGACCGCGGGCGTGAACCACCGCAGTTCGTAGTCGGCGCCAGGGTCGTCCACGGGACGCGCGAACGCCGTCTCGGACAGGTTGAACTCGGCCGCGACCCCCTGCGCCCAGGCGTCGGGGTAGGCGTCGTCCAGGACCAGGACGGCGGCGGGGTTTCCGGCCAGGGGCCGGTCGGTGAAGGCGTCGACGACGCGGTACTCGGGCATGGGCCCAGGCTAGGCCGTGTTCCGCGGGTCGTTCCGGGCTCGCGGCGATCGGCGCGAGCGCCGAGCCCGCCGAAAGCACCGACGGACCACGCCCCGGGGGCCGGGCGGGGCCGTGCCGGGGCCCCGTCGCGGGGCGGACGGCCACCCGCCGGCCGGCGCCGTCACAGGGGCGGCTCGTCGAGGATGAACATGGTCTGGGTGCTCTTGACCTCGGGGATGCGCTGGAGCCGTTCGAGGACGAAGGTGCGCAGCGCGGCCGCGTCGGTGACGCGGACGAGGAGGAGCAGGTCGACGTCGCCGGACACCAGCGCCGCGTGGTCCACCTCGGGGATGTCGCGCAGGTAGCCCCGGAACCTCTCCCAGGAGTGCTGCTCGATGCGCACGGAAACGTACGCGGAGAGGGCGGTGCCGTACTTCTCGGGGTCGATGACGGCGGTGAACCCGCGGATGACGCCCTCGTCCCGCAGCCGTTCGAGCCGGGAGTAGGCGTTGGCCCTGGAGATGTGGGCCTGCTCCGCGACCGCGCGGATGGACATGCGCCCGTCCTCCCGCAGGAGGGCGATGATGCGACGGTCGGTGTCGTCCAGCCGCACGGCCATGTGTCTCACCTCATACCGCTCACACGATACCCGCGTGAGACCATCCGTGGCGCTCTGGCGAACGACCGGCCATTTTGTCCAGCATCAGCCTGGGGACATCGACAATATGGGGTGATTCACCGCATATTCAAGACATGAAGCACACCGATGAGCGACCTCGCCCGGCTCCTCCGCCCCCGCCGGTGGAGCCCGTGCGGCTCGTCGACCGGCACGGGCTGCGTGTGGAGCACCCGGGGTTCACCGCTCCCGACGGCGCCCGGCTGGCCGGGCTCCACCGCGCCATGGTCATCGGGCGCCGCTTCGACCGGCAGGCCCGCGCGCTCGCCGGCCAGGGCCTCCTCGCCGTGTACCCGTCCTCGGCGGGGCAGGAGGCGTCCCAGGTCGGAGGCGTGCTCGCCCTGTCGGACCGGGACTGGCTCTTCCCCGGTTACCGCGACAGCGTCGCCCTGGTCGCCCACGGGGTGGACCCGGTGGAGGCCCTCACGCTCTTCCGCGGCGACTGGCGTCCGGGATACGACCCCCGCCGCTACCGGTGCGCTCCGCAGTGCACCCCCGTGGCCACGAACGCCTCACACGCGGTCGGCCTCACCTACGCGGCCCGGCGCGAGGGTCGGGACGTGGCGGCCCTGGCCCTGACGGGTGACGGGGGCGACACCGACGAGGCCTACGACTTCGCCGCCGTGTGGAACACGCCCGTCGTCTTCCTCGTGCTCGGCGGCCACCGGGCCGCCGGTGCACCCCCGTACCCGCGGGGCCCCGCACCCGTGCACGGAGCCCCCGGGCACGACAGGAAGGGCTACCGCGTCGACGGCGCCGACGCCGCCGCCGTGTACGCGGTCGTCTCCCGGGCGCTGGCCGAGGCCCGGGACGGCGGCGGCCCGGCCGTCGTCGAGGCGGTCGCGTACCGGGAGGACCCGCGGTCCTGCTGCGCGCCGCCCCGCCGGGAGGGGCCGGAGTCCGGGCACCGGTGCGAGGGCGACCCGGTCACCCGCGTGGAGGCCCTCCTGCGGGCGGAGGGCCTGCTGGGGGACCCCGGGGAGACCGAACGGGCACTGGCCGCCCTCGGCTCCGAGGCGGAGGAGTTCGCCGCCTCGGTGCGCGAGCGCATGGCGCCGTCGGGCGGCCGCGACCCGCGTCCGCCGTCCGGGGGCGTCCGCCCCGCGGTCCCGCCCCTGCCGGGACGGCGCAGGGAGCCGGCCGACGGAGCCCGGATGCCCTGAGCGGCACGGCCGGGGCCGCCCTCCCCGGGCGTCCCCGCACGAACCTCCGCGCCGGGCACGCGGGGAGGCTTCGGACCCGTCGGCGACGGCGTTGTCGCCACCGGCGCGGGTCCGGGAGCCGCCCCGACCGCCGAGGCGCGGGACAGGGCGCGCGGACCCCGTGTCGGCGCGCCCGAGGGGCGGGCGGGCCGCGGCGGTCAACGGCGACCGGCGGCGCGCCCGCGTCCCGCGCGCCGGGAGCGTCCCGGCGCGGACACGCCGAAGGGCCGCGGCCTGTCGGCCGCGGCCCTTCGGGGACCGCTCCTGCGGGGGCGTCCGGCCTCGGGCCGGTACCGGTCGGGGGACCGGGAGGTCCCGGAGGACGCCCTGCGCGCTACTTGTTGCCGCGCAGCTTGTCGAACAGGGTGCTGAGCGTGGAGCCCAGGCTGTGGCGCCCGTCGCTCTCGGCCATCAGACCCTTGCCCTCGCCGTCGGCCGCACCGGCGTGCTGGCCGGCCGGACGGCGGGTCCAGGCGAAGAACAGCGCGATCAGGATCGCCGGGATGATGGCCAGGGTCAGCAGACCCGTGCCGCTCATCACGCCGTCCGCACCGGTGAGCTCGGCTCCGGAGAGGTCGTTCGCGGCGGTCTCGGCGGTCACGCCGCCGTCGCCGTTCCCGTCCTGGCCCTCGGCCGCGGCCGCGTCCTCGGACTGCTCCTGCTCCTTCGCCTGCTCCTCCTCCTTGGCGGCCTGGTCGGCGCCGTCCTCGGAGGTCTCCTTCGCGGTCTCCTCCTTCGGCTCCTCCTCGGTCTTCTCCTCGGGGAGGGGGGAGACGGCGTCCTCACACTTGTTGCCGGGCTCCTGGAAGGGGTGCGGGGCGCCCTCGGTGCCGTTCCCGTCGCCCCACTCGGTGATGTAGTACTCGACCTCGGCGTGGCCGTTGCCGCCGCCGACGGTCAGGGAGTTCTCGTCGAAGCTCGTGCCCATCATGTCGGCGAAGGTCTTGCCGTCGATGTCGAGCAGAACGTCGCAGTCCGCAGAGGGCTCCCCGGGACCGCGGTCACCGATGAAGAACTCGTACTCCTCGCCCTCGTAGACGATGTAGCCCTCGGTGCCGAGCGGCCAGCTGGGGCTGGAGAACAGCCCCTTCTGCATGGGCTCTCCGCCTGCGGGTGCACCGGTGTCCCCGTTGATGCCGGAACCGTCGTCCCAGAAGTAGGTCGCGGTGACTTCGCCGTGCTGAATGGGAGTTTCGTTGCTCATAAATTAATGGCCAGGTTGACGACAGGGCCGAGAAGACCGTGGGCACGACGCTCCAGAACACGCGGGCACGCTCGGTGCGCCCCGCGAGGGCGTCATGTCAGGGATCTCCCGCGTCGCTGGCGGCGAGTGGCGGGCGGGAACGGGAGCACCGATGGAATTCGGTGGTCCTCCGGCGTGAGCGCGTGGATACGCGCCGCCCGATTCCCGGTGAGGGTCTCGACTCCCTTGCGGCACTCGGCCGGTCAAGGGCTCGGCATCGACTCGCTAAAGACTCATAACGAAGCGATCACGAGGACACTAACCCAGGTTTAAGCAAAGTGTGCAAGCCTTCCAGGTAAAATGACAGCACGTGTTTACCCGCATACGGCTCGCAGTGCCCCGGGAAAGGACCCCTGAAACGCGAGAACCCCTGCCGGACAGGGGTTCTCGGACGTATGCGGAGAAGGCGGAGGGGCCGTTCCGTGGCCCGCGTCATACACTCGCCCGAGTTGACACGAAGCGGGATAGGTGGGACAGGAGGCCGTGTACGGGCCGAAAAGGTCACGGTCCACGCGCCGAGGTCCCGCGGTGCGGTCGGGGGCGGCGCGGTCAAGGCCGCGCAATGCCCGTCCCGGGCGGGGGTCAGCGGCGACGGGGGCCTCTCCCCTCCGGGCAAAGAGAACTCCGGACGGTTGCCCGTCCGGAGTGTCAAGAAGGGGTCACGTGACCTGGCCCCGCCTGGCGAAGCGCTCCTGGCGCCACTCGCCCGTCCCGACGACCTCGACCAGGGCTGTCGCGGCGTCCCACACGTCGACGTGGCGCAGGTACAGGGGCGTGAACCCGAACCGCATGACGTCGGGGGCCCGGAAGTCACCGATCACCCCGCGCGCGATGAGCGCCTGCACGATCGCGTACCCCGCGCCCTCCTCGGGCTCCACCAGCGCCACCTGGCTCCCGCGCCGGGCGTGCTCGGACGGGGTGATGGAGGAGATCCCCGCCTGCGCCGCCCGGGAGAGGAACAGGTCGGTCATCGCCAGGCTCTTGGCTCGCACCTGGGCCAGGTCGGCCTCGGCCCACACGTCCAGGGAGGCCTCCAGCGCCGCGTCCGCGACCAGCGGCTGCGACCCGCTGAGGAAGCGCGAGACCCCCGGCGCGGGCTCGTAGTCGCCCGAGAAGTCGAACGGGCGGGCGTGCCCGTGCCATCCGCTGACGGGCTGCTCGGCCACCGCGTGGTGGCGCCGGGCCGCGTACAGGAACGCGGGGGCGCCCGGACCGGCGTTGAGGTACTTGTAGGTGCACCCGACCGCGAAGTCGGCCCCGCTGCCCGACAGGTCCACCGGGACCGCGCCGACGCTGTGGCACAGGTCCCACACCACCAGGGCCCCGTTCTCGTGGGCCAGGCGGGTGATGCCGGGCATGTCGCGCAGGGTTCCGCTGCGGTAGTCCACGTGGCTGAGCAGCAGGACGGCGACGTCGCCCCCGGCCAGTGCGGCCTCCAGCCCGGGACCGTCGGGGTCCACCCTGCGCTGGACGGCCCCGGCCAGCGCGACCGCGCCCTCGGCCACGTACAGGTCGGTGGGGAAGTTGCCGGCCTCGCCCAGCACGACGGAGCGGTCGGACATCCGCAGCGCCGCGACCAGGACCTTGAAGAGGTTGGCGGAGGTGCCGTCGCCGACGACGACCTCGTCCGCGGCGGCGCCGACCAGCGGCGCGACCTTGGCGCCCAGGGTGCGCGGCTTGTCCCACCAGCCCGCGTCGTTCCAGCTGCGGATGAGGTCCCGGCCCCACTCGCGCTCGATCATGTCGGCCACCCGGCCCGGGGTGGAGCGCGGCAGCGCGCCCAGGGAGTTGCCGTCCAGGTAGATCACGCCCTCGGGGAGGACGAACTCCTCACGGAACGCGGCGAGGGGGTCGGCGGCGTCGAGCGCGACGCAGTCCTCACGGGTGGTGGGCGTCATCGGTTCCTGCTTCCTGGTCGTGCGCGGGGCGCGGCGTACTGGTCAGACGGAGCTGCGGAGGGACCACAGCTCGGGGAAGACGTCCTGCTCGGCGTTGCGCGCCAGCCAGGTGAGGCCGCTGGAACCCCCGCTGCCGGGCTTGCCGCCCATCGTCCGCTTGACGGCCACGAGGTGGCGGTGGCGCCACCGCGTCACCCTCTCGGCGACGTCGAGCAGCGCCTCGGCCAGCAGGAACAGGTCGTTCCCGGGCACGTCGTCGGCGTAGACGGCCGTCCACGCCGCCTCGACCCCGTCGCTGGGCTCGTAGTCCTGTGTCCAGTCCCGCTCGACGCGGTCGGCGGGCACCGGGAGGCCGCGGCGGTGGAGCAGGCGCAGCGCGGCGTCGTAGAGGCCGGGACTCTCCAGCACGGCCCTGAGCTGGTCCGCCACTCCGGCCATGGCCTTGTGCGGCCGGATCATGGCGGCCGACTTGTTGCCGAGCAGGAACTCCAGCTTGCGGTAGCCGTAGGACTGGAACCCGGAGGCCTCGCCGAAGGAGTCGCGGAAGCGGTTGAACTCGGTGGGGGTCATGTCCCCGAGCAGGCCCCAGGAGTCGTTGAGCACGTCCTGAGCGTTGCACGCCCGGCGCAGCCACGCCAGCGCGCCGGGCACGTCGTCCGCCTCCAGCGCGTCGCGGGCCGCCTCCCAGCGCTCCTGGACCAGCGCGAAGAGCAGCTCCATCACCTGGGTGGCGATGATGAACGCGGACTCGGCCGGCTCGGCGGTGCGCGGTCTCCGGAGGCCGAGCAGGGTGTCGATCCCGACGTAGTCGACGTAGGGGGTGTTCTTCTCGAAGGAGAGCGTCGGCCGCCCCCCGTCGGTCGCGGCCCGGCGCGCCCGGGCCGCCTCGGCCCCTTCCGCGTCCTCGCCGGGGGCGAACGGACACTGCTGGGCGGCGGTGGAGAGCATGACGACCCCTTGTCGGTACTGCTTGAGCGGCTGTGCGGGCACCGCGCGGCGCGGGGAACCGCCCCGGCACACGGCACCGTGTACGTGAGGTCACATCATCGGGCAGACACAACCGCGAAAGGAATGGCCGATGAAC
Source organism: Nocardiopsis sp. NPDC006198 (assembly GCF_040613895.1). NCBI lineage: Bacteria > Bacillati > Actinomycetota > Actinomycetes > Streptosporangiales > Nocardiopsidaceae > Nocardiopsis > Nocardiopsis sp. NPDC006198. The sequence goes on along the minus strand of NZ_JBEXSY010000010.1, from coordinate 13,235 downwards.
ACGCAAGTCGGGCATTGGCCTAGCATTCGTCATGGTTAACGAGCTTCGACCTTGGGAACGCAAAGCATGGCCTCACGACTGGCAACCCCGCTGGACGGCGTCGACCAGCGCATCCTCTCCGAACTCCAGCAGGACGGGCGGCTGTCCTTCAACGAGCTGTCCCGCAGGGTCAACCTGTCGGCGCCCGCCGTCGCCGACCGCGTCCGCCGCCTCACCGACCGCGGGGTGATCACCGGCTACCACGCGCACGTCGACCCGGCCGCCGCCGGGCTCCCGGTGACCGCCCTGGTCCGGATGGAGTGCTTCGGCGCGCACTGCCTGCTGCGGGAGGGCTCCTCGCTGGAGCTGCCCGAGATCCTGCAGGTGCACCGGGTGACCGGCGACGACTGCTGCGTCCTGCTCATCGCGGTCCGCTCGATGGAGCACTTCGAGGAGGTCATCGACAAGCTCGCCGAGCACGGTCGCCCCTCCAGCACCATGGTCATGTCCAGCCCGGTCCCGTGGCGGGCCGTCAGCGCGCCCCGTACGCCATGAGCGTCCTCATCGACTCCGCGGTCTGGCCCGGGCCGCGCGGCCTGCTCTTCGCGCACCTGGTGAGCGACAGCTCCTTCGACGAGCTGCACGCCTTCGCCCGCGCCATGGGGGTGGACCCGCGGGCGTTCGACCGCGACCACTACGACATCCCGGGCCACCTGCACGCCCGCGCGCTGGAGCTGGGCGCCGCGCACGTGACCGGGCGCGAGCTGGTCACCCGTCTGCGCGCGGCGGGGCTCCGGCGGCGCAAGGCCCCCAGGGTGGGCGGGCGGCCGTGAGGGCCCGCCCGGGGAGGCGCACGGCTCCCCCTCCCCGGGTGCGGGAGGGTCAGGGCGGCGGGGCGTCCAGGGGCGCCGGCGACGCCAGCCGGTCGAGTTCGGCGAGCATGTTGGCCCGGGCCCCGGCCTCCCAGTGCTCGCGGCCGAACGACGTGTGGAACAGGCGGGGCCCGTTCAGCAGGGACCGCAGGACCGCGGTGCGGCCCTCGCGGAACACCCGGTCGGGGACATGGCGGTACTCGGCCCTGACCGCCGCCGTGTAGGCGAGGTACTCGTCGGCCGGCGCGCCCAGGACCGACAGGTCGGCGTCGCAGACGACCGCGCCGTCCGCGTCCCCCTCCTCGGGGCGGTGCGCCGCGGTCACGCCCACCAGGCGCACCACCTCGCCGACCCGCCCGGGCTCCACGCCGATCAGGGACAGCAGGCGCCCGGCGAGCTCGGCGCTCTCCTCCTCGTCCCGGCCGGGGCGCCCCTCGTACACCGCGTCGTGGAACCAGACCGCGTAGCGGACGCAGTCGGCGTCGCGCGCCTCCTCCTGGAGGACGTCGACGGCGCGGAGCGTCTCCCACAGGTGCAGGAGCGTGTGGTAGCGGCGGTGCGGCTCGTTCCAGCGGTCCAGGAGCTCCGCCCCGACCGCGGCAGCCTCGGGACCGCCCCCGGCCAGCCTCCGCCAGGCGGCGGCCAGCAGGACCGCCTCCTCCTCGTTCAGTGGCAAGGTCTCTCACCGTTCACGCGGGTACCTCGGACACTCCCGGTCCTTCCCACCCCGGCGCGTCGCCACCCGGCCGGATCAGATGTCGGAGGCGTCCGTGCCCCGTGGGCGGGGACGGCGGACCGGTGCACGAGCACCGGGTCCACGGCCTCGCAGCGGGGCTCCCCGGCGTCCGTGCCGGGGCGGCCCCGCCACCGGCCGGAACCCGCGGACGCCCGGTGCGCAACCGGGCATCACGACGATTCTCGGCCATATCATGGGATGAATTTTGTCGTCTCCACTGATGGCCCGCGCAGGACCGCCGTGCTGGAATCCGGGGAGCGGGAACCACGAGCGGGACGGGGTCGGGATGTCACCCATCGAGACACTGCGGCGGATGCACCGGATCGCCGGGTGGCCGCTGCTCCTCGCCAGTTTCCTGGCCCGCCTGCCCATCTCCATGGCCCTGATCGGCATGCTCACCCTCGTCACCGCCACCACCGGCAGTGTGGCGGCCGCCGGAGCGGTGGCCGGCGCCTTCGCCCTCGGCGAGGCCGTCGGCGGCCCGGTCATCGCCCGGTTCGCCGACCGGCACGGGCAGCGGACCCCCGTGCTCGTCATGGCGCTGGTCGACGCCGTCCTGATCGTCCTGCTGGTCCTCGCGGTCCGGTCCGGGACCCCGACCCCCGCCCTCGCGGCTCTGGCCGCGGTCACGGGCATGTGCCTGCCCCAGATGGGGCCCATGGCCAGGACCCGGTGGGTGGTGCTGATCCGCCGGGGACCCGACCGGGGCGCGGAACGGGAGCGCTCGGTGTCGGCCGCCATGTCGGTCGAGGGCGTACTCGACGAGGCCGCGTTCGTCCTCGGCCCCGCCCTCGTGGGCGTGCTCACCGTGACCCTCTCCCCGTCGGCCGGCGTGCTGGGCGCCGCCGCTCTCATCGGCGTGTTCGGTGCCGTGTTCGCCCTCCACCGGACCGCCCCGGCCGGGACGCCGCCGGTGCGCGGCTCGGAGGGCCGGATCGCCACCCCCGCCCTGCTCGTGCTCACCGCCCCCATGTTCTGCCAGGGGCTGTTCTTCGGCGGCATGTCCACCGGCGTGACCGCGTTCGCGGCGGCCTCGGGGTACGGGGACCTGTCCGGCCTGATGTACGCGGTGATGGGCGCCAGCAGCGCGGCGGCCGGGCTGCTGATGGCCTCCCTGCCCGCCGGGTTCTCCCTGACCGCCCGGACGCGGGTCGCGGCCGGGGGCCTGTTCGTGCTCAGCCTGCCCCTGTACCTGGACCACGGGCCGGCCACGCTCGCGGTGGCCGTCTTCGTGCTGGGCGCGGCGATCGGCCCGCACATCGTGAGCCTCTTCGGGCTCATCGAGCGGGCCGCCCCGCCCAGCCGCCTCTCCCAGTCGATGGCCGTCGTCCTGAGCAGCCTGATCCTCGGCCAGGCCCTGGGGTCCGTGGTCTCGGGCGCCGTCGCCGACGCGTACGGCCACCAGGGGGCGTTCGCCCTGGCCACGCTCGGCGGACTGGTCTCCTTCGCCGTCGCCGTCCTGGTGATGCGGGCCCGCTGGTACGCGCGGACCGGCGAGGCACGGGACGAGCCGCGGGCCGGCGCGAAACCCTCCGCCGCCCCCTCGGCGGGGACCCGTGCGGCGCCGCTCGCGGAGCCGGGTGATCCTGGGAACATCGGGCGTTAAGCCCGCGTTAAAGAGGGGTCCGTCCCCCTACACACCCACCTAGGCTTGTGGACCGTGCTCGAACTACTGACCAGCATCAATCCCCGGCGCAAAGAGGTGCCCGTGCCACAGCTCAACGGGCTCGCCCGCGTCACCCTCTCCGTGCGGGACCGCGACGAGAGCGTGCGCTTCTACCGCTCCGTCCTGGGTTTCAAGGTGCTCGGACGACGCGACCACGACGGCACGCTGCGCAGCGAGTGCCGTCACCCCGCGTCGGGCCTGATGGTCGCCCTCATCCAACACCGCGACAACTTCAAGAACCGGTTCGACCGCAGGCACTGCGGCCTGGACCGGCTCACCCTGGGCGTCGACAACCTCGGCGAGCTGGAGGCGTGGGAGGAGCGGTTCGCGGACATGGACGTGGAGCACTCCCCCGTCATGCACCGCGAGGAGGGCTCCACCCTGCTGTTCTACGACCCGGACGGCACCGAGCTCGGGCTGTTCTGCCCCGCGGAGCTGGACGCCGACGAGGACTGATCCGCCCCCGCCGGCTCCGTCCCTCCCGGCACACGGGAAGGCCCTGTCTAGTCGGTCTCGACCAGCTTGAGGCGCACGTCGCGCTCGCCCAGCTCGTCCACGGCCGAGCGCGGGAGCCGGTCGTCCGTGATGATCAGGTCGAACTCCTCCAGGCTGGCCACCCTGAAGGTGCCGAACTTGCCGTACTTGGTGCTGTCGACGGTGAGCACGCTCTTGGAGGCGATCCGCAGCAGCGCCTGCTTGGCGACCACCTTGGCCTCGGAGGGCGTGGTCGAGCCGCGGTCGACGTCCCACGAGCTGCTGGCGATGAAGGCCAGGTCCACGTTCACCTGCCGCAGGAAGTCGGCGGTGAACCGGCCGACCGAGGAGTGGTCGGAGTGCGAGACGACGCCGCCGGTGTGGATCAGTTCGATCCCCGGGTACTCCATCAGGTGCCCGACCACGTTGAAGTCGCTGGTGATGACCGTCAGGCCGACCTTGTCGGTGAGCAGCGGCACCATCTGGAGCGTGGTCGTCCCCGCGTCCAGGTAGATGGTGAAGTTCTCTCTGACCAGCTCCGCGGCGGCGCGCGCGATGGCGCGCTTGGCGGGGACCTCCAGCTGGGCCTTGGCCAGGTAGGAGGGTTCGCTCTTGAGCCGTGCCGCGAGCCGTACCCCACCGGTGACGGACAGGACCTTGCCGTCGTTCTCCAGCGCCTGGATGTCGCGCCGGACCGTCATGTGGGACACGGACAGCATCGACGTGAGCTCGTTGATACTCAGCACGTGACGCTCCTGGAGGAGCTTCAGGATGTGCTCTCGTCGCTGGTCCGGGATCATCGTTCGCCTCACACTCGGGGGCCGGCCATGGGGACACCGTGCGATCACGACGCCATGTAACAAAGTTTCCCAGCTCATCGCGCCCGGAACGGTGCTCTCCGGACGTGAGTCCTCTCGCAATCGCGGCGAAGGGGCCCGGCCGCTCCGGCCGGGGCGGGCCCGGGCCACCGCCGCCGCGGACCTTCTTGGTGGATGTTTTTCCTGTTTGCGCCACGTGGGACGGCGGAATTTGCCACCCTTGACCGCATGACGCTGTCCATCGCACTGCGCGGAGACACCGCCCGCTTCCCGGGCAACACGCTCCCGGCCCTGCGTTCAGCCTGGCGCGCCGGGGCCGATCTGGTCAAGATCGACGTCCACCTGACCTCGGACGGCTACTCCGTCCTGGTCGACGAACGACTCGTGGCCCTTCCCGGTTCCCCGCCCCGCCCCGTGGACGGACTCACCCTGGCAGAACTCGCCGGGGTGCGCGACGACGTGGAACGGCGCATACCCACCCTGATGGAGGTCCTGGCCGAGTTCGGCGCCCACGGGCCCCCACCCCTGCTCGTCGGCGCGGACACGCCGAGGGCCGCGCTGGCCGCGGACACGCTCCTGCGCGAACGCGGGTTCGGCGACCAGGTGCTCTTCACCGGTTCGGCCGAGACCCTCGGCGCGCTCCGGGCCAAGAGCCCCGGCGCCCGGCTCCTGGCGGTCTGGGAGCAGCCGGACATGCCTCCGGACGAGGCCGTCCGCGCCCTGGGACCGGAGTTCCTGGGCGCGCACCACACGCTCGTGACCCGGGAAGCGGTCGACGAGATGCACCGCTTCGGGTATCGCGTCACGGCCTGGGCCGTGAACGAGTTCCCGGAGATGGCGCGTCTGATCGGCATGGGCGTCGACGCGCTCGCCACGGAGCGGATCGCCGACCTCGTGTCGCTGACGAGCGGTCGGGGCCGGGGAGGGGCGACGGCGGTCGGGGCCGTCTGAGCCCCGGGCCCCGGGCGCGGGCGGGAGGGCACGTTCCCGGAGCCCGCCGGGGGCCGTTCCGGCGCGTGGCCGCCGTGCCCGCGGGGGCTCGGCGCCCGCGACCGTTCCCCGCCCCGTCGGGTTCCGCCGTTCCACGCCGCTTCCGGCCACCCCGCGGATACCCTGGAAAGCGATGGCCCCTCGGGGGAAGACCGCGCACCCCTCTCCTTCCCTGCGCCCTCCCGACGACGAGAACCCCTATGACGGCCCACACCTCGCCCCGCGCGCTCCGAGCCGCCGCCCCGGTCCTGGACTGCGCCGCGCGCCTCTTCGCCCGGCACGGCTCGCGCGGACCGGGCGTGTCCGAGCTGATCCGCCGCATCGCCCTGGAGACCGGGGCGGACACGGCCTCCCTCCGCAGGGCGTTCCCCACCCGCACCGACCTGGCCTACGCCGTCGTGCTCAGGTCCGCACACGAGCGGGTCGACGGCCAGCTGGCCGCGGACCGGCCGGAGCTGCCCGCCGTCGAACGCATGGCCTCGCTGGTCAGACGCCATGTGGAGACCGGCTGGCGGCACCGGGCCGCGTCAGCCCTGGCACACGAGCTGCTGCCGGTGCTGCGGGCCGTCCACCCCGCGCGCCACAGGGAGGTCGGCTCCCTCCTGCGCCTCTACCGGGAGCACATGCGCGGGATCATCGAGGACGGCGCGGCCGCGGGCGCCTTCGCCGTACGCGACCCCGGCCGGGCCGCCGACGAGGTGCTGGAGACCCTCGACTCGCTCCTGTACTGGTACGACCCGGATGCGGGGCTGAGCCTGGACGGCCTCGGCGCCGTCTACGTGGACCTGGTCGTCCACCACCACCTGGGCTCCCCCAGGTGAGGGGCGGGGCTCACCCGCCGACGAGCTGCTGGAGGTCCACCGACTCGGCCAGCGCCCGCAGTCCCGCGTCCCCGGGGTGGATGTGGTCACCGGAGTCGTAGGCGGGCAGGAGGCGGGCGGGGTCGGCCGGGTCGCGCAGGACCGCGTCGAAGTCCCACACCCCGTCGAACGGCGACGCCGGGTCACCGATCTGCGTGCGCAGGTAGGCGTTGACCTGCTGCCGTGCCTGCTCGACCTCCGGAGTGCAGCGCCGCTCCCCCCCGCAGGGACCGAGCGTGGCCACGAACACCCGGACGCCGCGCGCCTCGGCCAGCCGGGCGATCTGGCCGAGCCCGCTGATCACCGCGTCCGGGGAGGTGCCCCAGCGCAGGTCGTTGATCCCCGCGAAGACGACCACGGTCTCCACGCCGCTCTGCGCGAACACGTCCCTCTGGACCCGGTGGACCATGGCGACCCCGCTGGGGTTGGTGGACACCCCTTCCCCCGGGTACCCGTCGGTGACCACGTGGTTCCCGGCCACGCCGACGTTGAGCACACCGGGGTTGAGCACACCGGGCTGTGCCGCGAGGCGTGTGCTCAGCACGTCCGGCCAGCGGCTGTGGGCGTCGCGGGTGGACCGCGTCCCGTCGGTGAGGGAGTCGCCGAAGGCCACGATCGCGCCGGGCCCGTCGGCGACCTCGATACCGGTCAGGAAGGGCCACTGCGCCACACGCCCGGTGAACGGCGCCCCGGTGGTGTCGAGCGTCTGGTCGCCGCTGCCCGGCTCGCTGCTGTAGTTGGTGTCCACCGCGGCGTAGTGCACGGGGGCCGCGGTCACCAGTTCGGGGAGGTGGAAGCTCACCAGGACGTCGGTGTGCGGCGGCAGGAGGATCTCCACCGGGTCGCTGAACACCTGTCCGCCCGCCGGGATGACGGTGTCGGCGCGTCCGTCGAAGGTGAGGGGGACCGCGGCCCCGCGCGTGCCGGCGGCGTCCCCCTGCAGCGCCAGCGAGGCGGCGCCCACCGTGACGGGCTCCGCGGCGAAGGTGTTGTCGAGGCGGATCCTGGCGACGTGCCCTCCTGCGGTGGTGCGGACCGACAGGCGCAGGGTCTGGTCCTGCCAGGGGCCGACCTCCAGGTACCCGGAGGTGGCCCGCGCCCAGGAGCCGGTCCAGCCGGAGGAGGGGCGGCCGTCCACGGAGAACAGGTGCAGGCGGCCCCCGTCCCCGTCCACCCGCGGCAGGACCACGTGGGAGACCTCCCGGGCCGGGTCGACGGGCACGCTGCGCGCGTACAGGCGCACGGAGCCGAGGGTGGGGCTCGGTCCGCCGACGCCGGCGGAGTTGGCGTAGGGCAGCGAGAGCGCCGCGTCCCCCGCGGGTCCCTCGACCCAGTCGGGGACGGAGAGGACGAACTCCTGTTCCGTGCCGTCCGTGTAGACCACGCGGCCCGTTCCGTGGACCGCGGGGCCGCCACCGGCGCCGCCGGTCCGCGTGGCGGTGGCCAGGAAGGTGAGCGATCCGTAGCGGTCCTCGTCCAACCGGAGCAGCTGGCCGTCCGAGACCACGTGGTCGGGGCGCCCGGGGGCGTAGTCGGGGAGCTCGAGCTCGGTGCCCAGGAGGACCACCTCGCGGCCGGGCGTCCACCCGGCGGCGGCCAGGGCCTGCGAGGAGAGGCTGTGGCCCGCGCCGTCGAGGTCGACGTTGGCGGCGGAGTTGTCCCGGGAGATGCCGATCTCGTCCACGAGGCTGGCGAAGGGGGTGCCGATGGCCCGGGGCGCCGCCTGCTCCTGCCGGTCCTGGACGCCCGCGTCCCCGTCGCGCGAGGTCACGACGTAGAAGGCGGTCACGAGGACCGTCGCCACGAGGGCTGCCGCCGCGCCGCGGAGCAGGTGCGGGGCGAGGTCGTCACGTCTGCGGCGGTGCGCGCCGCGCCCCCCGGTCCCATCAGCGCCCAACGCTCGCCCTTCCCGATGAAGTTCCACCGACGTGTCGGACGACGCCGGGAGCACGGTGGTTGTGAGACGTGGGACACCTCTGCGCCCCGAACGGCCGCCAGTTTAGACGAGCCGTCCCCGCTCACACGGTCGTTCGGAGCATGTTCCGGACCGCGTCTGTGGGCACTTCCGGGCGGTCCGGAGTCCGGGGGAACACAGGGGTTCCCCGTCTCGCACGACGCCCGCCCGGCGGCCGGACGGACGACAGGACCGGACGGCCCCTCTCCGAACCGTACGCAGAGGAATCCGTATGAATAAGACATACGCGCCGAAAGTCCACGAAGTTCACCAGGGCGGACACGGGTCCGCCCCCACCCCCTGCGGACGAAGGGGTTCTCCACCGGCCGAGGACGGAGGGGCCCGGACCCGCGAACGGGGACCGGCGGGTCACGGACCGGCCGACCCCGACGAGCGCCCCGATGGCCGCACCTCGGCATTACCGCCACCGAGGATACCGGGATCTTCGGCACTCATCCCCACGAAACCCGCCACCACCGGACACACCCCGACCCATGGGGCTCGCGGGAGCCCGGAACCGGCACACGGGGCGGCCGGGACGGGAGGGACCGGCGCACCCGCCGCACGCCCCTCCGGGGCACTGGGAGGATCGCCCGGCCAATACAGGGACTAATCCCCCACAAGTAGCAGAATAGGACGGACGCAACCTTGATGTCCTACTTCGGATTTACGCGAGGTGCTTGGACGGGGCCGGGACCGGGTTCGACGACTTCCGAGGCCCGAAACTTCCACGCGTATTCGGCGCGGCCACCCGGACGGAACCGTGGAAGTCCGTAGCCGACCGTAGGGCACAAGAAAGCGCCGCTGGCCTGTATCCGCAGGTCGGCGGCGCTTTTGGTGTGCCTGGAGGGGGTAGGCCGGGCAGGACTCGAACCCGCGACCCAGGGATTATGAGTCCCCTGCTCTAACCAACTGAGCTACCGGCCCGCCGTCGTCGGCAAACGTCATCCTAACAGGGTGTGTCCGGCGTTTCCGCGCCGTAAATCCGTTACAGGACAGGCCCTGCTGGGACCGGGTGCGCGGGCACGCCGCGAACACCGCACCTGGGTCCCGGGCCCCGAGGGGGCTCGGTCTAGGGTGGTGGAGTGCGGCGCGCGACTGGACGGACCCCAGCGCCCGGCACCGACGCCGCGTATGACCCGTTGGTAACATCGCGGGTCGCACATCGTCGTCAGGAGAGTTCACGCCATGTCCAAAGCACCCGTCAACGTCACCGTCACCGGCGCCGCCGGCCAGATCGGATACGCCCTCCTGTTCCGGATCGCGTCCGGCCAGCTGCTCGGCGCCGACACCCCGGTGAAGCTGCGTCTGCTGGAGATCCCGCAGGCCGTCAAGGCCGCCGAGGGCACCGCGATGGAGCTCGACGACTGCGCCTTCCCCCTGCTCCAGGGCATCGACATCTTCGACGACGCCACCAAGGCCTTCGAGGGTGCCAACGTCGGCCTGCTGGTCGGCGCCCGGCCGCGCGGCAAGGGCATGGAGCGCGGCGACCTGCTCCAGGCCAACGGCGGCATCTTCAAGCCCCAGGGCGAGGCGATCAACGCCGGCGCCGCCGACGACATCCGGGTACTCGTGGTCGGCAACCCGGCCAACACCAACGCCCTCATCGCCCAGAGCAACGCCCCGGACGTCCCGGCCGAGCGCTTCACCGCGATGACCCGCCTCGACCACAACCGCGCGCTCACCCAGCTCGCCAAGAAGCTCGGCGTGTCGATCAACGACATCAAGAAGCTCACCATCTGGGGCAACCACTCCGCCACCCAGTACCCGGACCTGTTCAACGCCGAGGTCGGCGGCGGCAACGCCGCCAAGGCCGTCGGCGACCAGGCCTGGCTGGAGAACGACTTCATCCCCACCGTCGCCAAGCGCGGCGCCGCGATCATCGAGGCCCGTGGCGCGTCCTCGGCCGCCTCCGCCGCCAACGCCGCCATCGACCACGTCTTCGACTGGGTGAACGGCACCCCGGAGGGCGACTGGACCTCCGCCGCCATCCCGTCCGACGGCTCCTACGGCGTGCCCGAGGGCCTCATCTCCTCCTTCCCGGTCGTGTCCCGCGACGGCAAGTGGGAGATCGTCCAGGGCCTGGAGATCGACGAGTTCTCCCGCGCCCGCATCGACGCCTCGGTCAACGAGCTCGTCGAGGAGCGCGACACCGTCCGGAAGCTCGGCCTCGTGTAGAGCCGGCGAGGGCCGCAGGGCCGCTGACGGGCACGCCTCCCACGGGGGCGTGCCCGTCGCCGTGTACGGGCCGGCCGGGGCGCGCGGGGCGCCGCTGCGGGTCGGCGGGCGCCCGCCACGTCCCGAAGGGGGCCCGGGAGCGGGCAGTATAGAGACTGTGAGTCTCATCGATGTGCTTCCGGCCGAACCAGAACCCGACTCCCTCTTCGAGGCGTTCGCTTTGTGGGCCGAGGAGCGGGGCCTCACCCTCTACCCGCACCAGGAGGAGGCCCTCATCGAGGTCGTCTCCGGGTCGAACGTCATCCTCAACACCCCCACCGGCTCCGGTAAGAGCATGGTCGCCACGGGCGCGCTCTTCGCCGCCCTGGCCCGCGACGAGTGCGCGTTCTACACCGCGCCCATCAAGGCGCTGGTGTCGGAGAAGTTCTTCGACCTGTGCAAGATCTTCGGCACCGAGAACGTCGGCATGATGACCGGCGACGCCAGCGTCAACGCCGACGCCCCCATCGTGTGCTGCACCGCCGAGGTCCTCGCCCAGATCGCGCTCGCCGAGGGCGCGAACGCGGACATCAACACCGTCGTCATGGACGAGTTCCACTTCTACGCCGAGCCCGACCGGGGGTGGGCGTGGCAGGTGCCCCTGCTGGAGATGCCGCAGGCGCAGTTCCTGCTGATGTCCGCCACCCTGGGCGACGTCAGCCGGTTCGAGGAGGACCTGGAGAAGCGCACCGGGCGCACCACGGCCGTGGTCGCCTCCGCCGAGCGCCCCGTCCCCCTCTACTACGACTACCGGGTGACCCCGCTGCACGAGACGCTGGAGGAGCTGCTCCGCGACGGCAACGCGCCCGTGTACATCGTGCACTTCACGCAGGCGCAGGCCGTCGAACGCGCCCAGTCGCTGACCAGCATCAACATGTCCACCAAGGAGGAGAAGGCGGCGATCGCGGCGGAGATCGGCAACTTCCGCTTCACGACCAAGTTCGGCCGCAACCTCTCCCGGTACGTGCGGCACGGCATCGGCGTGCACCACGCCGGCATGCTGCCCAAGTACCGGCGCCTGGTCGAGCGGCTGGCCCAGGCGGGCCTGCTCAAGGTCATCTGCGGCACCGACACCCTGGGGGTCGGGGTGAACGTCCCCATCCGCACTGTGCTGTTCACCGCCCTCAGCAAGTACGACGGGGTGCGCGTGCGCCGCCTGCGCGCCCGCGAGTTCCACCAGATCGCCGGGCGGGCGGGACGCGCCGGGTTCGACACGGTCGGCCACGTGGTGGCGCAGGCCCCCGAGCACGTCGTCGAGAACGAGAAGGCCCTGGCCAAGGCGGGCGACGACACCAAGAAGCGCCGCAAGGTGGTGCGCAAGAAGGCGCCCGAGGGGTTCGTCTCCTGGGACGAGGCGACCTTCAACAAGCTCATCGAGGCCGACCCCGAGCCGCTGGCCTCGCGGTTCCGGGTGAGCAACGCCATGCTGCTCAGCGTGATCGCCCGCCCGGGCAACTGCTTCACCGCGATGCGCCACCTGCTCACCGAGAACCACGACGACCGGCCCGCGCAGCGCCGCCACATCCACGAGGCGATCGCCATCTACCGGTCGCTGCTCGACGGCGGCATCGTGGAGACCCTGCCCGAACCCGACGACCAGGGCCGCACCGCCCGGCTCACCGTGGACCTCCAGGCGGACTTCGCGCTCAACCAGCCTCTGTCGACGTTCGCGCTGGCCTCGCTGGACCTGCTGGACAAGGAGTCGCCGACCTACCCGCTCGACGTGCTCACCGTCGTGGAGTCGACCCTGGACGACCCCAGGCAGATCCTCGGCGCCCAGCTCAACAAGGCCCGCGGCGAGGCCGTCCAGCAGATGAAGATGGACGGCATCGAGTACGACGAGCGCATGGAGCTGCTGGAGGAGGTCGACTACCCCAAGCCTCTGGAGGAACTCCTCCACCACGCCTACGACGTCTACCGGCGCGGCCACCCCTGGGTGGGCGACCACCCGCTCCGGCCCAAGACCGTGGCACGCGACATGTACGAGCGGGCGATGAACTTCGTCGAGTACGTCGGCCACTACGAGCTGGCTCGCTCGGAGGGCCTGGTCCTGCGCTACCTGGCCAGCGCGTACAAGGCGCTCAACCAGACGGTGCCCGACGACGCCAAGACGGAGGAGCTGCGCGACCTCATCGAGTGGCTGGGCGAGCTGGTCCGCCAGGTCGACTCCAGCCTGCTGGACGAGTGGGAGCGGCTGACCAACCCCGAGGAGGAGGCCCCGGAGGGGCAGGAGCCCGCCGAGGAGAAGGTGCGGCCGGTCACGGCCAACGCGCGGGCCTTCCGGGTGCTGGTGCGCAACGAGATGTTCCGCCGCGTCGAGCTGGCCTCCCGCCGCCGCTACGGGGACCTGGGCAAGCTGTCCCAGGACGGCGAGTGGAGCGGCGAGGAGTGGGCCGAGGCCGTGGAGGAGTACTTCGCCGAGCACGACGAGATCGGGACCGGACCCGACGCGCGCGGACCGAAGATGCTGCTCATCGAGGAGGAGACCGGGCTGTGGCGCGTGCGCCAGATCTTCGCCGACCCGGCCGGCGACCACGACTGGGGCATCAGCGCGGAGGTGGACCTGGCCGCGTCCGACGCGGAGGGCTACGCGGTCGTGCACGTGGTGGACGTCAACCGGCTGTGACCGTCGAGGGCCCGGGCGTGACCGCCCCCCCCCCCCGCTGTTG